>NZ_QXCO01000041.1:0-36338 GCF_003458115.1 Bacillus sp. ISO11 | reverse complement strand
TTCTTACAGAAGGATAATGAATTATCATTTGTATAATTAATAGAAGTAAAATAAAATAATAATTATAGGTAATAAAGAGAAGTATTATTATAATCTTCAATAGGAGAGGTAAATTTGAAATATGGATAATAAAAATGAAAAAGAAAATTTATCTATTATAAATAAACATAGTGAATATATAGATACATATGTAGAGAATTTAAGAGATGTAGTTCCATTTCTGTATAACGATAGTTATGTGGATAAATTGGAAGAGAAAATGGAGCTTGCAGAAAAAGAGGGAAAGAGTAAATATACGTATTTAAGTGACCTGGAAGTTATTTATCATTTCGTACATTTACAAAAAGATATGGATGAGAAGAAGAATAGAAAAGAGGATACGAAAAAGAGTTATGTTTCTGAAATCTTGTCATTTTGTCAGTGCATGGTGCAGCATGCAGAAGAATTTGAATTGAATGGGGAAGAGGTACAGAAAAATGACTCTTTATTGAAAACATTGCAACCTTGGCATATTCGTAAATACAATTCTTGGCTGAAACGAGTAGAGAACGGTAGGAATGGTGACACATATGCAGTCGCAACACTTGCAAAGAAAACAGTGCTCATTCGTTCTTTTCTAAAACATCTTCATGCATTTTCTTATATTGAAAAGCCTCTTCATGAAGAACTACAGCGCGCAAATGTAAATGAGCAGGATCGGCCAAATCGGGACCTATCCTATGATGAGGTTATGAAAATTTTAGGGTTTTTTAAAGAAAGAGGACATTTAGTAAACTATACAATTTTACTGGCTCTAGCAAGTACTGGTGCAAGAATTCAAGAATTGTGCACCGCGAGAGTGAAAGATTTACATTACGACGGAAAGTACTGGTTAAAAGTCACTGGAAAAGGGGATAAAGTGCGTGAACTTTTTATTTCGGAACATTTATATCAGTGTATTTGTGAAATGAGGCTGAGAAGAGGATTCCAAACGGTATTGGATAAAGGGGATGAGAGTCCGGTATTTATAAATCAAAGAGGAAATACTTATAACTCTAAAACATTATCGAATCAAGTAACAGATATGATAAAAAAGACAAACTTAGAGTTTCTACTGTATCGTGAAAATCCAGTAACGGCGCATACATTCCGTCATGCTTTCGCAATTATGGCAGTAGAACAAGGTAATGCAGATTTATATCATTTAATGCAAACACTTGGCCATGAAAATATTCAAACGACTAAAATATATTTAGAAAAGCATATGAAGCGTAAAAACAACGTTGGATCTACTTTCGCTGATATGCTGGTTTGAACTTTATATAGTTTATAGGGGGATTTAATTATATATTTTTTACATAATTAAATGATTTATATGTTTGTTTATTAATTGTGAAGAAATATATAATTGGGGAAACAAATAAAATAACGAAATTCATTTTATACAGAAAAAACCAGGATGATTTTAAAAAGTTATCCTGGGTTTTTCTTGAATACACATAATTATTCATATTTCATAAAATTAATTTGAGTTAATTATAAGTTAGCAGAATTTATATCTATTCCAATCTGATAGTGTTAATAACATTATATAATTTGTAGAATTAGTTTATAGAGATTATGAAACTATTTTTCATTGGGTGTATCTAATTGATGATTGATTACTGTGCTGGACCTTTTATTCATAAGTATATAGATCCCACCTATGAATGATAAGATTACTGGATAGAAAATCGCCCAACCACTAAATGAGTATACAAAAATACATATAACTAAAGATAAGAAGGCCATCCACCAACCTATATCTTGAACTTTTAATAACTTAAGAGCAGCTAGCATTGTAAAAATATACGAGGTAATAAAAATTACACTAGGGCCTTTTAGAAGCATCTCTAAATTTGGTCGTGCTATACCATAAAAAATTAAAATACAACTAAAAATTCCGCCTAAAACTAGTAAAACCCTAGTTGGAGTTTGGAATTTAGAATGTAATTTAGCAAAGAAGGAAGGGAAATGTCCTTCTCTAGCTTGGGCGTAAATCATTCTTGAAAAACCTGCAATGTTAGCATGTACAGCACTAAACGAAATGAAAATTGCTAAAATAGTGGTTATATATGTACCTATTGGTCCTAATCCTTTTGATATTAGAATGCTAAGGGAAGCTATCTGGTTCTTATCACCATATGAGTGAGTCCCTATTGTTACAAAAGATATTGCAATGTACATAATTGAGATGCAAATTGCCCCTAAAAATAGACTAATGGAAATATCTTTAGCAGGTCTTTTAAACTCTTCAGCTAATGGGGTTATCATCTCCCATCCTACAAATGAGAAAAAGATAATTACAGAAGAAGCTCCAACAGAAGACCATCCGTTTGGTACAAAAGGTGTAAAAGAACTTAATTTTACATAGGGGATAGAAACGACAACAGCCACAATTATTAGAAGTGAAATTATACAAATGACAAACACACTTATTTTTGATGATAACTCAATTCCTTTAATATGTAAGAGTAAAGAAGTAATCAAAATTACTGCCGCGATGCCTATAACTCCTACATTACTTATTGGAAAAACATAACCAATATAATGGGCACCTGTTAAAGCGATAATAGGTAATCCAATAGGAATAGATCCTAACATAATCCATCCTAGGATTGCACTCGTATTTGCATTAAATGCCATTTGAACATAAGCTGTAATTCCTCCTGCACTAGGACTCATTTTAGCAAGATGCGCCAGAGTTGCGACAATGGGAAAAGCTAATATAGACATGATAACCCAAGATAAAAGCGAAGCTGGTCCAGCGCTATTTGCAGTAATTGAGGGCAATATAAGAATTCCACAACCCAACACAGCCCCTATGGTTAATGCAGTTCCTTGTACCCAAGTAATTGAACGTTTCAATGATTGTTGTGTCAAGATACTCAGCCTCTCTTTCGTTAATTGATATCAATTATATAAAGTTTTAAAAAAAGATAACATGCTATAATTTATGTATTAATTATAATTTTCTTAAAAAATTTAAGAATTATTAATTGTATTCTTAATTAATCAAGGGGAGATACATTAATGGATCAAACAGATTTAAAGATTCTTTCACATCTTCAGGAAAATGCACGTTTAAGTATGGTTGAAATAGGAAAGCTGGTAGGTTTGAGTTCCCCCTCTGTTACAGAGCGAGTCAGAAGACTAGAGGAACAGGGTGTCATTATAAGTTATCGTACGATTGTTAATCCGAAAGAATTAAAAAAACATATTACCGCGTTTGTTTTAATGGAACCAAGAGATTGCAACAAATATAAAAAATTTGCAATGGAACATCCAGATGTAGTCGAATGCCATCGTATTGCCGGTTTATACAGTTATCTAACAAAGGTAGTGACAGAATCAGTACATACACTCGAAGACTATATTAATTTGTGCTTAGAGTATGGAAAGCCTACAACCTTAATAGTGCTTTCTTCTCCAGTAGAACATAAATCACTTTTTACAGAGAGTGAAAAACCTTAATTACATATGAGAGATTATTTTAAATAAAAGCGTGTAATACTTTTGGAATAGCTAAAAAGATCTGCTCAATTGCAATTGATAATGATTTAATTATTGAAACGTCTGGTCCTAATGATGAAGTAATTAAGTTGTTATCTTCTTTAACAATTGACAAAGAAGGCTTAAGTTATGGATTTGAATTGTTAGAAGAAAGTATTTCTATTATTATAAAAGAGTAGCTGGGTAATGAATAAAAATATCACCAAATTAGGTAAGAAGAATACTTAGGGATATTGTGAAATCCAAAGGATTAGATTATTTCAAAGTGAAGAAAATAAATAAGAATTTTTACTTATCATCTTGCATTTTACTATACGTAAATGTCTATGAAAAGGAGTCATATTTTTTATATTTAGAAGTTCCATTACATGTAAAATCGTTATTTAGTAAGAGTTAAGGAGTACTTGTCCAGAGCACTCCTTAATTCTTACAACACCTATAAGGGTATATGAGTTCTTTGAGTAAACATGTTTTTAAAATAAAATCCATATTTAACGATAAATTTGTAAAGCATCTTGAGAAGAAGATGCTTTGAAGGTGAATATTATCTTATTCTAAAAGATAAATGTTGTGAAATGATAAAAATTTAAATTATATATTTGATATAGCCATAGACTAAGGTTTCGGCACTAGCTTTTCTTTCACTTGAATATATTACTAAGTCATATATAATATGCTTATATACTTGAAAGTGAGGGAGAGAATGGCATACAGCAAGGCGCAAAATGAAGCCACAAAAAACTATAAAAAACGTAATCCAGAACAAGCGAAATACCTCAATTATAAAACTATGGCTAGAAGTTTCATCAAGAATTTAGCCACACAAGAAGATTTGGATATGCTAAAAGAATTAATGGCAGAAAAAGAGGAGAATGACCGTGCTAGAAAATAAATTAGGTATCAAAAATCAGTTGGAATTGAATCGAGTGGAAGAACGACTATCAAAAATGAAAGCCAAAGATTTATATGATTCAGGAGAAATAAACCACATAGAAGTTGGCACATTTAAGGGTCTTTCTGACATTCATAATTATCTATTTGAAGATATTTATTTCTTTGCTGGAAAGATCCGAAAGGTTAACATAGCGAAGGGAAACTTTCGATTTGCTCCTGTTATGTATCTAAGCCATTCACTAGAACATATAAACAATATGCCACAAACAACCTTTGATGAAATCGTTGAAAAGTATGTTGAAATGAACATTGCTCATCCTTTTAGAGAAGGAAACGGTAGAGCGACTAGAATATGGTTAGATTTAATCTTTAAGAATGAAATTCAACAGGTGGTTGACTGGAATAGGATTGATAAAGAAGATTATTTACTGGCAATGGAACGCAGCCCGATTAAAGATATTGAAATTAAGCATTTACTCAAAAATGCCCTAGTAGATAAAATTAATAGCCGTGAAGTATTCATGAAAGGCATTGATATTAGTTACTATTATGAGGGATATACTGAATATGATATAGAGGATTTATAAATAAAAAAGGGCTGAAATTGCCCTTTTTTATTTGCGTTTTGAAGAGGATTTTTCATATAAAAGTAGAACAAGTACAAAAGCCAATCCTAGCTATGGATATGGAGAAAAAAGAACATATAATGTAGAACTAACAGTTAAAGATAGTAGAGGAAAAGAAAGTAAAGAACAAATAAAAGTTACTGTAAAAAAGACTCGCAAACAGGTGGATTGCTTGAAGAAGAGAAGATACTCAGGTTTAATAAGCTTGTAAAAGGAAATATGATTAATCCTGATCAAACAGATGTTTATACGTTTGATGTTACAGTTCCAAAAGAAGTAGATATCTCCGTGGTAAATAAAATATTGGAATGACATGGGTGTTTTATCATGAATAAGACATGTGAAATTATTTAGCTTGTGGTGAATATGAAGGAAATACTATAAAGGAAAATATCATTTGAATGTGTATAAATTTGATGGTAAAAATGGTGGATATTCATTATTAGTAAAATGAATTTATTTTTAACATGTATACTACAGTTTTTTTGTAGGGGGGGCCTGTCACTATAGGCTCCTCTTACTTTGTTATTTATACATTAGAACCATCTTATTGAACTACTTACCACTTAACGTCCTAACGGACTGTTGAAGTGGGAGATTCCTGCGAACACCGATGTATCCACCAGTTATCTTAGCAGGCTCTACCCGCAGTCCCTACGGTGAGAACATAAGTATCTTGTACGCTGACTCACCACACTACCTACTTTAGCTTTGTTTTCGCAATTTAGAGAAGCGTGGGGCGATAGAACGTTGAAGTTTTTACGGTTGCAACGTTTTTCTGCAACCAACCTCATATCTTCAGTTTTCGAAGAGCAATCTGTACAAGTAAATGATAGCAAATATGTTGGCTTATGCCAACCGACATTCATCTCCCACCTAAAATTGGGGTTTTGAAGAAGGAGTCTTCTGTCAGAAAACGATAAAAAACAAATATCCGCTTTAATAAAGCTAATATTCAACGTGGAGAATCCAAGTGCTTATAAAGAATACTTAGCTAACTGTTCACCCCAAGAAGATAATTTTGTTTCAATAAATCCTGCCTTTTTATATACAAATTTAGCTGAAAGATTTTCAGGAGCATATCCAATCATAATTAAAGGGATACTTGTATAGTTATCTTGTCTAATCTCATCAATAACCAGATATATAGCTTGTTTACCTATACCTTTCCCTTGAAATTTACCATCAATCATAAGTCTATAAATCCAATAATTATTATCATCAGGATCTATTCCAAACATAGTAAATCCTATCATTTTTTCATCAAGATAAATACCTTTTGCGTAGAAATGATCTAGAAATTGAACTTCTGCGATAGAATAGAGGTTGGATGCAATAAATGTTTGCTGTTCTTCTTTAACAGACAGTCTAATTGCTTCTTCCCAATTACTTTTGTCAATAGGCTTTAAATAAATTTTCTTCAATTTGATACTCTCCTTCTAATATTGAAGAGGAACCACGTAGTTTATGGGCTAGTAAAACGTTATCCTCTTGTTTTTTTGCCCAATCAAATAAAAATATTTTCTCATCGACATCGCCTCCTTAAAGTTAAAATCACGTCATTATATTCAATATAGTTATATTCTTTATCTATAAATTCTTTTCCTACTGAACAAATCCTATTACTTTAGCTAATTAATTCAAGGTATATGCTAAAAAATATCGGTAGAATTTCTTTACTTACAATTCTATTTCACTTTCAATAAAGTGTGACGTTTTTTCGTTTTGAGGAAGAATATAATTCTTAATTTGTTAGCATTGCCATCAACCTATTATTATAGGGATCTCTTTTCTATTTACTTATATTTTCATTGTTACTGAACTTTAATCCATTAGAAGTTTGTTTATATCTCAGGTTGCCTCGTGTGAAAATAAGAATAAGCAAAGCAATAAACCCCAGACCTATCACTACAAATGTACCTGTATTCTTTAAAACAGCGTTGGTGGAATGAGTTTGTACCAAGCTAAACGTATTTACACTTGCATGAACTAGCATGACAATAAATACGTTACCGTGATTACAGTTATAAATCCAAGTGAGAATGATTGAGATCGGCAAACACAATAAAATAAAAATTAGCAAGTGAATATATAGGAGAGAAAGGTCAGAACCCGTTCCACCCCTTTGGGCAGCCGTTAAGAAATGTGGAAGATGCCAAAAAGTCTACAAAACACTAAGTAGTAATGTAGCTTTTAACGGTCCAAATTTTGATTGTAATCTAGGCAGAGCGAAACCACGCCATCCAATTTCCTCCGGTAAAGGTCCACCGAGAAAGAAAATTGCTACAAAAGAGATGAGATAGGTTATAAAAAATTCAAAATTAAGGTCACGGAAAGTATGTATCTCTCCATTTAATATCACCATACCTAGAAACATTGCAGTGGGGATAACGATGAGGGTAAACAAGTACCACTTCAAACCGACTTTAGTAGATAGGATGCTTTTTCTAACTTTTTTCCATGACTCTTTGCCTTCAAGGGTTCGAAACATGATATACGCTGCTAACATAGGGCCTACAAATGCATTAGCAAAAAAGAAAATATCAAATGCCTTTGTTTTAGGAAAAGTACCCCATTGCGATAAGATAAATGGAATTAATACAACCCAAGAGAATAAATATGCCATTACAAAAAATGAAGTTAACGGATAGGATTCCAAATACCCTCTCAGACCTATTAATGAATTTTTTGATTTTGTTAAATGCTTCAACACAATCACCTCTCCATTTATAAAATACCGTATATGTGCTAATTCTACATATTTTCATAAAGAACCTTTTTGACGTAGTAGAGTTGAGTTTTTTGTAAGAAAGGAGCGATACATTACCAAAGAAATGGAGAAATTTCTATAACAGTTTCCTTCATTTTCGTGTCTATCTTGAATGCATCTGGGGGAGCATCTCATGCCTATCAAATTAAGAACATAGACAAGATGAACTTCGTCTTTTAAAACTAAAATATTCTTAATGCAGAGGTACACTCAAACAAATGTGATTATTAGTGCTTCACTAACATGATTTGTTGAACCCTCAATATAGAGGCATACTAGGTTATGATGTTTTTCCGTAACAAATATTGTTAAAAGTTTTTAGGTTTAGAGAGAGTTATAGAGGGTATACATACATTATAAAGAGTTGGTTAGAGATAAACTTTATAGTGAATTGGTCTATAAAACTTACATTCTTACTTTAAATAAAAAGGGGGGAGTATATATGAGTAAAAGGTTAATAAATAAGAGGATTCTATTTATTTTGTGAACGAGGAGCGTGTGAAAAATGAAAAATATGAAACGTAAGCTTGGAACCTTTGCACTTACAATGACTGGGATTGGTTCGATTTTAGGGTCTGGCTGGTTATTTGGTGCATGGAAGGCCGCCAAAATATCAGGAGGGGCTGCTATCTTTTCTTGGGTCTTAGGAATGATTGTAATATTATTTATTGCCTTACCATATAGCGAGTTAGGAGCCATGATTCCAGAGGCTGGCGGAATGGTAAAATATACACAATACTCACATGGAGATTTTGTAGGATTTATTGCTGCATGGGCTAATTGGATAGCTATTGTCTCAGTTATCCCGGTTGAAGCGATAGCGTCAATACAATATATGAGTTCATGGCCTTGGGAGTGGGCAAGTTGGGCCAAGGATTTAGTAGACAATGGGATGTTGACTTCCAAAGGTCTTGCAGCGGCTTCTTTACTTATAATCATATATTTCTTTTTAAATTATTGGACAGTTAGTCTATTTGCAAAAGTTAATTCATTAATTACTATATTTAAAATTATAATTCCTGGTCTTACAATTGGTGCATTGCTATTTGTTGGATTTCATGGAGAGAACTTTACTAGTCATCAGGATTTTCATGTATCTAATTGGTCAAATGTATTAACTGCTATGGCAACATCTGGTGTTATTTTTGCATTCAATGGTTTTCAAAGCCCAATTAATATGGCTGGTGAAGCAAAGAACCCAGGGAAATCTATTCCTCGGGCAGTTGTAGGATCCATTTTAATTGCAACTGTAATATATGTATTATTACAAATTGCTTTTATCGGTGCTGTAAACCCCAATATGTTAATTAACGGATGGTCGAATTTAAATTTCAATTCACCATTTGCTGATTTAGCGATAGCACTAAATATTAATTGGTTAGTTATTGTATTATATTTAGATGCTTTTGTATCTCCTTCTGGTACAGGTACTACTTATATGGCAACCACGTCACGCATGCTATACGGAATGGAGAAGAATGGATATTTCCCTAAAGTTTTTGGGAAATTACATCCTATATATGGTGTGCCTAGATTTGCCATGATGTTTAATTTAATGATTTGTTTTGTTTTTTTATTTTTATTTAAAGGATGGGGTATTTTAGCTGAAGTTATTTCAGTAGCGACATTAATTTCATATGTTACTGGACCTATAACAGTAATGACTCTGAGAAAAACAGCGCCTAATTTCCATCGTCCTTTCTATATAAGAGGATTAAATATTTTTGCACCTTTAGGGTTCATTTTTGCATCATTAACATTATATTGGGCAAGATGGCCATTAACAGGAGAAGTAATGTTTATTATACTTATGGGCTTACCTATATATTTTTATTATCAATTAAAAACAAAATGGGTTGGATTTAAGAAGAATTTTTTAGCTGGATTATGGATTGTGGGGTATTTATTATTTATGATTTGTATATCGTACATTGGAAGTGAAAGATTTGGTGGATTAAATATTATAACTTATGGATGGGATATGGTACTGATTTCAATTGTTGCATTTCTATTTTATAGATGGGCTATAAATAGCGGATTTAAAACAAAAGATCTAAAAGTAGCAAAGAAGATTAATCAGAAAATTAGTTAAATAATATACATAAATTAGAAAAGTAGATTTATTTTAGACTTTTTTGTGATTAACGTGTCTTATACTGTACTTGTATAACAAAAATATATTGAAAAACACTAAAAAAGAAGAGAAGAAGTTTTAGCTAAAAATAAGAAAAATAATAATCTGTCAAAACCAAGATTAAATGAGCAGCCACGCAGGACCTTATGGACAACATATGTATGGTGTGGAGTAGGATTAATTTTTGCAGGAATTTACTTTTTGGGGATAACACTGGGGATTGCAGCTTTCTTCTATGCAGAAAGGACACACGGGTACTGTAAACACTGTCAGAGTGGGACATAGAGTACCACCAAAAACGAAATTTCGTTCTAATTTACAATGAAAAATTCATCTTGCTTTGTTTAGCTCGACAGATATTCGGTCTCACTACATTGCTATCAAGTTAAGAAATACATTCTTCCCCAAAAGGAAAAAATAAGTTGCCCTCTATCAGAAACACAAAATTTTCATCCTGGGGGTTTTATAAAATTATTAAGTTGATAATCATGGGGTACCATCAGAAAAATGCGGGTTTACAACGCTATGCCCATTTTTAAGACGCTTCCTTCATTTTTAAAAACGTTAATTTAGTGGCTTTAAGGAATCTAATGATACTATATTATCCATATTAAAAAGGTATGCTCCTAATAAATTGATATGTTTCCCTCTAAAGGTGACTATAGATAGCTATCGAAAGGGAACAAATAATGATTTCTTATCATTAGAATTATAGGAAATGAAATAAGACCGCTCCTAATTATAGGAACGGTTATAAATTTATCATGTGCTGGAGGTCAATCCGAATGGCATGGACTACCGTCTCTAAACAGTATGGACATGAAATTTGACGAGTATACGTAAGAATAGTGGAAGCCGTAACGAATTATTAGTTCGTGGTACTGAAAGTGTAATTGATCAAATGAAATATAAAATCGCATAAGAGTTTGATATACAACTTGGTGCAGACGCAACCGCTCGTCCAAACGGACTGTTGGTGGTGAAATTACAAAACGTCTAATATCAATGGCTGAGGAACAACTTGTCGGTCGATTCACTCGCTAATTATATAGTGTATGGATTAGAAGGAGAGATTATAATCTCTCCTTTTTTAATGTGAAAAATTTATGCTCAAATTGTTTTCAAGGAATTTTAAGTAAAAGTACAAACTACTCTTCTAGATAGAAAGAGCTGAGCTAATAGTTAGAGATTCATCATTTTGATGAGGACATACTTAATAATAAAAAGCAGTTAGCAAAAGCTAACTGCCATAAGAACATTACATAAATAGTAGTTTTTAAAAATTATTCAATTTTATTTTCAAATCTGTACAGTCTTTTCTTTCATCATACTCAATGTAAGCTATGTGACCATCGGGGCGAATTAAAATGACATCAATATTTTTTAATTGATAATCCTGTATTTCTCCTACAACCACCTTTGTGTGCGAATCAATGTTTATTTTATCTATTTCTTCTTTATAAGAAGGATGTATTAATAAAATATATTTACCATCTTGCATCAATTCAAAGAGTTTATAAGTTTTCTTATTTTGAGAAGAAATAGTAAGATTTGTACATCTTTTCCCTATTAATGGATGCTTTTCTTTCGTATGCATAGAGGAATATATAACCCCTAAGCCACTTACTCTTTCAGCTAAATCTTTATTCATCTCTGGGTATGTGAGTAAATGCGAGAATAACTCTCTTAATTCTATACCTGCATTTGAAAAGTTTATCATTAATTGTTCTTGTGCTTGTACATCCTTTAAAAATTGTTTTCCCACAGCATGTCGTTCAAAATGATAACTTTCTAATAGGCTTTCATATTTTTTTTGTTTTATAGCGAGTCCCAATTTCCACCCTAAATTAAAAGCATCTTGTAAACCTATATTCAAACCTTGTCCTCCTGCAGGGAAATGAATATGCGCTGCATCACCTGCCAAGAATACACGCTTATGTTGATAAGTATTTGCTAGTTTGGTTGCATTTCCAAAACGAGAAAGCCATATTGAGCTATTAATTTGAACATGTTCACCTGTAATACTATAAATACTATCGATAAGCTCTTTTTCTGTGACAGCAACATGAACAGGTATTGTCTGATTCTTAGGATCTACAATTGCAAAACGAAATACATTAGGTGCAATAGGTACCATTATTATTAACCCATTTATATTAGATGTAGAAAAAAATGGGTTATCTGGTACATCTTCTAAAATGACATCGCCTAATATAGCTGTAGTTGTTGTATCTGTTCCATTAAAAGGTATATGTGATAACTCACGAACTACGCTTCTTGCGCCATCAGCGCCTACTACATATTGAAGTTCTATTTTATATATTGTTTCTGCTTGTTCTATTTCTAGTTGTACGAATGTTTCATACTGTTTTATATCTTTTAATGTATGACCACGTTTAATATCTACACCTAATTCTAACGCACGCTCTTCTAATATTTCTTCTGTAATGGATTGGGGAATAAAAAGCGTATATGGAAAATCAGTATCTAAATTTTTAAAGTTTAATCTTGTATCTAGGGCAGCAAAATGGCTTGTATCTGATTTCTTCCCTCTAGATAAAAATCGATTTTCAATACCTCTCATAGCCATTAATTCTAAGGAGCGAGGGTGAAGTGTGAGTGCTCTAGAATTTCTTATCCGATTTAATCTTCTCTCTACAACGACAACTTTTACACCTTGAATAGCTAATTCACATGCTGTCATAAGTCCAACCGGACCACCGCCAACTACCGCTACATCATAATAATTTTCCATGTCATGCCCTCCATTTTTTTATTTAATTAAGAGCTAATACAAGAATTTGCACAATGGATTTGTAAACGATATCTATTGTGCAAATATAATTATACCTCATTTTAGTTTCCTTGGAAACTAAAATGAGGTAACTTGAGATTTTCCCCATATCAAAGATTCGATATGAAGGTTAATTGAATTCAATATGAGAAAGATAATAGGGTAATCTATTTTGAATTATTTAATGGAAGGGGTACGAGATTGAGATGAATAATTCATATAATGAAAAGACACATACATTGATTAAACAATTATTTAACAAGTTTTCACCAAAATCTCCTGGCTTTGCATATATTGCTAGTTTTGATAGCGGGGTAACTTATAAAGGTACGATTGGCTTAGCTTCTATAGAGAAAAATTTACCTATAACCACAAAAAATATTTTTAATATTGCCTCAGTCTCTAAACAATTCACTGCATTTTCTATATTACTCTTAGAACAAGAGGGAAGATTGAGTTTAGATGATTCGCGCGGATACAGATATACCCACCCCTCATAGACATATCTAGAAACTTAATATATAAAAGGACGTGGAAAAATGTATAATCATCCTTACCCTTATTTTTATGATTATCCTATTTATAATGAAGATTATCCGAGACCTGCACCACAAGTTGCTCCATTTATAGGTCCAGGTGCTATACAACCGCAACCGACTCCATCTTGGCCTCCAGTGCCTCCAACTGGTCAGGGCTGCATGAATAAGTGGGCACGATTCCGTTTGAAAGATGGAAGAGTTATAAATATGTATGTTACCCATATCGATTCTAAGTCTGTAGCGGGATCGGTATGGATACAAGGTTCAGGATGGAAACAAGTAGGGCTTGACTTAGATGAAATTTTAGAATCCCAATGTTAAACAAAGCCCCAGTAATGGGGCTTAATAGTTATCTTTTTTCATTTGTATTTATTGTATTATCACCAACACTTTTTAATATATTTTACATATGTTAAAGCAGGGTAAGTTACACCATTTTCCACTTCATGATTAAAGAAGAGATGATTAGATGGCATCTCTTTTTTGTTGGAATATATAAAACATTTATCATTTTGCCCAGAAGATTCTTTTCTCAAAGAACAACGTAAAGTGTCATTCTCTAATGCCTAAGGAGTATGTGGGAGTTGAATTAGATTCGGACAAGCAATGGTATAGTTGAATTTACGGACATTAAATATGTAATTGTTCAGTTACCTTTTTGAATGAACAATTAAAGCATCCGGTAGGATACTTTTTCTTTATAAATAGAAAAATTTCTTGATGTGATTTAAGTTACATGAAAAGCTATATATTTAAAATAGGAGGGGTAATACCGTTAAGGAGATCCCAAGTACTTAATCCAAAAGAATATTCGAAATGCGGATAATCAACTAGGGTAGTAAAGCGCCCGCCCCAAGTTAGACCAAGTTGTTCCCCTATATACCCCATTTGCTTAAATTTTTTAATGTTATTCCAGTGTATAGAATTATTTTCATAAGGTGCAGCATCAAAGGCTAACCCCCAATTGTGATATGATTCGCCGCCTCGAGCGTTTGTAACCTTTTTACCCGGTTTCCATCTTCCTAAAGAAAATAACCGGTCTTGTTCACTCCAACTCCTAAACACTGAATATATTCGAACATCTAAGCCATTAGTCTTTGTTAATTGAAGAAATTCTTTAGCCAACATCTCCACATATGGATGTAAGGATTGTAAATGATTAGAGCTAGTATAAAATTCAGATTGAGAATTGGGATTAAATAATTTGTGGCGTGTTCTCGGTGTAATATCTCCAGAAGGGTATAAATTTTGCTCTTTTTGGTATTCTTGTGTGGCTTTGGTAGTTGATAAACCGAATACTCCATCAAGTTGTCCAAAATAAAACCCTATAGATTGTAGCTTCTTTTGTAGTAATATTACGTTCTCAAACAATGATTTCCAAGTGTTAACTTCTACTATCCCATTAGGCTTTAATTTAGTTTTCTCTTGGAAAATTTTTGTGCATTTATGTGTTTTTTCATCAAAAAAGCCGGTAATAGCAAGTTTCTCGTAGCTTAGTCCCAAACCAATTAAATTTAATTGGAGTATTGTTACGTAATGGCCTGTGGAACCTAATTTAAGAGTGGGTAAATTCTCCATATTTCACCCCTTGATTTTAGAATACTGTTACTTATTATAGTTAGATTGAACTTTAATATGACAGGTACTAATCGTAAAAAGATAAAATCGATTTTATTAAAGTTACTATATTCGAATATTTGTAAGAGTTTTTTCTACTTATAAAATATAGATTTTAAAGGAGTAATCTTAGAAAATCCCTTTATAAATCAACTTAAATCTTCAATTCATAACTTTCTTTGTAATAGACAAATATAAATATGAATTACATAAAATTATCTTTGTAAATAAGGTTATTTGACTTTTATAGTATGTAATAAAATATAACTAGATTAACCTTTTGGATTGAAGGAGATTTTGGGTAGATTAGCAGGAAGTGGTCAAGTAAAAGTAGAGTAGTCCATACTTATTTTTAAAAAATCTGGAGAATCTTTAAAGAAAATAGGCAATTATATGATTTCAAAAAATAGAGTTGAGCATAATATCATGGATAAAGGGCCTTTTTATTTTGTTTATATACTAGAGTTTTAATATAAATAGGATTTATCGAGAGGAGAGGTGAATTTGTATAATTCTTATCCATATTCTTCAGGAGGTTATAAACCACCATATTCTGTAGCAGGAGTGAGTGATAAAGGTCAGGAAGATTTTTATCGGCAACCAAGCGGAAAGATATTTGCAAAAATATATGAAAAAGATACAGAAAGTCCGATTAAGGGTGTCAAAGTATCTATTTATAAAATGACAGGGGAAGGACGTATTTTATCTTCCCGCCAAAGTGATATTATTACTTTGTATACGAATGAATTCGGTGAAACTGATACAGTTGCATTGCCTACGCCCCCTAAAGAGAATGCGAGCGATCCTTTAGGATCTAAACCGTATTCAGAATATGCAATTTCCATTGAAGCTGCAGGTTATGCACCTGTAGTACTGCGCGGTACACAAATTTTTGAAGATGTTACAGCTGTTCAAAAAATGGAACTTATACCTGTTAGTGGAACAGAAGGACGAGATTCTGTTGAAATAATTGATATTCCCGAGCATACATTAACTGGACAATATCCTCAGCAAGAATCACAACAGGAACTACAACAAGAACATAAGGAACAACAAGAGTCAAGACAAAACTTAGATGTGGATGTTGTATTACCGGAATTTGTTATCGTTCATGATGGTCATCCCAATACGCCTGCTCCAAGATACAAGCTAAGGTTTAAAGATTATATTAAAAATGTTCTTGCTTCTGAAGTATATCCAACATGGAAGAAAGATGCATTGATAGCTAATGCACTTTGTGTCATTTCCTATACATTAAACCGGATTTATACAAATTACTATAAAGATAAAGGATTTACAATCACAGGTATTACACAGTTTGATCATAAATATACTCATGGCAGAAATACTTTTGAAGAAACTGATGATGTGGTAGAGGAAGTATTTAAACAATACATTGCAAAGCCTGGTGAAAACGCACCACTTTTTGCGCAATATCGTGCTGGTAAAAAGCAACCATGTCCATTTGCAAGTCGACCAGGGATGCTTTATCAATGGGGGACAGCATGCCTTGCAGAACGAGGGATGAATTATATGGAGATTTTAAAATATTATTATAAAAATGTAGAAATCCGTTTAGCTGACTTTATACAAGTAACCAAATCATTCCCAGGTTATAATATAAAGGAAGGAGACCAAAAAGGAGCTGTTCGGACTATTCAGAAATACTTATTTCAAATAAGAAAAAAATATTCAAATATCCCTGAAATAATAATAAGCGGCACGTTTGATTCAAATACAGTAAATGCAGTCAAAATTTTTCAAAGGAATTTTCAAATTCCTGATAATGGAATTGTAGATGAGCTAACTTGGAATAAGCTAAATGATATATATGTATATGTGACAAATCTTCCTGGTTTTTACCCGATTTTGCAGAATGGTAGCCAAGGAGAAAGTGTAAAAATGATACAAAGTTTATTGAAAAGGTTTGGTTTTTACACAGGGGAAATAGATGGATTTTTTGGACTTGGAACTGAAAAATCAGTAAAGGAATTTCAAAAAATTAAAAGTTTTACTGTAACAGGAGTAGTGCGTAAAGAACTATGGAGATTACTTGAAGAATTACAATATACTGCAGGTACCACAAGAGATTTGGAATATAACCCCATACCAGTACAGACAAATACAGATGCAAATATTAAAACATACACACCTTCTCAACATACAAACCAATTGTTTATTAATCCTTCCTCTACACCTTCTATGACAAATCCCTCCACATCTCATTACCCAAATCAAAATGGATACTATCCTAATTATTAATCATTGAAAGTAATAAAAATATAAAGGAGTGATTGCAATGAATTGTTATAGAGAGAGGGCGAATAGTTTTGATTGATTATCTCTCTTATCTATGGGATACAGGAAAGCAGTTATGCTATCAACCAAATATATTTTTGAATAATCAACAATTTTTTTATGATACACGAGATACTTATCGCGCATCAAGTGGTAAGTTAATTGTGTCTGTTTATGAAATGAATACAGATAAACCAATCAAGGGTGCAAAGGTATACGTTCGTAAGCAAGATGAGGGTAGTCAAATTATTACCACACTTCAAACAAATGATATTGGTTTAACAAGTGTCGTTTCTTTATCTGCTCCTCCTAAAGAATCTGCTTCAGATCCTTCGGGCCCTAAACCTTATTCAGAATATGTCCTTACAATTGAAGCACCTAATTATGGTGTGAAAATAGTTAGAGGTGTACAAATTTTTGCGGGAACTACAGCAAAACAAAGAGTAGAAATGATTCCTATAAATCGAACAGGAGAGCTGCAATCAATAGAAATTATTGATGTAACTCAGCATAAATTAACTAAACAGCATTTAGAAAGACAACTTCAGCAGTACTCTATGTATTCTACAGATATTCCTTTACATGCAGATAATCTACAAATACCGCAATATATTATAGTTCATGATGGGAATCCTTATGAAAATGCTCCAAGATACAAAGTGGATTTTAAGGAATATATAAAAAATGTTAGCGCTTCGGAATTATACCCGAATTGGCCAAAAGAAGCTTTAAGGGCTAATGTTATTTGTATAACTTCATTTGTATTGAATCGTATATATAATGAACATTATTTTGAAAGAGGATTTACAATTAGTAGTTCTTCTTTGTTTGATCAATCTTTTAATTATGGTAGAAATACGTTCTTAGAAATAGATGATGTAGTTGATGAGATTTTTAATCAATACATTGCAAAACCGTATAGTATTGAACCGATGTTAATTGTATATAGTAGTGGGGGAAGAGATTATTCAAATGAATACTTCTGTAGATGGTGCAGTAAATATCTTGCTGATCAAGGTATGGATTATGTAGGTATTTTAAAGAGCTATTATCCATTAGCTCAAATTTATTTTTTATAATTTAGTTATGTGAATTAGGGGTAAGATGAATTACAAATGGTATTTGAATTCAAGTTTATTATTAAAATATAGATAAATCAAAAACCGTAGAAGTAGTTAAGTCTATGGTTTTTCTGTATATAATTATTAAAAGGTTTATTTTGTTAAAATAAAGAAAACTCCCTCCTAAAAAAGGTAAGGGAGTGAGTATTAAGCTTTTTTAACTTATATTTATTTGAATTATAAAAACTCAAGAAGAACTCAATGGAAAATCAATTTTACGAGCATAGTTAGGAAAATCAACAAGGGGGTTTCTATTCCCTTGGGTGTCTTGAATACTTTGATTTCGATGTCGTTCATATATACTTACTGGAAATTCTTCATGCCATTTAAGTAATAATTCAATATCTATATTTTTTTCTTTATCGTTTGTAATTTCATCTGGATATCTTAGTAAAAAGTATAAAGTAGCTCGAGCCACTATGCCTTTAGCATATTCAGGTTCGAATAAATTCTCCTCTAATTTTCCGCACTCTTGTCTAATAATTTTCAGTTCTTTACCTCCTTCATAATCTGAGAAATCATGATAAGGATAGTTACTTCTCAATGAGTTACAGGATGGTTCACATGCGAATAAATGATGTAAATCACCTCTCATTGGTTCCTGTTTATGAAACCATGATTGTGGTACTACATGTTCACAGTTCAGTTTATTGTTTTCTTCAATTCGCTTTTTTTGGGTTTTTAATTCATTTTCTGTTAATGAGTGATTAGCAAGAAGTAAATCTAATTCATTTTTTCGTTTGGTGAGTATTTCAAAGTCTTCAGCAATAACGTCTTCTGGGTTTCGTATCTTCCCTGAGTAGATACTTTTTAATTTTCCGTCTTCTTGCAAATCCACCCAATTATATAAATATTGTGTAGGGTTATACTTAACTGGTTTATGTGTATTTTTTAACAAGGATTGTAATGCTTTGAATAATTCATTTGATTTTAATTCCTCGAAATTAATTGCTGCATAATAGGTTGCTAAAATGTGTTTTTCCAAGTCCAAATCTAAATATTTCCCTGCATCTTTTTCAATAAAATCTTTATTTTTATTAAGTTCATTAAGAAGTTCCACTTGTTCACTTTCTTTCACGAATAATGTCGAAAAATCATCTTCTGGAATACTCGAATTATTTTTTGTCATAATATATTAGTCCTTTCATAAGAATTTAATAGTTAAGCTTAGATAATTCATTCATTAATTGTGTCCTTCAAAGTTAGATTAAATATATTATTTTAGATAGGTAATTCAATACTTATAGAATAAGGAATTTCACATGCGTATAAAATCCTATTAACACTTATGTGAATTATAATTTAACAGTAAGAATCTCTGTAACCAAAGGATTTGGTGGTATTAGCTGATAAAATATAATGTTATTTGTATATTCTTTTAATGCATTGTTAATAATTTAATAATAAGATTTAGGTATTTAGACAATAAATAGATTGGATTCTTCCTGTATCAACCTTATTTAATGATCTAAGAGCCATACTGTAACTTGAAAACATAAGTGCATCACGAACATTTGAATGGGATAAACCAAGGGCGAGATTTAACTCATGTTCACCTACATTCATTAGATAAATTCTTGATAAGGTTAATTTAATTGACCAGGATTGAATGTCAACAAATCAGCAAGAATTCCATTGTAGGCGATGGAAGGATAGGTAAGTACCAGTACATTTCCATTACCATCAACTTAGATTGTTATCACTATGCTTACTTGTTGGAAGGCTTTTAGATCATTTATAGAGGTCTCTTTGGAGTTATTTCAGTTCAATAGTTATTAGTACGTGTATTAAAATTCCTTTTTTAAATTTTATACTGGACTATTTTCAGATGAATTTTATTTAATATTTGTAAGTATGTATTGGTCAATACAATTATACTTTACTGTAAATCTAATTTATGGTTTATAGCAAGTTCTTGTAAAAATGTTAATAAGGGACGAAGTTCTACAGGGGCATTTAAATCATTACAGATAAAGTTTTTTTGCTTATCATTATCCTTTAACAATAGTTCGTAATAGAAAATACTAGGCGGGAGGGAAGTGTGCTTTTCAGTAATAGTATCGTTTATTTCCCAAATTTGATATTTATTTATTATATTTTGTATTTTTTTTGAAATGTTTGTTGGTAATTTATTTGTTTCTACATTATAAACTAATTGTAAATTGGCAAATCCTCCATGAGAGGTAAAATTAATTTCCATAAGTTTTTCTCCACCTAGTATTATTTTGTTCCATTCTTAATTCTTCAATAAATGAGTATTTAGAGTCCTACGTCTCTAAATGCTGCACGTACAGTCTGTGTTGTACCAAACGGCAATTCTCCATCTTTAGTAAGGATTTGTGCAGATCTAACTAATATTTGTACGGCATCTTTGAAATTTGCGTTTGTCCAAAGGTTTTGTAGTGCATGATACCATAGTTTAGCCGATTTTTCCGTTCCAATGTCCATTGCAACTAGATAAAAAGCTCTATTGAATATTCCACTATTAATATGTACACCATGATTGTCTGCAGGACCGTCAAAGTAATTATTCATGTGACTTGGTTGAGGGTCTTTCCCCATTAAAGGATTATCGAAAGCTGTTCCGGGTGCTTTCATTGAACGTAAAGCTTCTCCAAATAATTTAGGACCCATAATATCATTTCCTATTAACCAATCTGCATCATCTGCTGATTGTTTATTAGAATATTGTTTAATCGCAGTTCCAAAAACATCAGAGAAATGTTCGTTTAAAGCTCCAGATTGGCCTTCATACATTAAATTTGCAGTATATTGTGTAACCCCATGAGTTAATTCATGACCAATCACATCTTTAGAGTTTGCGAAATTAATGAAGATTTGACCATCCCCATCTCCAAAAACCATCTCATCTCCATCCCAAAATGCATTTAAAAAATTCACACCATAATGAACATTTAAAATTAAATCTAATCCACGATTGTCAATGGAATTTCTATTTAAAACATTCTTAAAGTAATCACGTACAAGACCTGCATATTCATATGCGTGACTAACAATTTCATCTGCGGTATTAGGATCACCTTCAGCGCGAACCATTTTATGACGCAATTCCCATTGATTTTCACAATCGTATACTTGACGTTGCGCTTGTTCATTTGATGAAAATTCTAATGATGGATTTTTACTAATTCCAGCTTCAACTTCCAACACATGAATGTCTTTTTCTTTTCTCTTTAACCTAGAGTCTCTACTATTTTTAATTGTTAATTGTGTTCCATCAATTCCGGATCTAGCCATATTAGATAGAATAGATGGTGGAACAAAACTACATTTACACTTGCTGTGCTTTTGGCACATAAAACCAACTCCTTTTATTAGATAGATTCGTACATCATTCTAACCAATAAAAGGTAAATTATTCCTTTTCGGGTATTCCATTAATTATTTATCAATATATAAATTTTGAATTTAAAAAGATTAAAAAAATATATGTGCTCATAATAAAAAATCGATTATTTTCTTAATATTTTAAGCTTTTTTTTGCTATACGGTCTATAACTTAAAGGAAACGGGTTTAACTATCTCTAGTGAATAATTGATAAAGAAGGGAGCATAAAGGACATTCAAATCAGTAAAAAGAAGCAAGACTATCTGATTATCTATGTTTTTATGAAGGTATCCAGTGAAAACCTTTATGATGGTTTAGCGATATATTAGAAAAGCCTACTTTAAGGATTAACTAGGCTTATTCACTATATAACTGTGTCTTAATTATTGATAAAATGATCTAGAAAAATTTTTTCTTGTTGTTTGTACATGAAGAAGAATAATAGGAAAAATAATTAACTTAAATATATGAATTATTTAGGTATTAAATTAGGCTGTGGAAAAGAATGGTGTTTTTTTTTGTATAATGAATTTATTCAGTACCCACATTTTAATAATAATTCTAATAGTGGTTATTCTTCTCAAAATGATAATTATAATAATTTTGATGATACGAAATCTATGCATACTGATTAACATCCTTCTAATTAAAAAATCGAGTTATAAAAAAAGAGGGGGATGGCATTTTTTATTGAAGTTTGTTTATAATAGCTTTTTAAGTTGATAGGGATGAATTTTAAAATCGATTATTAACCTCTTTGATAATTTTTATTTTCCTTATAGTATTTGGCATACTGTATTAAAAATTTAATATTTTGAAAGGAGAGTCAATCAATATAGGTAAGAAAAAAGAATAGGAAATAAGTGGTTGCTTATCAAGGTAGAAATTAAAAGAGTTTTTGTTCATATAAACTAAATAAAGGGGTGTTCTTTATGTGTACTAGTTTGACATTACAGACAAAAAACGGTCAGCACCTTTTTGCACGAACGATGGATTTTACATTAGATTTCAATCAAGAAGTAATAATCATTCCTCGGCGTTATCAATGGAACAATATAACTGGTGAAAATATCAAGGCGAAACAAGCAGTTGTCGGGATGGGGATTAACTATCAAGGAAGGGTCATTCTGGCAGATGGAGTAAATGAATCAGGTATGACATGTGCAACACTTTATTTTCCAGGATTCGCTACTTATAGTAACAGTATAGATGACAATAAAACAAATCTGGCTTCATTTGATTTTGTGGCATGGAGTCTCACACAATTCAATTCTGTCGAAGAGTTAAAGAAATCTGTAGAGAGTATTTCTTTTTTAGATATATCATTATCTGTTTTAGGAGTTACTCCACCGCTACATTGGATCTTAGCGGATAAGCGGGGAGAATGTATTGTATTAGAGCCCACAATTGAGGGGCTAAAAATGTATGATAATCCGCTAGGGGTAATGACCAATAGTCCTGAGTTTAACTGGCATTTACAAAATTTAAGACAATATATAGGTCTTAAATCGCAGCCATATGCACCAACCCAATGGGGGGATGTATCATTAAGTGCTTTTGGACAAGGTTCAGGTTCGATGGGACTCCCTGGGGATTTCACCCCACCATCAAGGTTTGTAAGGGCAGCGTATAGTAAACAAAATATTCAAGGGATAGATAACGAAGAGGAAGGGATATCGGCCGTTTTTCATATCTTATCAAATTGTGAGCTTCCAAAAGGTGGAGTGATAACGGAAGAAGGTACAATAGATAATACCATTTATACAAGTGCAATGTGTATGGAGTCTGGTATATATTATTATCATACCTATGATTGTAGACAAATTATAGCCATACATCTATTTAATGAAAATTTAGATACGGATGAAATTAAAACTTATCCATTTCAGCGTAAACAAAAGATATATTATCAAAACTAATTAGATTTGGAATAACATCAAAAAGGCAGACTTAATTAAGTTTGCTTTTTATAATAGGCCATACGACATATGGTATAACTTTTACACACTTACACTGATATTTATATATAGTATTTTTTATTATATTTGTAATCATTTTAAGCGAAGGGTACGTGATTAAGATGAATAATACATATAATGAAAAGACACATACTCCCATTAAACAATTATTGAACAAATTTTCCCCCAAATCCCCTGGCTTTGCATATATTGCTAGTTTTGATAGTGGAGTAACGTATAAAGGTGCAGTTGGCTTAGCTTCTATAGAGGAAAATCTACCGATAACCACAAAGAGCGTTTTTAATATCGCCTCAGTTTCTAAACAATTTACAGCGTTTTCTATACTACTCTTAGAACAAGAGGGAAGATTGGGTTTAGATGATTCAATTGTAAAGTTTGTCCCTTCTATAGGAACATATGCTGAACCAGTAACATTGAGACATCTAATTCATCATACTGGTGGGCTAGTTGATTATATGGCATTGGCTGAAGCAGCAAATATTAAATTTACTGATTCATTAACTGTGGAAGAATCGCTAAAACACCTAAATGCTCATCAAATTGCAAGGTTCCCAGTGGGCACAAAATTTGAGTATAGCAATACAGGATATTTTTTATTATCACAAGTGGTAGAGAAGGTAAGTGGCAAGTCTCTACGTCAGTTTACAAAGGAGCGTATTTTTGACCCTTTAAATATGAGAGACACAACAATTATAGATAACTACCCAACTACTATACCCATTACTAGTGGGTATTCGAAGAATGAGCAAGGAACATATAAAATCTATGAAAGTCCTTGGGAACATACAGGTGATGGGGCAGTACATGCAACAGTTGAAGACCTGGTAAAGTGGGGAGAAAATCTAACTACAGGTACTGTTGGTGGAAAAGAAGTTGTTAAAAAAATGAGCGAACTAGGTCCGGAAATTTCTCCAACTGGGGAAACGATTATTGATAATGAAGAGTATGCTTTTGGGCTCAGGCTTGCAGAAGGTTTTAACTGTCGATACTTGGAACATTCAGGTAGCTGGGCAGGTTATCGTTCATACTTCATGCGGTTTCCAAAAGTATATTTGTCTGTTGTAGTACTAAGTAACTATGATGAATTTGACTCTAAAAAATATGCTAATGAAATAGCAGGAATTGTTTTAGAAAAATAAAAAATTGGGCTTAGAAGACAGTATCTGGATTTGGTTAACCACACGTTGTTTTAGGTGTAATTGATTTTGGAAGAAGAATAAAACTTCATTTACCGCATTTATAAAAATAATATAAAAATTTGACGAAAGGAACACTGGTGGACAGTCGCCTTTTGATATGTAGATAGAAGAGAGAGGGTAAAAATGATAGTGGAATTAGAATTTCTACATATGTCAAAGACGAGAGTATATGAAAAAGAAAGAGTCTATGATAATTTTGGAGGTCCTATTCTTGATGTAGGGAAATTGTATACATTGAAGGCTATGCATATAAGATAGATAGTAGAGGGATTATATCTCCATATATTACGTGTGTTAATCTAAAGCTATCATTTTGGTGTGAACAAATAAATAAGTGAAAATTATAAAAGCATTCCTTATGGAGTGCTTTTTATTAAGTAAAAAACGTAAATCAAGGCATAAATTAATAACTAACTTTATTTAATTCATGGTTACCCCAGGTAGGCTGTTTTCTTATAAAGAAGCCACCTGGTTCAGCGTCACAAACCGACCTTGGAAATGGTTTTATATCATTTAGATGGGCAGGCTATGATATTAATACAGACGAATATCTTGTTGCTTTTTTAAATGCGCCTGGAATGAAAGTTATAAATGGAGGATGGGCACCAAAGGATTACGCTCCTTTGTATGCAATGGAGAGTTTTCCTAGAAGAATAGATCAATGGGTAATTACTACGTTTAATCCAACGCCAGGAACAGGGAGTCCAAGACCAATTGAATTTTATTTAATTGCAAAAGCTTAAGGATATTAATTTCTGTAATTAAGTGCAGGATAGTATGCATTGGTGTAGTTTGAAAAGGTTACATGTAATTAATATGTGCTGTTAGTCTGAAAGAGTAAAAACACCAAGAGTTGACATTGAAAGACATAGATCACAATTTAATAAAAAAGAATGAAGATGCGTCTAAAGTATATCTAAGCATCCATAATTGGGTGCTTTTTATTTTGGAGAAAATTAAGAGAGGAATGAGGATAATTGGAAAGTGTATTAAACGGTAAGATTGCTGCACTCGGCCTTATACCTATTGATAAAAAAACATATATCAAATACATTAAACCTCATGAGAAAGCGTACAAGAAGTCTGGGATTAATGTTAATCAATTCAAATATTATAAGTTATATGAACAGAAGCCGATGTTTTATTCTGTAGAATATCTCACACAAACGCCAATAAAAGATTTATTGGAAAGAGATAGAGGGAATCGAATACGCTGGGTAAAGACAGATAAATGAATATAAAACTAAACAACAGAAGCGTAAGTTCTATGACAGTGGTGACGGGAATAGTATACGTGAACAAGTAAAGAAACGTGACAACTATGAATATCAAGACTGTAAACGTAATGGTCGGATTCGTTTTGATACGAATGAGTACAGTGAGAGTGCCCAGCGTAAGAAGATACAACTAGTTGTTCATCATATCAAAGAGCTTGCACTTGATATAGATAATTTCGAAACAATCTGTGTGGATCGCCATAATAAAGAACACGGTAGAATATTTAAAAAGAAAATCAACAAATGGGAACACTATGAAAAGTGGTAAAAATGATGAATTAAACCAAGTAATCGAAACATCTTGGCAAGAATTAAAGAAAGCCTGGTCAATGATAAAAACGGTGAAAGGTTCTAAGTACATTGAAGCTTCAGCTTCGCAAGCTAAAAAACTGAAAATAATTTAAGTCAGCTTTTTAATTACTATAATCTAGTATCTGTCTAAAAATATTAATTTTCTGAATTTTCAATAAAAATGATTAGATTATACCAACTTAATGATAATGATTAAAGAGACTACTATAGAACCCAAACATTAATAGAAGAAAGACATATACAGGTATTATGAGTTTGAAAATTTCATAAACTCTAAAATCTTATAAAAAGAGGAGCATGAAACATGAGCGAACAATGTCCAATTAATGTACCATGTCAGGTAGAAGGACAAACCCAAACACCATTAAGTGATGAGACTGCAACACCAATTGTTACTCCAGGAGCACCCATTGTAAAGATTCCAGTTGTATTAGCTGAAAGAACGCTTCAAATTGTTGTAGAGTCCGATATTTCATTAGAGCCTCCAGCAGTCGAAATTAAACGCATATTAAAAAACGTATTTTTAACACAATGTAAGTTAGTGCCTGTAGCATTCGTACCAGTACCAGGTACACCTTACCGACGAGTTACAAGAGCAAAATTATTTGTACAAGGCTATATTCGTAAAAATATTGAATATGCAAATAACGAGTGTAATGGAGTTCTATATGATCGTATTGCAAATGTTCCATTTTCTGGTTTTGCAGATCTGACAGAAGGTGATTTTCTATCATTGGCTTTAGTAGCTTCTTCTTCGGACACTACTTCTCATTTTATAAATCCTAAAAACGGTGATTTACCACGTCTAGACAAATATTTCTTTGAAAATGCAGTTTTTTATAACGAACAACCATATTGTGAATTAGTAAGCGCTCAATTTTTTGAATTAGACTTTTCACCTTGTTCTACAGACCTAAACGAACCATTTGATACGCTTCGTGAAAAAATTGTACTAGATCTTACTTTAAAAGTTTTACAAGTACAACAAGTACAAGTAGCACTATAAAAATAAAAAGAAATTGTCTTTTTAACAAAGACAATTTCTTTTTATTTTTATACAACATATATAATGATGAAATGGTCACATACAAAAAAACAAATTTTTTGAATTTCATCAGACGGGGGGATGGTGATGAAAAATCCATGGATTGGTAAGGGAATATGGGATGAAATTTACAAGTATAAAAACCTGAATATACAAGATAATTTACACGAAAAAAAAGGTGAAAAAGAAGAAGTACCACCTGAATTAAAGGAAGAAGGTCAAGCGTCTGGATCACAAATAGGGCCTTTAATACGCTCACTGGTGGTCAAAACTCCATTTTCTATTTTTTCAGAAGTAACTAGTTTTAAAATATTTCCAAAAATAAATGTAAAAAATCAAGAAGCATTTGTATTTAGGAATGAAAAAGGTGTAGAAGGGCGTGAATTAGATTGTAAGTTATTAAATACAGTGCAACAATATCATTCGGATAGTTATTGTAAATTAGTTTCTTTAAATCTTCATGAGAAGAGAGTTCATTTTGAATTATATAACAAAAAAAATAAAGGGAATAAAGAAGAGAATAAAGTAGAGGCATCTTCATGGATTCCTATTCACAGTATAATATTAGAGAGTGAAAATGGGGAAGACGTAAATAATTTTATTACAGCGAAACTACCAATAGAAATAGGAAGATATAAAGGTGAAATTAGTTTACGAGAAAAGGTTGTATTTAAAGAAAAAGTCATAGGAATAAAAGAGGTTGAACAGGAGATTATTTTGACAAAAACCGAATTTTTAATACCAAAGGTAAAAAAGAATGGGCAAAATACACTTACAGTTGAAAAAGGGGGCTTATTGGTAGAAGGGTATATATATCAATGTATTCAATACATATCAGAACAAAGTACACTTCATGATAATGAGCATCAGTTAATACAAAATATTGTATTGGAGTTAATCATTCAAGTAATACAAGAACAAGAAGTACAAGTGCGAATTAAATAAAAATAATTATATTCCCTCGATTAGCTGATTATTTTTATTCGTAGTGTATCGATGGGTATTCTTTTGTAAATCATTCAGTGCTGCAAACTATTTGTTAAATGGTTTATCCATGATAAATTCAATTTTACATTGTTACTAAATAGTAGGAATCTCCTCTGGTTTATGTTTTAAAAAAGTGCTAACGTACAACATATTGAGAATAAACGAGTATTTAGTTTTATTATGAGTATTAAAGTAAACAGAATAACCTTAGAATTAATTCCGAATAATATGAGATAGATCTAAAGAATTAGTTGCGACAACATACTAAGGTTATTCTGAACTTATTCTTATCTTAAATTCATTGATAGAACTAATATTTAAAAACTTAGATTTATGTTGAAGTTCTTCTGGTAAGGAAATCTTGATTCAATTATGAATCAGATTCCGTTGTCAGGGCGGCAGTTACTCCAATTTCTCACATATTGCACACTCTCAACATCCGTTCATCATTCCAATACATTTAAATATTAATCTATTTAAAAACAGAAAATTTTAAAACCATAGTGATTAGCATATATCACATATCACATACCTACAATGGGGATTATGATAAACTATGGAGAATTGTTTAAGGAGTTAAGCAATTATGACTTTTGGTTTTGGGATGCTTTTAACGATAGTCCCCTTCCTTCAATACCATTAAAAATAAAAATAATTTGAAATAATTATTTTTATTTCAGTATATCCAAAATTATTCGTTAAAAATGAGTTTAAAGTAACCAACAATTGTAGTAATCTAAAATTTTCATTTATAAATCCACAAGAGAGAGTCTTTATATACCAATTATAGAAGGATTCAAATTATGTATTTTTTACATAATAAAATCAAATTTAAAACGAATAATAAATAGCTTTTAAAGCTTAACTTAAGTATGTAAAAAAATAAAAGTTCAACAATGCAAAATTGCTGAACTTTTATTCCTTATTCTTTCCTATTCTGCCTAAACTATCTTTAATAGTTGTTTCCCCAAGTTGTGTATATAGCAAAGCTGTATCTTGACTCGTATGTCCAAGTTGCTGCATGACTTGTAATGAGTCTTTCTCTTCCATATATAATTTATTTGCCAATGTATGTCTTAATTTATGAGGAGACATTCTTTTTCCATAAGCTTTAGTATATTTTTCTACTATATCTTGGATAGCCCTAACTGAAAGAGGCTGTGCAGTATGTTTATATTTTGATAGAAACACATTTTTCAATTCTTTCCCTGGAGCGTATTTGTTATCTCGAATTTCCATATATTTTTCAAGATCATTTAATGCAATTGGGGTAATCCATACAGAATCTTCTTTGTTTCCTTTTCGTATTACATCAATGAGTCTTTCTTTTAAGTTTATATCTTCCATACGTAGATCCGCCAATTCACTTACACGAATGCCACTGCCAAGAAAAAGCGAGAGGATTGCTACGTCGCGATCTTTATCTCTTAGGAAATAGAACAACTGATGTTTTGTTAAAGATTTTTCGTGCTCATACTTAACGTAATTTAAAAACTCTTGATCATCATTATTATGAAATATTTTAGATCTCATACGTTTTGCACGAGCATTTAATGTTTCTTTATCTTTATGTATTTCGATTTTAGCCATTACATTTCTATAAAAATAACATTCTCCATCTTCATTCTCAGATAGGGAGGTAAGGTATTTAAATAAGGATTTTAAGGCTGAAATTTTCCTGTTAACAGAAGAATTCTGCATGTTCTGTTGTAGTTTTAGAAATCTCATAAAGTTCTCAACATCTTTTTTCTTTAAATTCTCCAAATCAGCGAAGGATATGTCTTTAATAGGTTTTAATTCAATAACTTGTTCAGATAATAGCCAATTAAAGAAGACTCTAAAATCATATACATAATTCAGTAGGGTGGAGGGAGAGGCGTCATGCAATTCTTTGTACTCCACAAATTCTTCTATGTAAAAGGGCATTTCGTTTAGATTTTCGTATAATTTTTTACGATGTACGGATTTTTGACGTTGCTTGCTGTAGTCCATAAAAATCACCTCATATATAATATAACAGAAAACGGAATCGAACACAAGTTCGCGTTAAATTCAATTTTTACACAAACTTATTTACATAATTAAATTATGAAATACTAAAATATACACAAAATTGAATGATATAGTGTAGTTAGTCAAATGAAAATTATAGCTAACTAAGTGATAAATTTGTATAAAACCATAAAAATTAGTGTAAAAACTACATATAAATGTATGTAAAATAAAACAATTTTTTTATATAAATTCATACAAAAAAATCAATATATGAAAACAGTTTAAAATTCGTTATCTAACATGAATTGGCTAATTTAATCATGATTATGAGGGGTTAATTAGATCAACTTAAGAAAAAATCTTATAAATTAAAATGTAATCTACCATAAAAAATATTAATAACTAACTTAGCATTTTATGATTTCTATATGAAGCATGAATTATATAGACACATACTAATATACAGAGATTCATGCTATCGAGCTCGAAATCCCTAAATACTGTATTTGATTTTAAATTATACATCTTATTGTTCGTAAAATTGGTATTTCGTGCGAAGTTGTTAATGATTATTTTTTCACGCTTTTATAAAGGCATCATATACCCTACCTTTCATCAGTATAAATATCTTTTAGTTTCTGGTACGTTCAGCTATACATATTAATATTATAAACGATTGCTTATAGAACATATCTAATATATAACATTTTAATGCGAAACAGTTTACTTTAACTCCTTAAGACTAAATAGATGGTGTATTTTACAAAATTTAATTGTTGTGATGTCGAAATAGAGCATTTCCTTTAATTCTTTTCATTATAGCCGGTTTAGCTAAGCATTCTGCTAAATATTATTTAAATGCAAATTTCAAAATGTAACTACTAAATTTCTCTTTCCGTCTCAATGATATAAGTATTTTTTTCGTTTTGAGATTTATTCACTTGTTTTTTATAAATCCCTATTAGATATGTTATGTAAACAGCTATATAAAGTGATTTATTGTAAATCCCTTTATATAGCTGTTTTTCAAGTCACATTCCCCCCCCTACTTTACCAATCGGTGTAACCACATTCTGTGTACTTTCTGCTTCATGTAAGTGCAAACCCGTACATCAGCATTCGCACTCATCATGATAATACGATGAAGATTTAATTCCTCAAATCCAAATGTAATCAGCAACCTTGCTACCCCCGTTGCAACTCCCTTTCCCCAATAATCTGGATTTATGTTATACCCTATTTCTCCCTCCCTATTAGTAAAATCTCGAATCATAATCGCACCTGCCCCTACCACTCTTTCGTACTCCAATTCAACCAATGCAAAAGAAAATCGACTTCTCAGGACCTTACTTGCATCTTGAAGAACTTGGTTTACAAATTCTTTTGTTTCCGTTTCCGAATTATGGCCCCATGCTTGGTATCGGTAGACAATGGACTGTGATGTGTATATATGTATATCCTTCCAATCATTTTCTTCGATTTCTCGTAGTTTGAATCTATTATGTATTATGTTATGAACCATCCAATTCCCTCCATTCACTTATGCCCTTTATCACACTAAATTTCATCATAGTATTCCATTAACTTAGCTTAATTACAACATGAAAAAATCTTAAATCCACTGATACTATTTATCTAGTAAAAGAGAATCAGTACATATAACCTTTGTACTTTTCTTCAAACATCTTACTCGAAATTGATCCTACATATTCGAATGTTCCATACCAGAAAATAAGTTCTTGTAGAGATTTGTCAAACACTGTACACTGAATATGTGCCGTCTTTGCCCTTCTCTTTTTAGAGGAGGTGACAATAGAACGTGGAGAATACTAGAACCACCCGTAAACGTTCAGAGAGAGAAAAGAAACGTAAGCGTCTTTTTTCTTTTGGCACAATCGTTACAGCATTCAGTTTCCTTAGAAATATACATTACTTTTTCACCAAAAGTGAAATAGGTAAGGGTATAACTGAATATGTAAGACATCTTCTTAAATAAAAAAGTGCCGCTATAAATAGCGACACTAAGACCAGTTTGTAGTTATGATTGGGTTCCAAGGTGAAGTACTGACCATACTTTCATTGCACACGACCAATGCAGTATCATTTTGAAGTGCAAAGACGTTGAAACCTAGATTACTACTCTATATAGTATTGCGACATGCAGTGCTTTTATTCCTGTCTGCGTACGAAAAAAGCCTTGGTGACCAAACCAAGACTTTTCAAGAAGCTTACGACCTATCAATAGAACGAGAATCAGAACCACCCGACTTCTTGTTCGTTATAATCTAGCTTACACCCTTATTGTACTATACGTTTTTTATATTTTCAACAGTCTGCATTCCTTTCACGCAATATTCATACTTCTAATACTGAAAGTTACCTTACACGACCTCTATCCATTGAAGATTCACGTCACACTTTACATACTTCATAGAAAAGATACAATAACATTACTATTTTTCAGTCTGTAGCTTGGTATACAATAAGAATATCCAAATACTAGGAGTGATCAGGATGACAAGTACTTTACTACTATTAGCTCTTACTTTGTGTGGAATAAGTGGACTATTCTCCCTAATTAGGAAGCTAACTACGCCAAAACAAGATGAGGCTAAACGTTTAATTATTATCGAATCATTGTCTATATTAGGAGTTGCATGGATAGGTATTGGACTATTCTTGTAACATACTTACACATTACTTTCGTTACGATTGAATAAAACTTATTATTCCGTCAATATTAGGGATAGGCATTAGCCAAAACTCATTTAAAGTCCTTAGTCTTTCTCCTTTCCCCTTGGAGATTCCTTGATCTGGAGCAGTTAGCTTTACTAACAGCTCCTTTTTTTGTATCTGTAAAAGCATGATATCATAGTATTACACAGAAAACATAATTACATCACTATAGTCGCTCTAGCCTGTTCGAGTACACCACAATATAAAAAACGCTTCCTATTTTTAATAGGAAACGTTACTTTTTGAGTTGTTACCCTTTTGATGTAGCATAATCCTCCACACTCCATATGCCACGTTTTTCTTTTTGTGTTTAATTTTGCGTCTTCTCCAAATAATCTACATACTTCGTATTGGGCTAATAAATATAAGCAACACGCGCTAATCCCCTTTCCACAGCATTTGATTTAAGAGTTGTCCATCGACCCACACGTAGGCTACTAATCTTTTAAACTTATCACGTTCCCCTACATCCATTTCTAACTCTACTTCTTTTCCCACTGGCGCATACTTTGCGGTAAATGCCGCTCCTTCTAATCCGAATGGTTGGAGCCCTAGTCTTGGATGATGTACTTCAGTCGTATCTTAATACATAGAAATCTCTTCATCGTATGCCTCCTTCTCTTCTTGTTTTCTTCCCTGACATCATAACGAGATTGGAATCATTGTTGGAAAAACGATGGATTTCTATGATGTAGCAAAGGTTTATGTATACATCCATTGCTGAACTATTCTACTCTTTCATACGGACTTTTTATGATATGTATGCAGGATTCACCCATACATATACCGAAACCCCAATAGGGAATCATTCCATTAATCACCATACCCATTTCATACCATTACATTTTGGAGGTTAAACAGGATGAAAAAAAAGAAGTTACAAAAATCAGCACTTTCTTTTACCCTATTCTTTTCTTTAGGTATTTCTTCTTTTCCGCTTACAACAACCATTCATGCGGATACACAAGGGGCACAAACTGCAGAAAAGAAACAAGTCTCTTTAACGGAGCGTACGTCATTATTTTTTGACTATCTCCAGCAAGATAAATATGCAGAAGCACTTCAGTTAACGTCTGCTGCTTTTCAATCCAAGTTTACGGCAAACATATTACAAAACTGGTGGACACAAAGTGGCGGGAGCAGGATTACAAGCATGGGAACACCTGTTATTAAAGAACGCAACCTAGTCCATCAAACGGTTGAAATTCCAGGAGCTATCGAAGGAACTACTATTCCACTACTCCTTAAATTCACGCCTGGCGGCAAAGTTGATGAAGTTGGCGTAAGGACGATGCCACAGAAATCTTATACCATCCCGCATCCTAGTTATGACCAACCTGATTCCTACCAAGAACGTGAAATCGTAATTGGAAATACTACATACCCGTTACCAGCCACATTAACGGTTCCAAAACATAAACCTGGCGAAAAAGTACCTGTTGTGGTTCTTGTTCACGGTTCTGGTCCACAAGATCGTGACAGTACATTTATGGGAGCTAAAATCTTTAGAGACCTTGCAGCTGGTCTTTCATCAAGAGGTATCGCAGTGCTACGTTACGAGAAACGTTCCTTAGAACACGGTTTTAAAATGAGTGCAGAACCTGCTACATTAGACCGCGATACTACAGATGATGCCATATATGCAGCAAAATCAGCAGCGCAGCAGGAAGGCATTGATCCAGATAACATTTTCATTCTCGGACATAGCCAAGGAGCAGGCACCATGCCGCGCATACTAAGCAAAGCACCTTCATCACTTGTAAGAGGAAGTATTTTAATGGCACCTCCTGCACGTCCTTTTACTGACATGCTCCTTGATCAGTATCAGTACCTCGGGGCACCTAAGGATTTTATTGATGAACTAAAAAAACAATTCGCTTATATTAAGGATCCTACTTTTGATCCAAATCACCCACCAGCTGGCTATAATTATCCTTCTCCACATTTCATGTATGATGTGACTCGTTGGCGTCCAGTTGAGGAAGTGAAATCACGAAAAGAGCCATTACTGATTCTGCAAGGCGCACGTGATTATCAAGTAACTGTAAAAGACGATTTTACGAGGTGGCAAGAAGGGCTTTCAAGCCGCAGTAATGTTCAGTTCAAAGAATATCCGAAATTGAATCACATCTTCACGGAGGGCGACGGGGAATTCAGTCACCCTAATGAATACGAAGTCCCTTCCAATGTTCCTGCGTATGTCATCCAGGACATCGTTACATGGGTCAATGAGACAAAGAAATAAGAAAACAACAAAAGCCATCATGCAATCATCATTTAGTGATGGCTTTTGTGATATTAAAACATGTCATATCAGAAATTAATCGCTTCTATGAATTGATATTTTTACAGCGCTTATTTGCTTCATATCTTGCTATTCCTGGTCCGTCAGTGCAAGAATACAAAATTTATTTCGATATGTAAGAATGCATATTATTTCTCTTGGATGTTATGATATACTCTCTTTGTGAGCTGATACGATATTTCTTTAGATTGGAAAACTAAAACCTCATTAACCCAAGTTGGGGGCGCCATTTGGCGTCTTTTTTTAGTTTTGCTCCATAGGCATTTAGCTTAGATATTGAAGTAACCCCATGCCCATCAACTTAAGATTTTTATAATACCCCAAAACAAAAAAATTGCCCATTTTCGCCTGAAGATGTCAATTTTCTCGTTTTGGGGTATTTGTTTGTCTTAGCTTGATGGTGATGTGGCGAGACCCCTTAATGAGAAAATATGATATTTCGTTACCTCCCTATATGTAATATTGAATATAAAAATGTATCGTTAAAAATGGAAGCGCTCACTACAATAAAAGCATAAAGATAAATCATTAGCATCAACAACAGAGGAGGAAATAATATGGAAATCACAATGACAGTTTTAAAATTTGTAGGTTCCGTCACATCAACATCAAGTTAAAACCACTTTTAAAACATTAATAAGTACTTTTTATTTATTATAAATATGAAAGAGGCAATAAAAAACAGTAGTGCATAAAATCACTACTGTTTTTATTGTTTTTTGTAAGTGAATAATTTAAATTCCTATCTATATAATTTAAACGAATAAATAGCTCCAACGAAGAATACAAAGGCTTCAAATCAAATTTTATTTTTTAATATGATGTTACAT
>NZ_QXCO01000040.1:0-37509 GCF_003458115.1 Bacillus sp. ISO11 | reverse complement strand
CTATTGAACTACCCCCACTTTCACTTCGTTTAGAAGTGAGGGATTCCTAAGTAAAGAGTTCTATCGAACTCTAATTGATTAGGCTAACCCCGCAGTCCTTGCGGTTAGAAGCCTTATCGCTTCATTCTTTAGATTGATACTTGCGTTAATATCCCTATCATGGTGTGTACGACAAGAAGGACAGTCCCATTCACGTAGGTTTAGATTTTTAACGTCTTTATTTTGATATCCACAACAGGAACATAATTGGCTGGAAGCAAATGTTTTCGATACGACAATGACTTGTTTGCCATACCATTTTGCTTTGTATTCTAACATGGATCGAAATTGCAACCAAGATACCTCACTAATTGCTTTTGCTAACTTATGATTTTTTAACATATTCGATACTTGCAAATCCTCTATACCGATAACATCGTGGTTTTTGATGATTTCAGTTGAGATTTTGTCCAAGTAATCTTTTCTAGCATTTGATATGTATTCATGAATTCTAGCTATCTTTACTCGTTGTTTATTCCAGCGAGAAGATCCTTTCATTCTTCTAGAAAGAACACGCTGTGCTTTCGCCAACTTATCTTCTAATGATCGGAAAAACTTCGGATTTTTATAGTGTGTTCCATTTGACAAAATAGCGAAATCTTTTAGTCCTATATCTATTCCAATGTAAGAATGTGTTTTCGGAAGTTCTTGTACTTCTGTTTCAACTAATAGTGACACAAAATATCTACCAGAAGGGTTCCGTCTAACTGTAGCATTTACAATACGTCCCTCTACTTCACGACTTTTGGCAAATCGAACAAGGCCTAGTTTCGGCAACTTTATTTTATTCCCTATAATGGCAATGTTTTCATTTGTTTGTTTTGTGGTATAAGATTGTAAGTTGTTCTTCTTAGATTTAAAGCGCGGTGCGCTATTTTGTTTTTTAAAAAAGCGCGTATAAGCATCCGCAAGGTTGCGAACGGACGACTGAATCGCAATACTATCCACTTCTTTTAGCCAAACAAGCTCTTTCTTCATGGCAGGTAGTTTGGCAGAGCATGTACCATAGGTCAAGCCTTTTCCTGTCTCTTTGTATGCATGATCCCATAAGGATAGGAAATAATTGAATACAAAACGAGAACACCCAATCGTTTTGTTAATTAAAATTGCTTGTGCTTGATTTGGATAGATACGAAACTTATAGGCTTTATTCATCATTATTTAATTCACCTCCATTTCGGTATATGACTATTATACACCAAACGTACATTCGATAGGTAGTGGAGTAATACTTTCTATATGTCGAACAATTAAGATGGCTTCCTGCCATCCCTTGTTCGAAGCCAATTCATCTCCCACCTACTCACTGGACTATGACCCTTCACGCTCCTTGAGGAAGGAGTCTTCTTGGCTAAAATGATAAATTATTAACCATCCACCTATAGAAAAACCATTTGTATATTTCAATAAATCTTTATGTACATTTGGTAATTCAACTTTCATTACATCTTCTATTTCTTGAATTTCAATATCATTTGCTGGCTTATTTTTTATTAAACCAGAAACATTAGATAAATTTATCATTTTTCACAAAACCTCCCGAAACATCTAAACATTTATAATCTTCTACCAATACTTTTCTTGCAGTTTTCTGATCAACACCTGCCTCAATCATTTCCCTATAGGTTACATTAAATTCATAATTTATTTCAGTATCATATCCTTCAAGTCTTCTTCGTTTTCTTTGTATGGCGGAAATTTTCGCATGAGGAAAACCAAAACTTGATGGTAAAAGTATTGGTTGTGCTTTCTTTTCGTTATAATCAAATCCACCCTTAATAGCCCATTCATTTTGTATAGGATGATATGATTGTATTCGATTATCAGCAGCTATATTTTTATGTCCTGGAGCACAATCACCACTTACTTTGCAACCTCAAAATATATATTTAATATTGATTAGTATGCCTTTTTATACATAACCATAGGAAAAAGCTTATGCAAATACATAAGCTTCTTCTATTTTATTTATTACTCTCTTAGGTATTAATTAACATCATTAATCTGATGTGATTTTATTAAATTTCTTTACGAAAGTTCTTCTGAATCCCATATTTCAATAAATTCAAAACCTTTTAGATCACTTTGTTCAATAAGAATCTTCAATTCATCTGAAATAAAAACAGCCGTGGGATGAATTTTCCCATTTATATAAACCTTAAAAATCATCTCATTTTGAACAGTATTACTATCAAATGCGAATTTTTCGCATCCTATTATTAAACCTGTAATCAGTTTTTTTAAAATTGCTTTATCACTATCAATTGCATCTAGTACATTCAACACATGGACCAAGTAATATACCTCACTAGTTGAATCGCGTAAAAGTGGTAAGAATTCAACATTATCGCCTATTGAAGGTTCTAATAATGCTTTTGCTTTTTCACTAACCATTAGGGCACCAATTTCTCCCCAGAAGTGTGGAAAATCAGTGGTCTTTCCTCCTTCTAAGCATTCAATAGGTAACTTTCTCCATGAATCTATTAGTTTTATTGTAGAGTTAAACTTCCCTTCAAAAAACTTTTTATCTTCTTTATAATTTAATAATTGAAAAGACTCATAGTTATCAGAAGAACTTCTTAATTCCCATATCTTCATAACGATTCTCCTTTACTACTGAGTAATATGTTGTTGTTTCTGAACCTTTACTTATTTATAATAAAAAGCTTATACAATTGCATAAGCTTTTTATTTTTTGCTATATTAGATATAGGGGTATCTAATTAAATTAGATTATTTAGGCACCCTCTTCCGAATCCCATACTTCAATAAATTCAAAACCTTTTAATTCACTTTGTTCAATAAGAGCCTTCAACTCGTCTGAAATAAAGACAACTGTCGGATGAATTTTTCCATTTATGTAAACTTTAAAAATCATTTCATTTTGAACTATATTAAAATCAAATGCGAACTTTTCACAACCTACTATAAGACCTGTAATCAGTTTTTTAAAGATTGCTTTATCTCCATCAATTGCATCTAGTACATTCAACACGTGGACCAAGTAATATACCTCACTAGTTGAATTCCGTAAGAGTGGTAAAAATTCAACATTATCACCTATTAAAGGTTTAAGTACTTGCTTGGCTTTTTCACTAATCATTGGTGCACCAGTTCCTCCCCAAAATTTAGGGAAATCACTATGATTATCTCCTTCAATACACTCTATATATATATTTCCCCATGAATTTGCTAAATGAGTTACTGAATTTATTTTTTCATCAATATATTTTTTGTGATCTTCTTCAAAATTTAATAACTGGAAAGACTCATAGTTATCTAATACACTCTTTAATCCCCATATTTTCATACTTATTCCCCTTAACTATTCTTTTATCTTCTAAAGTAAAATAGAATATTACGTAACAAAAAATCGTTTACTACTATTTACTTTGTGATTCTAAAATATATCTTGAATATAAATTACCATCACTTTCTATACTTATTCATAATAAAAAGCTTATACAAGTGCATAAGCTTCTTATTTTTTACTCTATTAGATATGGATTCACATTACTAATCTAATTAAATTAGATTTCTTTACGCACCCTCTTCTGAATCCCATACCTCAACAAATTCAAAACCTTTTAAATTGTTTTCTAAAACTGTATTTCTAAATTCATCAGATACTAAGACAGTAGAAGAATGTAATCTTTGATTTAAAAATGTTTTAAATATTATCTGCCCCTCAACTTTATTGGCTAAAAATGCGTATTTTTCGAACCCCATTATTAACCCTGTACTTAGTTTTTCCAAAACTGCTTTATTGTAGTTAATTGCATCAACTGTATTTAGAACGTTTATTAGGTAATAAACTTCACTTGTAACATCATGAATTAATGGAAGGAACTCAACATTATTACAGATTAGAGGCTCTAATATTTCTTTTGCTTTTCTGCTAATCATTGGTGTACCAAGTTCTCCCCAGAACATAGGACAGTCACTTTTTTTATCACCTTCTACACATTCAATAAAAATTTTTCCCCACGAATCAGACAGTTTTATTGCCAAATCAATTTTCCCATCAAAATATTTTTTACGGTCTTCTTTTAAATTTAGTAGCTGAAAAGATTGATAGTTATCAAATAAGCTTTTTAATTGCCAAATTTTCATACCTTTTTACTCCTTCAGAATTTAATTATTAAGTATCTATGATTGGTTAAATTAATTTAGTTTTAAACTACCATCCAATAACCTCTCTCTTATACTATGCAAGGCAGCAACTGCATCTTCTTGATTACCCCCAAAGCGTTTCACTTCACTTAATACTCTGTATACTTCCCTTATATACTCTGGACTATGATTACCTATATGTAGCGCTTCAGTGTCACATAATCGTTCACTTTATAGGGTAAAAATACTCCATTAGCCGCTGAATCATGGTGTATTTCAAACTCTTCTAATAGCTCTTGCACTTGTTTTGCCCTTTTATCCTTCCAAGGTGCAATATGATGTGTTGCATTAGGATATGGCGGTGTTTCAACTCCTGCATCTTTAAGTTCTGCACGCAGTTTTTGAGATGCTGAATAGGAATCGGGATATTCATTTTTCATCTCAACTCTATCAAAAACTTTATCTGCATATTCCTGAATTACTTCTTGTACATCCTTAACTTTACTTCTTCCACTAGTTTTAGAAAACATAAATGTTTCACGAGCTTTGCGTAAAACTTCAAATGTTTTTATTTGATTGCTTCCAAATCCACTTGCACCTGCAAATGCCAACCGATCCGTCAGTGGCAATTTATTTGCGAAAGAAGACATTCCTGTAGAGAATTTTGCACCTTTTGCTAATGTAGTGACTTTACTTGTCCCCTTATCACCAATAAGTCCAAGTCCAATTTGTGTAAAAGCATAATTTCAAATTATATATAACATTAATTATTTTTTATCCATTGGTATTTTATTTAGTGCTAAACCAACAGATCCTAATTTTTCAATTAATTTTTTTGCTTTACCATATGGAGCTCCTTTTACTAGTGTAAAAGGAAGGTTTTTCAATCCTTTTAATAGTTCCCCTGTTGAAATATCAAGTGCTAGTACACTTTTTATCTTTACTAAATCTTTTAATCCTCCATTAGGAATTTCTATTAAAACTATATTACACGTATCAGGGATTTCTTCTTTTATTATCTGTATTTTTTGATTCAAACACCCCGTATTTACCCAATCAATAAAATCTAATGTAACTACAGTGGCATGATTTAGATTCATATCACCAGAATCAACAGCCCTTACTGCTCGTACATCTGCACCTTGTGACATTAAAAAAACATTGCCACTACCATCATCACCAATAGCAACATAACCATTTGCATATTCTGTTACTTCCCAAGTCTCATTTCGTTCTATAATATCATCAGTACCATAAATTATTAATCCTCCACCTATAGAAAAACCATTTGTATATTTCAATAAATCTTTATGTACATTTGGTAATTCAACTTTCATTACATCTTCTATTTCTTGAATTTCAATATCATTTGCTGGATTATTTTTTATTAAACCAGAAACATTGGATAAATATATCATTTTTCATCCCCCCAAACTATCAAAATATTTATAAGCATCTACCAATACCTTTCTAGCAGTTTTCTGATCAACTTCTGCCTCAATCATTTCTCTATAGCTTACATTAAATTCATAATTTATATCGGTATCATTCATATCCTTCAAGCTTTCTGCACTTAAACCTAAGAAAAGGCTTATGCAAATACAGAAGCCTCTTATATTTTTATTTATTACTTTTTAGGGTATGAATTTACATCAATAATCTGATTTTATTAAATTTCTTTACGCACCCGCCTCTGAATCCCATACCTCAATAAATTCAAAATCTTTCAAATCACTTTGTTCAATAAGAACTTTCAACGCGGCAGAAATAAAAACAGCCGTAGGATAGTTTTTTCCATTTATATAAACCTTAAAAATTATTTCATTTTGAACAACATTACAATCAAATGTGAACTTTTCACATCCTATTATTAAACCTGTAATCAGTTTTTTTAAAAAATTAATTTATTACTATCAATTGCATCTAGTACATTCAAAACATGAACTAAATAATATTCCTCACTAATTGATTTGCTTACAAAAAGTAAGAATTCAACATTAGCACCTAATATAGACTTTAATAATTCTTTTGCCTTTTCACTAACCATCAAGGTACCAGTTTCTCCCCAAACATAGGACAGTCACTTTGTTTATCCCCCTTCTACACATTCAATAAAAATTTCTCCCCATAAATCAGAAAGTTTTATTGCCAAATCTTCATGCTTTTCCTCCTATATGCTATGTTATTTACTCAAGTTCCATTCCTTAGTTGATTTATTTTTATACTGCTCTCCAATAACCCATAACCCTATTCTGATTTTCTGAATTGCTGCAACAGCAGAGTTAGGGGCTATTTCAAACTCTTTCATTAATTTTTGTATTTCCACAGCTCTACTATCCTTCTAGGCTACAATATAATGTGCTTTATTATAAAATGAATGATTTTGTATGAAAGCTAAAATTCGCCTAAGTAAATCTAGTGATTTATTGGTATAATTAATATCGTATTCCATTTTATGGATCAATCAATTAATATAAGGCTATGTTTTAAAACATATGAAAATACTGCTAATTTAATATTAAACATAATAAAATACATAGCCCTTTCTTTTTACTATTAAAAAACATATTGAAGTAAGGAGTTATATTATAATGGCAATCTTTCAAAGTAATGTTCAAAAAGCTGAACAAATTGCTACTCAAATGAGAGCAGCTTCTGACGCAATTCAAAATGCAACAGGTAAATCAATAACGCACGCAACACGTACAACTTTAATCGTGAATTCCAAAGCGCAGGAAGCAAACCAGCAAGCATTAGAATTAACTAGACAATTTCTTTCTGCCTTTCAGCAATCCATTGACAATATACAGTCTGTAGCAACAGAGTTTGAACGAATGGACAACGAATTACAGAAGAATTTTTAGCTTTTTTAAGAATTTTTCCTTTATCCCTTCTGTTAACTTATATATAAGCAAAAAGGTAGGCGGAAAAAATGAATCAAGAAATAGAACAAAAAATGAAGGTCTTGAGTCAAAATCTAATGAATCTATCCGAGGAACAATACCAAAATCAACGCGCAATACAAACACAAGAACAAGCAGAAGCAGACTTTCAAGAATTAAAAATACGCAGCCATCGCTTTTTTCATCGTATTTTAGAAACATGGCATGGTGATAAAGAACTCTTTCGCTTTTTTACCAATATACAATTAGAAACTCAACAAATTGAAAGAAGCCTTTCTTATAAATTAGAAGAACAAAAGGAAACATTAATTCAAGAGAAACAAAAATTATACAATCTAGAAAATGACCTCACTCATCAAAAACAAAAACTTGCTAGGGAGGCCAATTTATGAGTTTAAATATGTATCTTGGAGAGGTACAATCCCAAACAAACACTATGTATGCTTTTTGTACTGCTACTATACAAAGTATGGAGCAAGTAATCCAGTCTATCGACAGTTTTGTTGGTGATTCTGTCCTACAGGGTCAGACTTATGATAGTGCGAAAATGTATTTTGCAGAAACGTTTCTTCCTTTAGCACAGGGGATTATTTACCTATGTGAAGAATTACTCCATCAAAATGAATCTTTTCCTGCTGAGTTTCAATCAAGAGTCGCCTCAACAGATATAGTTGAACAAGAACTATTAGAACAAATCCGAGAGATTGACCGAATGATAGCAAGTATTGAAGTTACAAAACAAATTATGCCACTACCGGATATGGATGCAATGGTTAACCTATTTATTGAGATGCGCCGTAAAATCCAGGAAAAGTTAGAACATCTATATGAATTTAATCAAACATCTAATAATAACTATGCTACCGCGATTCAATTAGCGGCTAGTATCGCTGCAGGCCTTGCTGAGGTTCAAAGTGGAAAAGGCTTCAGCCCTGCAAGCGGTACATTTAGTACACAAAGAATAAATATGGAATGGGCAGATTCTATTCATGAATATCTAGACAATAATATTCGATTAGATAATAGTATAAAAACAAATAATCTAATCGAATCTGGTATACTATTAAGTAGTTCTTCTGAAAAGAATATACTAGAAAAGTTTATAAAAGGGGTTTGGAATGGATCTGGAAAATTTATTGGCGATTTAGTAGAGACATACAATTCGTTAGACGATACAGTGACAAAGGAAAACCTAAAATATGCTGCAGGTCATCCTATAGAAACCGCTTATACCATGATAAATACTTTTTCAGACACTTTTATGAATGAATTTTGGCATGGCGATGCTGAAAGTCGTACACAATGGGGAACAAATATTTTTATGGAGTTTGGTTTAGGATGGATTGGAGATAAAGGAGCAGGCCAAATTGGAAAAGTAACTTCCCTTGGAGACTCTGTAAAGTTAACGAAATTTTCAGGTGATACACCTTATATTTCAAGCCACTTACCATTAAAAGATCGATTTGCTTTTGCCGGTACAAGCCCACTTAAAAGTGAAATTTCTCCGTCTAAAGATTTTTTTATAAGAATTAACAGTGGGGAAAGTAAATTAAGTAAATCTGGAAAAAACATAGGAAAAAGAAAGATTCCCCCCGCTGTAAAAAAAGTAGATGAATTAGGTGAGTATTACGAAGTAACTATAAAATTCGAAAATAATGTAAAATGGGGCAATGAATTTCGTGATATGAATTTACGTGATTTTGATCGTAAAGTGAAAAAATTACAAGATTTGAGTGATGCAAACTTATTACAAAAGACAAAACCTATTAGAGATCCTCAAGTTACAAAACAGTATCGAAAGGATGTTATAAAAAAGATTATTGAAATCTATTATCCAAAAGATAAAAAATTAGCAAAAGAATTAATCGATAAAGTAAAGTATGATATGGATCCAGATCACCGCTGGGATTTAGGCCTTAATGGAGAAGACGTTAGAAGTAACCTTCAATTCATGGATCAATTTACAAATAGACGAATTGGTGGAATTTTAGGAGTACAATTAAAAGATGCCCCTTATGGTTCGAGAGTGAAGATAAATATTGAGAGGGAGTAGAAAATGGACAAATCAGTATTAGAAAAAATAGAATTAATTAAAGACATTTTAGGTAATGACCCATTTAGTTTGCTGATTGGGGAAATAATAGAAATACAAGACAACTTTGACAAAAAATTAGAGGAAGGTGTTTTAAAAGATTATTATTTTATTATAGGAAAATACGAAATATTAAATGGCGGAGTAATAACTATATTTGGTCATGAAAAACTTGATAGTATTCAGTTTTATACCGATGATATGCCAGGTGGTACTAATAATTGGATATGTATAGGAAAAATAGAAAACTATCCATTATTTATTAATAAAATTAATGGTGAAGTTTCTTGTTTGTTTGGGGATTTAATTGATCAAAACTTTGTTATTGAATCCTATGGTAATTTGAATAATTTCTTACAACATTACTATTTAGGGAGAAAATATTGTGAATTAGGTAGTAAATTTGTTCAAGCTGGAGGAATTAGTGATACTGTAGGTAATAAAAATGATGATTGGTATCAACTACTAGAAGATAACAACTTATTATAATGCATTCTAGATATTTAGTAAAAAAAGCACACATAACTGAAGTGAATCCAAAATGTTAGACACATTATTTCATTAGACAGCTTCTTTGGCATGGATTCGGTATTGTACTGGACTTTCCTTAATTTTTTTATGATAATGGTATACTACCTCTACTTTGATAGTTAATTTAAAAGGAATAATATATATTTTATGTACTAAGTGAAACGCTGCTATTTAGCAGCGTTTCACTTGTATTTTTCATCAAAGTTCGGAATCGATGAACAGAAATTAGTAATTTTAAATTTCGCTGTCACTATTTCTTCCTGAGCGATTCCACTAATACTCAAAAGTTCTGTTCTTCTACCTTTAATATTTCCTTATTTACTGGACACTTTATTTTCCAGTTTTAATCCACTGTCACCCTTACCTGAGGATCATACATTTTATTTTCATTTGCAATAAACATAATACTTTTTCCTTAGCGTTTATTTCCCCTACCACATTATGCTACCAATGTATTTTTAATGAATCCTCAGTTTTAGAATCTTTCAAGAATTTTTATAACGTTTCTTAATCTCTATGAGGCTATTAAGAATAATGTTTGTTCCGCAGGTATATGGGTTAGATATTAAGCCATCAATATCTATAGAAAAATTTACACTATGACTCCCATTTTCTATATAATCATTCTTAACCACTATTAATGAATTCTGTTATGGAAATGTTGAAATTCGTACACAATGGAAAACTCATTCTTTTATTAATTTATTATTAGGTTTAGCTATTGATTAAGATGGCTTCTTGTCATCCCTTGTTCGAAGCCAATTCATCTCCCACCTACTCACTGGGCTGTGATCCTTCACACTCCTTGAGGAAGGAGTCTTCTTGGCTAAAACGGTAAATTTTGTAAAGGATCTTTTGATAGATTACTTATTAGCTTACCTGAAGAAATCTCTTAGTTGTTGATTTGCTAACCTTTCTTGTTTACTATCAATCAATAAAAAAAGATTTTTTTGTTCAAGGGCTACTTTAAAATCTTAAGTTGATGGATGTGTGAACGTACCCCTACTAATATTCTTGCTTTTAAACCATTATTACTGTATTATATTTACGTAGTAATATAAGGATTATGGTATATAAAAAAGGAATCAAATCTATCAGTAAGATTTAAATCCTTTTCCAAGGCAAAAAGATTTTGCCAAAATCTAATATAATTTATGCTTGTCTTTTTAATATGTATCTAGTAAAAACATATTTTTTATCAATAGAATTCTGTTTTCAATGATAGGAATTAGTGTTCTAAACAAGGAACCATACAAAGTGATCTGAAAAACCTAAGAGTTATTGTATGTAGTTTGCTCATCTCCCGGTACTACAATAAAAGAGCCTTACCTCTCTAGGCAAGACTCTACTAGTTTAGTTGTATAATATTTACATGATAACTAAGAAACAGAAAACATATAACACCAAATAGCAGCACCCTATTATTCCTCCTACAGCTAATACCTGTTTAACCCAACTCTTAAATTTTTGATTACTGTAAATCGCTTGCACTCTTTCCATATTTCCTCCTATTAATGAGAACCCTTATAGACTCTCACCTTGCTATGGTAACATTAAAAAATGGCTAATAGAGGCCTAATGTATAAATATGCAATATTGCATACATAAATGTATTGTTATAATTGTAAGCGCTTACTATAATAAAGTTATAAAGATTCACCACATCTTAATAAGAAAAAAGAGGAGCGAATAATATGGAAATCGCAATGGCAGTTTTAAAATTTATAGGTGGAGCAATCCCATTAATTCAAGAACTTCTAAAAGCATTTATGTAAATTCACTATTTAGCAATTATTTATAAAAATTATCATACAAATGATCTGTATATCAAAAATGAATTGATTTACAGATCATTTGCGTGAGCAAGGTCCCTTTAACATGATTAAGGGAATTTTTTAATTTTTAAATACTTAAGGTTACACCACATTAACATCAAGTTAGCAAAACAAAAAGAAAAATACGCACCCTTCCTATAATTCTACAAATGGAATAGCATATTTTTCATTTTTGGGGCCTTAAAAACTTTAACTTCATGGTGATGGGGTAACAATTCTGATTTAGAGATAAGATCAGTTTATACAAAGATTACCCACCGATATGTGGAAGATAAAGAATACACTTGCGAAATTAAAACGATTGAATTAAAGAACTTGATGTTAGTATGGTGAACAGAATATGAAAATCACTTAAAAAATCGTAATCTTCACAAAAAAATACCAAGACCCCCCTCCTCTCCAGGGCAGTCTTGGTATTTTTTACGTTCACATACAAATTATTATTTGTATTGTTGCATGTGTTCTTTGTTAAATCCTATACGTCTACCTTACCATTGATAAGCAATGACTAATATCTCTCCTTTAATCGTACTGATTATCTATACCATGTTTTAAAGGAACTATCTTGACTAAAATGATAAAACAAGAAATTGAAATAAGCACCTTTTTTATTTTGTAAACTGTAAAGCTTCCATTTTATATGAACCAGAGTTAAGTTTAAAGGAACTAAATCGTGCGTTTTCTCTTTATTCAACCATTTAACTTACTAACACTTTTCATAAGATATTTACACACTGCATTTAGGTAAAGAAATACAGAAATGTGTTTTTTTCTTTGTACTATCTAAATTTATGCTCCCTCCATGTTTTTCTACTATATGCTTAGCAATAGTTAATCCAAGACCTGATCCCCCATTATTTTCTCGAGAATCATCTACTCGAACAAATGCATCAAAAATACTCTGTTTCATATCCTCAGGTATTCCAATTCCATTATCTATAATGTTTATATATACTTTGGTTTTATCTTCAATTAACGATACAAAAACGGTCGTACCTGCCGCATTATACTGTAGAGCATTAGATATTATGTTAGAGATAGCCCGGTATAATAGCCTGTTGTTAATTGGAGCAATCACTTCTTTAGAGGGAATTTGATATTGAAGGATTAAGCGCTTCGCTTGAAATAAATCATAATATTCTACAAGCAATTCACGAATAAACTCAGATACATCAGTTGGATGTACTTCAAAAGGGTAATCAGAATGCTCTAATTTAGACAGTTCAAAAATATCTTCAGTTAGCACCGCAATGATTCGAATCTTATTATATATTACATTCAAGGTTCTTTCTCTTTCACTTTTTTCTGTAATGATCCCTAGTTGTAATGCTTCAACATAACCTTGAACGGTTGTAATTGGTGTCCTTAAATCATGAGACAAATCTACAAGCATCTTCTGCTTGGTTTCTTCCAACTTCTTCTTCTCTTTCTCTATTTTATCCAGTTTTTCCGACATAACATTAAACGAATGCTGTATTTGCATTAACTCAAAATATGTTTCATAGTTTAACCTTTTATCATATTTCCCACTAGCAATTTCCTCAAATCCAGTTGCTAGTTTATCCAATGGCCTGGTTATTTTCCTAGCAATTTGCCTACTAAATATATATACATTCATAGAGAAAAATACAAAAAATAAAACGATTGTAGAAAGTAATATCTTATAAAAAACATATACGTATTCCTCATTTTTATCAGAAAACGTATATTCATACTTTATTGCTTTTTTAGGAACCTTAACAAGGCAATATAATGTTTCACCTTTTTTCGTTACAAATGTTGCTACAGATGAATAATAAGAAAGTTGATCATTATCAAAAAATAAAGTAGTAAATTCTCTTTGTGAATATGATAAAAGCTTATCCTTCTTTTCCCCTTTGGTATAGATAACTTGTAAATTTTCATTAAGAATTTCTACCCAACCACCAAATGATTCTATTGATTCTGAATTAATAGTTTTAAAGTTTTCACGCACTACTTCACTTGCTTTTAAATTATTTAGCTCTCCTAGTTGCTTTTCTGTTTGGTACATCAAAAATATAAATAAGATTATCACCGTGAAACCTATTGCTAGTGCAAATATAACGTAATTTTTAATTAAGATATATAAAACTTTATTTTTCATAAAGTTCTTCCTTCCTAGCAAATCTATACCCAAGTCCCCGGATCGTTTTTATATAAACTGGATTCTTAGGAGAATCCTCTAATTTCTCTCGCAGTCTACTAATATGAACCATAATCGTATTATCATCTGCACAGTAATAATCCGACCATACATTTTCAAAAATTTGTTTTTTAGTAAATATTCTCCCTGGTTCTTCCATAAAAAGTGTTAAGATTTTATATTCCGTAGCACTGAGAGAAATGGATTCGCTTGATTTATAGAGTGTACAAGAATGATGATCTAATACTAAATCACCCATATGAATTTGCTTCTCCTTACCTTCTACAGCCCTATCATTAAATTCATAGGACCTTCTAAGATGAGCTTGAACTCTAGCTATAATTTCTAAAGCACTAAATGGCTTTGTAATGAAGTCATCTGCTCCAATCCCTAAACCTATAATTTTATCTACTTCTTGAGATTTGGCTGACAATATAAGTATTGGAAATTGTAACGTCTCACGAATTTTTTTGATTAATTGGTAACCATCCATTTTAGGCATCATAATATCAACAATAGCTAAATCAATATGATTTTCTTCTAGACACTTTAAGGCAACTTCACCATTTGAAGCCTCTACAACAAAAAAATTTTCCATTTCTAAAAAAAGCTTTAAAAGATCAATAATATCTTTGTCATCATCAACAATTAATATACTTTTTTTCATACTCTCCCTCGCATTAGTCAGAATTTTTTAAAAATACATTTAAGGTTATTGTAAGGTAAATGAAAGTGACATGAAAGACTAACCGTTTAATATACAGGTATGAATTAAAAAAGGAGGCATTATCACATGAAAAAATTTGTTGGAATTGCGTTAGCAGCTACCATTGGAATTGGAGGTTTAGGAACTTTTGCTACTACTAAAACTCACGCTGCAGTAAACAATCCAGAATCAACAAAATCGGTTTATCAAGTATCCGATGTGCAAGGTGAATTTATGCACATTAAAGTGGGGAAACCTTGGTCAATGACGCCAAGCGGAAATCAATACAAATATGTCTTATTTAGTGAAAATAAAATTTATGTCAACCCTAAAACTGGTGTAGTAACAGCATATGAAGAAGGAGCAGCTGAAGGCAGAGTACTAGATAAAAATGGAAATGTTGTTGCTATTTGGTATATTACAGCTTTTAAATAATGAAGGGTTAATTTTACAAGGTTGAAAAGAGCATCTTTAAGTTTATTATGAAAGTAGTAAAAGAATTTCAAAACTTCTAATTACACTAAAATAAAAAAGCTTATCCTTTAACACGTAATGATAAGCTTTTTTATTATTGTTTTCATTTTTTGTTTTAGGAAGTATTTCTTTAAGTTGATAGCAATGCGGTGCTATCCCATCACTATAAAGCTAAAACTTTATAGTGCCCCCAAAACAGAAACAACGGGTTGCATTTATATAAATAGCTTTTAAAAAATTAATAATTTTGTTTAGGGATACTTTAAGTTTTTAGCTTGAATGACATATAGTGTTAACTCATACTGAGTGATTAGACTATTAAACTTAAAAGTGTTGTTTTTAGCATTCTAAATAATCGGGTTCAATGTATTTTTCTGTTTCAGGAGAGCTTTTAATTTCTATTGGATATTTCTTAAAAGCTACAACAGTGATCCTATCTTCTTGAACTAAACTTCTGGATTCATTTATAGAAGAGAAACCTGTTCGCGTTAAAAAATTGTATAGAGAGGATTTTGTCATCCAAAAACTAGTAACGTTATCTAATGATGCCCATTTTGATTTTAAACGTTCTTCTATTGATGAGTTAGCAGAGTGTTCTAGCATTGTGTGTCCCTTATATTCATAATTTTTATAAAGTACTGATACATTAGGAGTACAAGTGATATGAGTATCAATTATTACAAACCTTTTGCATACTTCATACACTTTTTCTAAAAAGGGGAATACATCTGAGCAGTCTAAATGATATAAAATACCAGAGCATAAAACAATATCAAAATGACCATATTTTTCAGCACTTAAATTTCTTACATCATCTTGATAAAAGGTTAAGTTTTCCAACCTTAATAAATCTTTAGCGAATATAGCTTTTTGTATGTTTGATTCTCTTCCTTCTATCCCTACTACAGTTGCTCCTTGCATAGCAAACTCAATAGCGTAATGCCCCTCTAAACAAGCTAAATCTAAGATTCGAAGATTTTTAAAATCACATTGTGTGATATCTTGAATCATTGTCACAATTTTTTTTAATGCAGGATTTGGTTGTCGAATATCTCTTGTATATAGAGTATCCGTTAATTTAATATCATAAGCGGTCCATTCACCATATTTACGAATAATGTTTTCTTTTTCGAGAACAAAATCTTTCATGATACATTTCGCCACCTTTAACATAATATTAGTGTAATATATACCTTTATACGATCAATATATGTGTGTATAACTTGTATTTAGACGAAGGTAAACATTTTAATCCAAACAAGAGAAGATGATTCATGTGAAACAATTTACTAAATTTCCTCTGACATTTTTAGTTATGTTCCTAGCCAATTTAGCGAACTATTATTTTATCCTATTTATGTAATAATAAAGGCCTTCCTAATTATAGGAAGGCAACGTTCTAAAATGAAAACCTATATTTGATTACTAATTAAATTACCTCAAACTGATAATATACACTTTTCCCATTCTCCCTAGTTACTTTAATTTCAGCAAATCCTTTACCAATGACATCCATTCTAACCTTTCCATTGCCCTGTACTGTATATTTGACAACTTTTTCTCCATCTATTGTTGTATGCTTTGCTGCAACTCCATCTTCTGTTCTAGATTGACCAACACGCCAACAGTCACTGCACTTTTTTGTGCTCTTAGATATCATTTCATTTTTTACATGTACGCTGTTAGTAGATGCATCAGCAATACCATTTGTACTCAACAAAATTATGGAAGTTACTAAACCTATTCCCAGTTTCTTTAACATTATTTCATCCCTCCTGTGATAATTCATAATTTTATATTAAACTGAGATTCTTTCAGGTAACTTTCATTTACCTTACAATAACCTTAAATCCCTTTTTATCTATATAATTATATAGATAAATTTTAGGTATTATATGTATTAATTTAATGTATAATAAAGTTAAAATATTGAAATTTCAGGAGGTTTCTTAATGAATATACTTTTGGTTTTATTTTTTATAATTTTATTTATAGTCGCTTTACTCAATTTACTAAAAGAGTTCAAAAAAAAGAAAGCTAATACAGCATTGATTGTATTTGAAATTATAGTTATGATTGGTGCTCTATGGTGGTTGATTAAAAATTTTAAATAATCAGAAAACGGATGGTAGAGAGTGTCCTAAAGATAAAAGCTATATTGTTAACAAGATTAAATATTTACTTATACAACATTCCTCCTTTCAAAGATTGTGAATTGTTTTGTAAGAAACTAGTAATAATTATATTATACTTTTACATTTAATTACATATTTAATTTGGAAAATATATAAATTTTAGTTTTTTTTTGGGATTTTTTCTCTTTAGTATATTAAAGTTTTAATTACCTAATTTATACGGTTTTTAAAATAAGAGATATTTGAATTGAAGAAAAACAAAAAAATGCCTCCTGTATAAATACAGGAGGCATTTTTCATTAATTGCTTAAAGCGCATATCAAAATTCTCTAGTTTACTTCAAATTTATTTTATACTTTCAACTTTTTTAGTAAACATATGACATTTCCTATTGAACTACCCCCACTTTCACTTCGTTTAGAAGTGAGGGATTCCTAAGTAAAGAGTTCTATCGAACTCTAATTGATTAGGCTAACCCCGCAGTCCTTGCGGTTAGAAGCCTTATCGCTTCATTCTTTAGATTGATACTTGCGTTAATATCCCTATCATGGTGTGTACGACAAGAAGGACAGTCCCATTCACGTAGGTTTAGATTTTTAACGTCTTTATTTTGATATCCACAACAAGAACATAATTGGCTGGAAGCAAATGTTTTCGATACGACAATGACTTGTTTGCCATACCATTTTGCTTTGTATTCTAACATGGATCGAAATTACGACCAAGATACATCACTAATTGCTTTTGTTAACTTATGATTCTTTAACATATTCGATACTTGCAAATCCTCTATACCGATAACATCGTGGTTTTTGATGATTTCAGTTGAAATTTTGTCCAAGTAATCTTTTCTAGCATTTGATATGTATTCATGAATTCTAGCTACCTTTACTCGTTATTTATTCCAGCAAGAAGATCCTTTCATTCTTCTAAAAAGAATACGCTGTGCTTTCGTCAACTTATCTTCTAATGATTGAATCCTTATATTCAATCTATATATTTTTAAATTATAAAAATATATAGAAAATTCTTTATTGAAAGATAAAGTAAAAAATGGTATTATTTACATGAAGGCAGGTGAATAGTTCACATGAATAAAATCGATATTGAAAGAATTGATCAAAGATCAGGTATTTGGGATTGGATTTTTGGAGGTACTACTGGAGGAACATAAGATTTAAAAAAGGTGTCTTAGAATTTAATTCTTAAAGCACCTTTTTTAAATCTTATATATTGAGGTGGTTTTTATCATGTTTTATAAAATAAAAGATATACATCCTGTCACTTATATAAGTGATACAGAAATTATTATTGGTAAAGATCGAAATTTTATGAGTGTATTGAAAGATAGCGATGGTTTTCTTAAAGAACTTCTTAATTTATTAGATGGAAATAAGAGCGTGACAGAAATTTTTAAAATATTACACTCTAAATTCCCTTCATTAACCAAACAAGATGTATGGGATACTATCAAAGAATTAAATAATTACGGTCATATAGAACAGTGCTTACCTAATCCTATTATAGATAATAATCGACATTTAACAAATCTTCATTTCTTTTCAAACTTTTCTTCTATGGATAATTCAGCAGGGAACATTTTAAAAGAATTACAAGAATTAAAAATTGGGATTATTGGTCTTGGGGGACTGGGAAGTAATTTATTGTTACAATTGGCAGGGTTAGGCGTAAATACTATTTATGTAGTAGATCCTGATAAAATTGAATATAAAAATTTGAATAGGCAATTTTTATATAAATTATCTGATATAGGTGAATATAAAGTGAAATCAGCTATAAATAATATCAAAGATTTCAATGATGAGATTTCTATAACAGGTTTCACAAAACGCATAAATAGTGTAGAAGATTTATTAGAGATATTCCCTGAGGACATTGATATCTTAGTTTGTGCAGCAGATTCCCCCCCTATATATATTCAATTATGGTCTAATTTATTTTCACAGATAAGGAATATTCCTCTTATAACAGGTGGATTAGGGTGTGTGACAGGTCAAATTTTAACTAGCATTCCTAATCAGACACCTTGTTTAGAATGTTTTTATCACGATTTATTAGAAAACAATTCCTTGAAAAAAGATAAATTATTAGAGTTAGAATCTAAAACAATTACTACTGCCATAGGTCCATACATTAGTTTAATAGCCAATCTTATTTGCACTGAAATTATTAATTATTCTTTAAAACACCCTTTGGCATCTAGTGGGAAAAAATTATCAATTAACTATTTAACATTGGAAATTACCCATGAAAAAGAATGGCTTCCAAATATAAATTGTATTTGTAAAACTAAGAAATTCGACTCTAATAAAATATTACTTGAGCGATTCTAAAAAAGATACTATTAAATATGTTTTGGGGATTGCTACCCTGTTTCTTAACATACAGGGTATCGGTTAAATTGTATTTATTTTGTATCTAAACGTACAATTTTCTTTTTTGATATGGTGACCCCTAGTAGATGCGACATAGCGAAAACTCCTCTTGTGATTTGTCTCGCCAACAATTATGATACGAGAGTTTTTGCTTTCTTTCTATAGTTAAACGCAAAATAATTGAATTTATGGTTTATTACCCACAGGGTATCGTAATGAACTATAAATTAACAAAAGAGATAAAAATGTAGAATAAAATGTGATATTCAATTTAAAAAAGGAGGATTATATTTATATGTTAAAAAAATTTGTGGTAAGTGCATTAACATTAGGTGGATTAGTTATAGGAGGAATCTCATCACATGCTGATGAACATGATCAATACTTCGGAAACTGTAAAAATGTCACGCAGAATGTAGAAGCAAATGAATACGTAAAAAACTGTGTTAAAATATTCCCGAACTCCCCCTTCGGTCCAAATGTAATAAAAATACCTAAATCTTTTTCATATGATGATGGCACTTATCAAGGAATACTCTATCTAGTTTCTCAAAATAGTACTCTGTATTCTATCGTTGCTAATTATGAAGGCACTTTAAAAAAATACAAATGAAATATAAAAGATAAATTCTTTTTATATTAATTGAAATGTTATGACTAAAAATATCAGTCTTAATGTCTCTTCAAACATTCTATATGGATACTTATCAAAAATCTAAGGAATTATATATAGTTAAATAAAAGTAATGGCTGAGGTTTTTAAGATAGGATTACAAATTGCTTTATTTTCAAAAATTGATGGAATTGAGTGGGCTGATCAAATCATTGAAACATTAAATATTCCTTCTAATGAAATTATAGAAGTATCTCTATTCAGTAATGATAAGTTAGTTGACATTGCATCTAAATTTAAAAACATAAAGAAAATATATGATAAAAAGTTACCCGTAAAAATTATATTGGGACTGTTTTGGGAGAAATTTATTATGAATGTAGAAAATGCATTGAAAATAAAACCATTTATATCTAATTTGATACATAATAATTACTGTGAGAGATTCAGTTATGTAGATGTACAGCTATATCATTCTAATGAGAAAATTAATTTAGCCGCATATACTATATACGGGACCTAAAAGATATTAGTCAAGAATTAAAAAGCTTTTTATCTTCTTATAAGGATTTTAGTCAGTACTTTTGTTTTGGAGATACTACAAAAATATTAAATTGATGGAAATTAAAAATTTAGGAGTAGATTCTCATAAAAGAAGACTATCTAATTTAAGTACTGGAAAATAGAAGTTAAAGTGGAAGAAGGCGTTGTATTATTAAAAGAATTCATTCTGCTAGCTAATAATGAGTTAATTTAGAGAAAATAATATAGCTAAATGAGATGCTGCTAAACAGCGGCGTCTCATTTGTATTTTTATTAAATCACAAAATAGATGCATAGAAATTAAAATTTTTATAACTTATATATCAAGAAAAGTTATACACCGGAAACAAGATCATAAAATTTATTTTCTATGTTTTCATAGAACTACTCTTCACTAAAAATTATTATTGTTTTTGAGCATTCACTATTCCTTCTTCTAATCCTCTATCTAATTCTTTTACTAATTCTTTCTCTAATCCTTTTTCTACTTCTTTCTCCGATTCTTCAATCTTCTTATTGTGCCCCTCTACAAATCCCACTAATATTTCTGTTATTATCGACATAGGTACACCTTTATCCAATAACATTTTAAGAAATTCAAATATAGAGAGACCTTGTGAGTTAATTGCATTATATTTGTTATTAATATATTGTTCTATTTTTTTTTCAGAAAGTTGATTATTCCCAGTCTTATTTTCAGGAATGTATTTTTGATTATTGTTCACCAAATGTGAAGCTGTAGTACTTGGACCTGTTCCCTTTAAAACTCTAGTATTTAAAGGATAAAGCCTGTTATTGATGCTTGAACTGATTTTCATCGCTCATTTTCCTCTTTCTTTTTGATAAATTTGATATGAATTTGTCACTACTAGCTATTACAAACGTATACACATTTTATATTCTTTATCTCATAGTGTTATATTTTATATTTATTATAATATTTATTACAGTTAAATTAAATCAAACTGTACCTACATATGCATTATTTCATTTTAGGTAGGATTTTATTTTGTTAACTTGATGAGCATGAGACGTTAAATCTACTACAAGAATTTGACGTTTGATACTGATTGTAGAAAATCCATTTATTACCTGCTAACATTTTATATTATTATACATATAATTCATATTAAACCAATGACTAAAACTAAGTTTAGACTTCTTGAATTTGAAAGTATAAACATGTCCATGTTCAGGTAAAGGTTTGAACATATTTTCCATATGAATTGGCCCTCCATTGTAATTTTAATACTCTAGTCTCTGCACATACCTTTTTTTGTAGAAAAACTATAATACAATAAATAACCAAAAGATCTATTTCCATATTTCCCTATTTATGTACCTTTCAGTTCGTTTTCTGCTATTAGTTCATGGGTTAAATAGATCAAATACATAATGACTGAGAGAATTAGATAACTAGCAGTTTTACCTTTATCAGCAATTAAATGCCTTGCTCCGACTAGAATCACTTTTATTATTAACAAAATCTCACTAGCTCAAATGTAATAACTTATGAGTATAAGAATATTTTCTGAGCTTTAATATAATGTAAAATTAGTAAGAAACTTATTTCATGAAAAAATATTAACTATTAAAGAATTAGAAGTGATTATATGACTAAATTATTACTATCGTGTTTATTAGCTATATTCTGTCTAAATATCGCAGGATGTTCTAATGATATGACTATACTAAAGGATAGTTCTAAACCTTCAACACCTACGAAAGCGAAATGCATTAACAAAGCTTGGTACAAAAAAATATACCCTGTAGTAGGGTATAATAAAGTTCATGAGGCGAAATTTTCATATATTAATCACAATATAAAAATGTTGTAATTAATTGTTCTAAATCTACCTAAAAAAACTATCAGTAATGGTGGTCTTGTTTAGATTGGTGAGGTTGTATTAGTATGATAGAATAGATTTAACTGTATGACGTAGGGTGGTTAGTTGCTGTCCTTTCTCTTTTTTATGTAGAGGGAAAGGAGGTGACTCCTATGATGGAATATTTACTGTCTTTGCTACAGGATTTGTTGAAAGTATTTTTGACAATTCTTGTTACTGGTTATGGAAACAAACTAGTGAGTAATATTAGCAAAAAACGTAAAAGAACCTCCCTACGCCGTCGGAAGCAAAAGGGAAGTTCTAGAAAAAGAAAATAACTTTATTTAGTAACTACCCGCCTTACGGCAACAGTTACCAGAAGAGATGTATAGAGCATCTCTTCTTTTATTATATACCCAAGGTATTACTGTAATACTACTGTAGTAATAATTATATCAAATGAACATAAAAAATCAATGTGTAAACAATGGTGTAATGGATAAAAGAAAAGACACCCTAAGGTGCCCTCCTCCGACTTATAAATCAAAGCTATATTTTATTCACTTTATTCAGTATGGTGATGATGGCCTTTGTATAGCAATAGAACCAAATCACGCTATAAGCATTAACGGACATCATAACATTCAAAATCGGTCTTTTATGTCCGCTAATACTTAACGTAAGTTTTGGTTTAGTTCCTACACAGACTACTATATCCTCTCTAATGACTGTGGTTGCATTGTCAAATACTAAAAGTATAATATCCTTTTATATAATTATAATGATTTAATTTCCTCGTATTGCCTCATTTTCTTGTAAAATGTCGCTTTCTTCATGCCAGTCTTGTCCATGAACTCAACAGCTTTGATCTTTCCTTGCTTGTTATACTCTTTCATGTACCAAGCATTAGAATTGAAACCTTTGAGATTACTGTTTCCTTAACCGCAAAGAAAACGCTAAACTTCATATATACTTTTGAGGATGTTATGTAATACTAATTGGTTTTTATGATAATTATTCATAAGTAGATAATTCACTACGCGCCTCGTCTATTGTATCCCTAGCAATTCTTAATGATTTTAAACATTTACCTAGTTTCTCTAAATCTGTTTGGCTCGCAGCATCTCCATAGTTGTCTATAACAAATTGCAAGTTATCCATCGCCTTTAAAATAGATGAATGTAGACCCTTTAATTCTGTTGGGGGTTCTACATATCGTACACTTGAGATGAGATAAGACATTTTATAGAAAACATCGCCTACATCTGAAACCCATGATTTGTTTATAGTACCCTTAATTTCTGCATCAGCCTCTAACATGCTAAATCGGGTCGCCACATCAGATAGGTCCTTTAAATAATCATCCATTACCCATGCATAATGCTGCTTGTCTAAATGTTTATAATCACTTGTTTCGGCTCTTTGCTTTACTTCTTTTTGATTTCCTATATTTTTTTTATCTGCGGTTAATTCCTCAACTGCTGCTGTAATGACTTTTATACCTTTTTTGCTACCAACAAGAGCGTCGATAATTAAAATACTACAGAGAAAAATAACAAACATGGCAATCCACTTAGCCCATTTCGGCATAAAAAAACTCCTTACTTAATATATTTCTCCTAAATTATAATACAGGATTAAAGACCCTATAAAAACTATGTCTCTTTACATAATACCTTACCTTCTGTTTTCTCAAAATTGACATCTTTAAGTAAATCTATATCATATACAAATCCATTTCCAACTTTACATCATTAAATTTAAATATAACACTATAATATGTTTCTATCAAGAATATTTTTCCAAATGAATATCATTCATAGCCTCCTCTTTTCACCATTAAACCTAATTTATACATCATAAATAAAAAAAAGAGGATCGCCCCATAGTAGAGCAGATCCTCACTTTCACTTCACATACACATAGGCTTCGTTTGCTGTTATATAATATGTTTTACCTTTACTATTGTGCACTCTATATTGTGGTGAATTATTTACAATTACCTTTGTATCAATAATGAATCCTAAACCCATATCTACAGTACCGGCATCATCTTTATCCTGCCAAGATGGAGAATCATAGAAACGTAAATTATTTACTTTTGAAATAACTCTTTTACCAATTACTGTAGCAGGCTCATTACCTTGGTAACAAATATATGAAGAATCATAATAAATCCATTGATTACCACCAAGATTTAACCAGTTTCCTAATTTACCCCATACTTTATAAGCCTCACCTTTTTGTAGCTTACGAATAATACTATTTCCTGTTGATGGTCCAAAGCGGAGATTTACATTGTATCCTTCAATATATGCAATACCATTCGACTCTACTGTACCAGATATTTCATTTGTTTTTTGTAGTTTGGTATCCACTGTAACCGTGCTCCCGTTATAAGCCTTTAACACGTCTGCTCGGAACTTAGCCTCAGATACGCCATGACTACGAAGATAATCTAGTGGATCTTCATGGTCTGTCCCACCTAATTTATACGTAATATCCCTATGTGTCCATAATCCTTTAGAGGGATGAATATTTCGTTCTCGCAAGATTTCCCCAATTAATTCTATATATTTTTCATATGAACGTTTAAATTTCAATGGATCACTTGTCTCACACAATTCAACATGAACAAATCTAGCATTTGCTGCTGGACCTGCCCCCCATGCCTGATGTTTTGTAGATGCAATTTGAATCTTTTCATTCCAATCCACTGCGTAGTGAACAAACGCTGAACGCCATGTACGAGACTCATATTTTTGAATATTAATTGCTGGTGCCTCTGGGGTAGCTGTAGAATGTGCCACAACACCTTCATAAGCTCCAACACCATAACGGTATGGTTGTTTTGGTAAATCAGGAATAAATAGAATTCTATCAGCAAATACATTTGTTTCAATTGATACTACTAAAATAATAGCAACAACTATGGATAAAATATGCTTATATTTCTTTTTCATTTTCTATCGGCATCCCTTTTTATAATTTTTGTATGGTCAAATAATCCACTAGCTGACAATCCGATAATCATTCCTTGAAATAAATTCATTTTAATATCTTGAGACAAAAATAAAACACCTAGCGTAATGCCAAGTGTTAAATTAAATAACGGAATATATTTTGTTTGCAGTCCAGTTGTTTTTGCAATTTGTGAAATTCCTACAACAACCCCAATCATTGCTGTAATTTCAATCATTACATACCTCCTCCTTTCAAAAAGAAGGTAAGAGCAGCTCCAATTAGTCCACCAATAATAAGGCGTAGGATCCAAGTTGTATTAGCACTGATTTTGTCTAATTGCTTATTAATATTAATAATGTCCTTTTCATTACCTGTCGTCCGCATTTCTAAACTTCTAATCTCTAATCGTATATCCTTAATATCTTGCCTTATTTCCTGAATATCACCTTTCACCTCTTGTAAACTATCCATTTTGCCACCTCTTTCCCACTTCTTATTTAATTCAACATAAACAAATTACGCACTAAACTACTCCTTTTATTCTTGAATCGATACATAAAAACAACTTAGTATAGAACACTACTGACATTTTCTATTTCCAATCATACTCCAATCCAAAAATTAATTAGCCACTCATACGAGTGACTCTAATTCTTTAACCTTATCTCACATCAAAATGTTCTTCTTTTACCCATGCATTATTTCCAATCACCAAATAACCATCTTTTCGTGCCAAAATTCTATATGGAACAGACCCGTCTACAAAACCTGTATAATTACCGTTAGGACCATCATATGTGTTAATACCACCGCCTGGGGGATATTTTGAATAAGCACTAAACCATTGCACATCAAAATGTTCCAGAGCAGCCCATGCCTCGTTTCCTAGACAAATCATAGGATTTTCATACCACGCTGCATCTATAATAAGATACGGTGTTTTATCATAAATTACCCTCGTAAAATATCCTCCTTGCGGTTGGCTATATAGATTAATCCCTCCATTATTCGGATATTTATTTACAGCAATCCCCAGACCTACTGGCTGTATTGGTTTATTATTATTGTTGTTAAATGCTTTATTTACCTTCTCAATGAATTGATCCAATCTTCCCTCGTCAAGCATACGGTGTGGACAATGTTTCCCACTCCACGATTTATGTGTACGTACATTACTAATTGGAATGTTGAATTGTTTCATTAACTGAGCTATAACAATTGCTGCATTATCTTCCGCCTTATAATATCTATCCCCACCACTTAAAGAATAGCAAATTTCCACTCCGATGGATTTACGATTACCATTTCCGTTACCATCACCAGCATGCCAAGCATTACGATCAAACGGAATACCTTGTACTGCTTCTTTGTCATCTACTGCAACATGGAACGAAACTGCATTATTATTTCCAATCATATAAGAAATTTCATTTTCAGCTGATGCATCATTGTACGTATTATGTACTGTGATGAATTCTGGCTTCATTGCATTAGGACATTTTATAGCATATTTACTTGAATCCACTAATTTTTTTCTAATCTCCATTACTGAACATCTCCTTTTTATTCTCTCGTTTTTATTACTTAAAATTCTCACTGCATTATTTAGTACATCTAGTAACCTAATCTCCATACGGCCAGCATTTTCTCTAATAAATTCCTTGTCTTCACCTGCTAAAAAAGAAAAAGAGCAACTGTTTATCAGTTGCTCTTCCTTTAATTCCTCTCTACACTCCTACACCATCGTTTTAAACGAATTCATAGAAAAGTATCACACTGCTTCTTCCATTTAATTTGATATTTATAGATTTCAAAATACTATCTCACATTAAAGTGTTCTTCTTTTACCCATGCATTATTTCCAATATCAATATAACCATTTAGTCGTCCAAAAACTCTATATGGAACAGATCCATCTACAAAACCTGTATAATTTCCGTTAGGACCATCATATGTGTTAATACCACCGCCTGGGGGATATTTTGAATAAGCACTAAACCATTGCACATCGAAATGTTCCAGAGCAGCCCATGCCTCGTTTCCTAGACAAATCATAGGATTTTCATACCACGCTGCATCTATAATAAGGTACGGTGTTTTATCATAAATTACCCTCGTAAAATATCCTCCTTGCGGTTGGCTATATAGATTAATCCCTCCATTATTCGGATATTTATTTACAGCAATCCCCAGACCTACTGGTTGAATTGGTTTATCAGTATTGTTACCACCACCATCTTTACCCAAGTGATCTAACGGATTCACAGCATTACTTTTACTCGCATTCCAACGTCCTTTATGCAATTCAAAATGTAAGTGTTGGCCACTAGAATCCCCCGTGTTTCCCATAACTCCAATAGTTTGTCCTTGTGAAACATAATCACCTTCGTTTACTGTTCGAGAACCACTACGCATATGAGCGTATACAGTTTCCCATGTAACTCCATCAATTGTATGCACAATCATAATACATTCACCATAACTAGATGAAAAATAAGAACGACTAACTTGACCGCTAGCCGCTGCATAAATAGGGTGATAACCTGCTTCAGCAAGGTCTATCCCATGGTGATCTGGTCTGCTGCCTCTAAAACCACTTGTTACTCTCGTTGTATCTGTAGGATAAATAAATTTTGTCATATTAGTCTCCCTTTCTATTTTTACACCATTTAAAAAAGGTACTTAAATGAGCACCTTCGTTCACTGTCTATATTTATTATTTTTTGGATATATTTTAGTTGTTCAAATTTTAAGATGAACAGAACGAAAAGCTATCCTTCATTATTTAACATTAAAATGTTCTTCTTTTACCCATGTATTATTTCCAATATCTATATAACCATTTAATCGTCCAAAAACTCTATATGGAGCAGATCCATCTACAAAACCTGTATAATTTCCGTTAGGACCATCATATGTGTTAATACCACCGCCTGGTGGATATTTTGAATAAGCACTAAACCATTGCACATCGAAATGTTCCAGAGCAGCCCATGCCTCGTTTCCTAGACAAATCATAGGATTTTCATACCACGCTGCATCTATAATAAGGTAAGGTGTTTTATCATAAATTACCCTCGTAAAATATCCTCCTTGTGGTTGGCTATATAGATTAATCCCCCCGTTATTCGGATATTTATTTACAGCAATACCCAAGCCCACCGGTTGTATTGGTTTATTGTTATTACCAGCTTCATCAAAATCTACATATTGCTTAACAATTTCAGAGTAGAAGAAATTCCCTCCATTTTTATATCGGTAGCCACCATTGTATGCAATGGCAATAGGCTGACTATACTTGACCATAGCACCAGTTTTATTACCAAGTGATGGCGCAACAACCGTTTTAGAATACTGATCTGCCACTGGTAATGAATGTTGTTTATTGTTAGAAGCTAACCAGCGAAGGTAAGCTCGTCCAAAATTATATGATTGAACAATGGCACTTAAATCTGTAATGCCATTTTTCTTTGCATCATCAAAAGCTCCTTTTAGATGCTTTACTCCATAATAAATTGAATCTTTAGGATTTTTAATTGTATTCATCGCCCAACCTTGTGATTCACTGGACTGCATAATATCAGGTGTTGTTTCAGAGTTTCCTCCACTCTCCACCATAATAATCCCAAGTACATAGGGAACTAATTCAGACACACCTTGTGCTGAACATTCACTTTCTACCATTGTTTGCCAACGTAACACTTGTTGTGGCAGATTCTTTGTTTTAACTGAAGCAGCTAATATACTCATTACTAAATCTCTCCTTATTTTCCTATTATTTTTTCTATAAAACTCTTAATCTACTAAGTACCTCTAACACTTAAATGAAAATTATTTTTTAAAATTACTTCATGTTGCTCACCTTCTTTCACAACAAAAAGAGCAACCATAAAAATAGTTGCCCTTTCGTCGAAATCTTATATTACTACTATAAATCACTTTTTCAATACTTTCTGTACACTGCATGTATCCTACAAAAAGGTAACATTAAAACCCATCTACAAACTTGACAATCTTTCTTATTTCAGCATGTTTGCGTCGGATATAGCCTGTACTATAATGCAAGTCAAACGCTATTTGTTCTAAGGTCATTCCATCAATATACTTCATTTTGAGTATTTGATGATCTAATCCTGTAAACTTATTAATTAAAATCTTTAAATCAAATACTTCATTCATCTTATGTCCTAATTCATATTCAATAGCTTCAATCCGATCTTCTACTTTAGCCCCTTCCGATTCAGCAGTTAATCGTATATTTTGCAAGTCCCCACTAGTCCAGCGCTTTAATTCTGCTTTTGATTTGTCTAAGTTATATTCTAAATATGCAATTTCTTCTTCTAGTTTCTGATAATCTTTGAGCCAGTCAAACATATAATAATCCCCCTACTTCTCTTTATTTAAATGCTGCTTTTATTTTTATCGTTTTCCGAAAGAAGACTCCTTCCTCAAAAATGTGAAGGTGTGAAACACCAATTTTAGGTGGGAGATGAATGTCGGTTGGCATAAGCCAACATATTTGCTATCATTTACTTGTACAGATTGCTCTTCGAAAACTGAAGTTATGAGGTTGGTTGCAGAAAAACGTTGCAACCGTAAAATCTTCAACGTTCTATCGCCCCACGCTTCTCAAAATTGCGAAAACCAAGCTAAAGTAGGTAGTGTGGTGAGTCAGCGTACAAGATACTTATGTTCTCACCGTAGAGCCTGCTAAGATAACTGGTGGATACATCGGTGTTCGCAGGAATCTCCCACTTCAAACAGTTCATTAGGACGTTAAGTGGTGAGTAGTTCAACACCAAAGATAAGCTAACCTTTATTATCAATTTAATAAAATTTATAAATATTAATTATGATTTATATTTTTTTAATAAAGTTTTTAATCTCTCACGCTCTTCTTCAATAGTTAACTCATTATTTTTTATAGGCTGCTCTTCTGGAATATCTTCTTTTTCATGTAACCATTCTGGTACCATTTCATTTCGATTGGTATTCCCTGACCCAAATTGTTTTTTATTCTTACCAAGATCAAACTGTGCATCTAGCATAGCTACATCCTTGAGTGTTTTTACCTTTTTGGCTTCCCAATTTTTAAGAATCCCACGTACATATCTCCACTTTGGTACATTTTCATCAATTGATCTATTTACTGCTTCCCCAATTAGTTCACTACCTAATGATTCACAAAATGCACCAAGCTCTATAATTGCTATTTCACTTAATGAAATTCTATTCTTCATCAAAAATTGATGACTTATTTTAAAATCTTCATTTGTTAATTTTTTTGAGAGTAAACTTTGTTTATTATCATGAATATGATTTATATTTTGTATATTAGTATTTAGTTCTTTCGTACTTTGTATATTAGTATTTAGTAGCTTGTGATTATCCACCGGTAGGTTACCAGCAACAGGTTTTCCAGCAGGTGGGTTTTCCACTGGTGGATAATCATCCACTGGAATTTCGTAAATAATTGTCTCCCATCTAACAATTTTGTTTTTTTCATCTCTAACAGGAAATCTTCTAATATATCCGTACTCTTTTAATTCCTGCATTCCAGCTCTTAAGCTATTAATACCGTCTTTTGCATGTTGCGATAATTCTTCTCTATAAAACACCCAATCATCTGGAAGTGTAAGTATGTAAGCTAATATTCCTTTCGCCTTCCAAGAAAGCCTCTTATCCTTTAGACCGGTATTATTAATAACGGAATAATTATTATCTTTTTTTACTCGGAAAATCCCCATATTATCTACCTCTCATATTTTCAAACCTTTTTTACTTACTTATTGCAACTCTTAACTTCTCCATGACAAAATCTACTTTCCACACTTTTTAAACCAAAGTGCGGTTAAAAAGAACTTAAAGTTCGATTTATTACTAAAAAAATATCATCTACACTCTTATCAAAAAACTGTGCAATCTTCCTAGCTGTCTCCATTGATGGCGTTCTTTCTTTTTGATCAATCATTCGAATATAGCGTTCAGTTACTCCGCAATAGCTAGCAATTTCTTTATATAAGTTTTTTTTCGAATCGTACATTTTATTTCCCATTATCACACCTCCATAAGAACAATTAGTTCTAAATACAGATTAAAGAACTAATTGTTCTTTGTCAATGCATAAAAGAACTTTTTGTGCTAAAATGAATTCAAAGAGAACAATTAGTTCAATTAGAGAGGTGAACGATGTGATAGGACTTAGAATAAAATCCTTACGAAAAAAAGAGAATTTAACTCAAAAACAACTGGCAGAAAAAATCGGCGTATCCCAAAGAATGATAGGTTACTACGAATCAGAAGAGAGGTTCCCTCCACATGATGTTTTAACTAAATTAGCTGATTGCTTTTCAGTTTCAGCTGACTATTTACTTGGTCGATCTGTTACAGGCGAACCAAACGAACAAGTAACGCCAAAAGATGAGAAAGATATAGCAAAAAGAATGGAAGAAATAAAGAAAGATCTACAAGGCGAAGATGGCTTAATGTTCTCTGGTGAACCTATGAGTCAAGAAGCGGTAGAGTCATTATTAGATGCGATGGAGTACATTGTAAAACAAACAAAAGTAATCAATAAAAAATACGTGCCTAAGAAATATCGTAATCCAGACGATAACTGATGCAAGCTTAGGAGGGAAAACATTGAAATTCGTCATTAGAGATCTAGTCCAACAACTTTGCACCAAATACAACACGAAAAACCCCTATGAGCTTGCAGATTACTTAAAAATACATGTACTAACATGGGATTTACATGAAGAAATAAATGGTTTTTATAAATATGAAAAAAGAAATCGTTTCATTGTTATTAATACTAATTTATCTCCATCTATGCAGAGAACTGTTTGTGCCCATGAATTAGGACACGCGGTTCTACATACTCATGCAAATACACCTTTTCTGCGTAAGAATACATTCTTTTCCGTTGATAAATTAGAGATAGAAGCAAATACGTTTGCTGCGCTTTTGTTAATTGACCAAAAGACCATTCAGCGTGGTGATACAAAAGCATGTATAGCATACAAAAATAATATTCCTGTTGAACTTTTGGAATTTTACAAGCCTTGCTAAAGGAATTAAGATGTTTTAATTGTTGGTTCAAACGCTGACGAGAAAAAGAGAGTGCTCCATCTTTAAAGCAAAAGAAATGAAATAGTATCTATTGTTTAAAAAATCTATACAGTTAAAGCAAATAAAAAAAATGCACCTCTAATTGTTAATTATGTGTCTAACAATTGGGGTGCACTTCAATAACAGTAGGTCTGTTTCAAAAAATCAATAAGCCCTAATATTGTCTATCCTTCACTGTACGAAAATCAATCACTACTTAAATATTACTTTCCTTGTACAGAAATTCCTAATACATAGTAATCTGGATGTAGAGTAACTACAGACTCCCCAGGTTTTACCCACTGTAGAGGACTTACATTTAATTCTACGCTATGATTATCTTTTTCAAAACGATTGATATAATCCTTATCATTTTTTACAAAACTATCAATTTCTTTTTTTAATTCTGGATTTGGATTTACTAATCTATCAATCTCTTTATCAAGAGTGAAATTCGGATTTATCATATACATCCAGTTTTTCGCTAACTCAACAGTTGATTTGTCAACGACAAACATGAAATAGAAGTTATCTTCATCCTTCCCAACAAACGAAAATGAACCATGAGAGTCAATCATTCTTGGCAAATTAGGAGTATATAGATCAATTTCTGATGCTACATATCTATATCTGAAATTCGCATTATATTTCTTATTTACTTCAGTAACAAGATTTTGACCTTGTTTAGAAATAGATCGCTCTCTTACAGATGAAATTTCAATTGAATATCTATCAAAGAAAAAATCATCTGTCACTAACGCATTGGGAATACCTATTGGCGTTACCCCTGGTTTTGTCTCTGGCTTTGGCTCTGGTTTTGGCTTTGGCTCTGGTTTTGTTTCTTTTTCAACTGCATTAATAGAGTTATATAAGAACTGACTATACGCTTCACGTGTTACAAACATTTTTGGAGAATACATATTACCTCCAGTACCAATTGTAACCCCATTTTCCTCTAATGCACTAATTGCACCGTAAGACCAAGAATTTTTATCAACATCTGAAAATTTTGTTGTTTTCGTTGCCTTAAATTTAAAAGCATTTGTAAGTGCTTGTGCCATTTGTTCACGAGTTAAAATATCATCTGGACCATACTTCCCATCACCAAATCCATTTACAAGTCCTGCTTTAGCAAGTGCTAAGATTTCTTTTTCAAACAAATGTCCTTTAATATCAGTAAAAGGATTTTTGAAGCTAGCATCTGCATCTGCTGGTTTTAGGTACATATAAATCATTCGAGCAACTTGCCCACGAGTTACATTGTCACCAAAGCCAAAGATATTATTTCCGTACCCTTGCACTACTTTACGATTTGTTAAATCATAAATTGCTTTTGTAGACCAGTGATTTGCTGGAACATCTTTAAATGTTGTATCTGCCTGTACATTTGATAAAGATGTTAAAGTTGTTGCTGCAAGTACTACACCTGTTAAAATCATTTTTTTCATTTTCATGCTATTTCCCCTTCTTCTCCTAATTATTTTTACGAATGAAAATATACTTTATTTTCTAACGTAATCATAATAACACAAATACATTATATTTATATATAGTTATTTATCGTTTTTAATGATAAAAATACTAATCCTCCCAGAACACTATAGACTCACAAAAAAACTCTTCTTGCCTATAGAAGAGTTTTTACTACGACTTCACTGTTAAATAGCATTTTCCTTTATTTCAAGTAAATGTCTGCTGTATTCTTTTTAAACTAGCCGAGATATTGTTTTAGTATTTCTAGACCTATTTTCAACTCTTCTAATGAGTTTGTAGAGGATAGAGCAACTCGTAAATACTGATTAGGCATGGTTTGTGCGGTAATAAAGCGCTCGGAATGAAAAACCCGAATGCCGTGCCTCTCCAAATCTGTTTCTAATTGAAATGCATCATAATGATTTTGAATAGGTAGCCAACGGTAAAAACTAAAAGGATGCCCTACAGGCTTGTTGGAAGAAAAATATCCTGAATAAATTTCGTTTGCAGACTCCGCTAAAAATTTCTTCTGCTTAACAATTTCATGAGCTTTTCCTGATAACACTAGCTCTGTTATCACCTCTACGTCTAAAGAAGATGTTTTAACATTGACATTAAATATAGCCTTTAAAATATCCTTACGTAAGGCATCTCCGAATACCATATAAGCAACCCTTAATCCTGAACAAATGCACTTAGAAGTTCCACTAATATAAACACTTTGTTCTGGAAGTAAATTAAACATTGGTTGCTCATAATCAGAAATAACCCCTGCTGTCAAAAATGCATGAATATCATCCTCAATCAAAATTATTTGATGCTTTCGAATGATTGCTGCTAACTCTTTCTTTCGAAAATTTGCAATCATAATCGTAGTAGGATTAGAGCAAGAAGGCATTAAAAAAATACCATGAATATCTAATTGACTACATTGTTTATCGAGTTCACTTGGGAGCATTCCAAATTCATCCCCTTGAATGGGTACTAATTGAATATGTAGCATTTTTGCCAATTCGATAAAATTTGAATAGGTGTATACATCAGTTGCAATTCGGTTTCCAGGTTTAAACAACGCTGTCAATGTAATCGCTAAAGCATTTTGTGACCCCGAAACTATTGCTATATGGTCTTGATCCACATTAATGCCAAAAGACTTCATCCAATTAAGACCTGCCGTTTTTTGATGCGGAAGACCAGTTGGATCATTGTAATTTAATAGTTGCTCTAAATACTTTTTATCTACGACCTTTTGAATAGTCTCTGCGACAATACTATTAGTTTGCTCAAATGATGCTACTAATCCAAGATCAATGCAGTTTCTGATTTCCTCTGTAGAAATAGTAATGGAACGAGTTGCATTAGGAGCTACAAAAGTTCCACTCCCTGTGATTGCGTAAATTAGGCCTTTAACTTCACATAGTTTGTAAGCTCGGGTAATTGTTGTAAAGTTTAAATCTAAAAAATCTGCTAATTCTCGTTGTGGAGGTAATTTTGTTCCTGGAGCTAAAAAACCATTTACAATATCATGTTCAAGTAGTGCTGCAATAGAGGAATAAAATGGACGCTTTAATAGTTCCTTATTAGGTTTCCAAGACATAGAGTAATTTTCAAATGAATTTACTGGCATGCTTCACCTCTACGATTAAATTTTTATAGTATAAATTTTAAAAGTTAAAATTAAGATTTATAAACTTTGAAAATTATTACAAGGATATAAACTCAGCATTATTTTAAAGTTAGAATAACACATTCCTCTAAAGAAAATTGTAATCCATACAATTTTCTTATTCATTGTATGGATTTTATGTGTTAAATTTGTATGCAATAAAGCTCTTGATTAAGGATGTGAATAATATGAAAAATAGAAATCAAATAAGAATCGCATTCCGTGCAGCTTTCCCTTATACAATACCTATTTTTGCTGGTTTTGTATTTTTAGGAATTGCTTATGGAATCTACATGAACTCTCTGGGTTTCAGTGCAATATATCCAATTCTAATGAGTTTAATCATATTCGCAGGATCAATGGAATTTATTGCAGCTAATTTATTACTGGTTGCTTTTAATCCAATTCATGCACTTTTTCTTACTTTAATGGTGAATGCACGGCATTTATTTTATGGTATTTCTATGCTAGATAAGTATAAAGGAACTGGTAAGAAAAAGTTTTATCTTATTTTTGGACTATGTGATGAATCTTTTTCTATTAATTCTACTGTTGATATTCCAAAAGGTGTTGATAAGGGTTGGTTTATGTTCTTCGTGACACTGCTTAATCATTTGTATTGGGGTATAGGAGCCGCAATTGGTGGTATTTTTGGTTCCCTTGTACACTTCAATACAAAAGGACTAGATTTCGTTATGACAGCACTTTTCGTTGTAATTTTTGTTGAACAATGGATGAGGGAGAAAAAGCATTATAGCGCTCTTGTAGGACTGGGATTATCGATATTTAGCCTAATTATTTTTGGTGGAAACAATTTCATAATTCCTGCAATGATTATGATTTTATTAGTACTTACTATCCTAAAAAAACCAATAGAGAACATAGAGGAGGTTTCCGTGTGACAATGAGTTTACTGCAACAAGTTATAACAGTTGGTATAGTGGTTTTAGGCACAATGATTACAAGGTTCCTTCCCTTCTTAGTGTTCCCATCAGATAAACCTACTCCGCAATATGTCCAGTATCTCGGTAAGGTACTACCTTCAGCTGTCATAAGTCTTTTAGTTATTTACTGTTTTAAGGATCTAAACTTATTATCCGGCAATCATGGTGCTCCAGAATTAATTTCAGTAGGAGTAGTAATAATCCTTCACATATGGAAGAGACAAATGCTTCTCTCCATAGCAGGTGGAACAATTATCTACATGCTGTTAGTACAATTGTTTTTTAATTAAATTTATAATGACTAGTAATTGATCCTATCATCCTTCTATTTTAGAAATAGGATCATTATAATCAATAAACTAAAGAATAAGCAATGAATGCATTAGCATGCGCAATTCTTTTCGATAATACAGTGAGCTTCGAGAAAGATTACTATTAGACTAGTTACAACGCACCAGTGGGCCAAATCTAATTATCAATGTTGTCTCCACTTCTGTAATATTTTGTATTTAACTCCAGCTACAAAAAATATGAAGAAGGTTGGCAAATATCTTACCTCTTAGTTCAAAGCATATTAATTTTCCTAGGTGAATACAACTTTATCGTTTTCCGACAGAAGACTCCTTCCTCAAAAATGTGAAGGTGTGAAACACCAATTTTAGGTGGGAGATGAATGTCGATTGGCATAAGCCAACATATTTGCTATCATTTACTTGTACAGATTGCTCTTCGAAAACTGAAGATATGAGGTTGGTTGCAGAAAAACGTTGCAACCGTAAAATCTTCAACGTTCTATCACCCCACGCTTCTCAAAATTGCGAAAACCAAGCTAAAGTAGGTATTGTGGTGAGTCAGCGTACAAGATACTTATGTTCTCACCGTAGGGACTGCGGGTAGAGCCTGCTAAGATAACTGGTGGATACATCGGTGTTCGCAGGAATCTCCCACTTCAAACAGTCCGTTAGGACGTTAAGTGGTGAGT
>NZ_QXCO01000004.1:0-256901 GCF_003458115.1 Bacillus sp. ISO11 | reverse complement strand
AACCCAATACACCATTTTTTCTATAAGCAGCACGCCATCTACTTCCCGATGACATAACTCGTTTCATTCCAATCATATCTATATCAAAACCACATTCTTCAAAAATATTTCGAGGTAGCTTTCCTTTTTCATTTTCCTCAATAAAAATATGCTTAAATTCCTCTGTATAAGTGATACCTTTCTGACTTACAGATTTTACGTATAGATTATTTGATAGAATTTGAATTTCTCTTTCTGTAAATAGTTTTTTTGTCATTTTCAACATTCTCCGATCCCAATTTTCCTTTTATTATACAAGAAATACCCTATAGAATAGACTTTTTTCAAGTGTCTATTCTATAGGGTACATTTTATTTCGATTCAGTTTTTTTATTCATATCAAATGCGAATATACCCTCGTTATGTAATACGGAGTAAACTTTGTGAAACACACTTTTTAGTTCATCTAAATTAAACTATCACCGGCAGAGATGACCAGTCCCGCAACAAAAATCTAATATACGAGAGTAGGGAAGAGCATCTTGTAAAACGAGGCTGGATAGGAGTATTCAACAAAATGTCCCCAATGTTTATTATAGATGTCTGCTAAAATATCATAATTAGAATAAATTGTTTTTTTAACATATGTATTCACCTAAAAATTAATTAAATTATAATAGTCATGCCTCGTGTTAATTTCAAAACCACATTGTGTATATAGTTTTAAAGCGTGGATATTTTTCGTTTCGACGTCTAACTCAATTGTTGAAACTCCTTCTGTAATAAGAGTATGTACTATATTACAAAGAATATCTTTTCCGTATCCTTTACCTTGATAAGAAGGATGAACGGCGAATCCTGATAGTGTAGTAGATTGCTCTTGTTTAGAAACTGTAATTGTTCCTATCACTTTTCCAGCAATAAGGGCACTGTAAACTTGATGGGAAGATGAATTCATCATTTTTTGTAACCATGTAGCCGTATTTTCTACTGAATCACCAAAAGCTTTACTAGAAATTTCAATAAGATCAAGAAGTGATTCTGAAGGTGCAAGAGTAAGCTGTATATTATTATCTGTTGTTTTTTGAATTTCGTTTGTTTTGAACCCCATACTATATTCACTATATAAATATGGTAACTTCATATGTTTTACAAATTCATTCCCAGAAATAGAATCCCCATTAATAATAAGAAGAGCTTCATCTGTCTCTCTATTTTGTATTTCTTTCATTGCAGTTTGTAAAAGGATAGTTCCGAAACGTTGTTTTCTAAAATGAGGATGTACAAAGCCTATTAGTTCAAGCTTTGTTGGTCTTTCGAAATCATACATATTTAAAGCGCCAATTAATTGAGTACCGTTATAAAGAAGAAAATCGTTTATATAATCTTCATTTCGATTTTTTAAAAAGTTGATATGTAAATCTGAAGAGTAATCAAGATTGTCTTGTTGCCCGCAAATATAAGCCAAATCCTTCATTTGCTGTATTTCACTTTCTGTTACATAACGCTTTTTCTGAATATCCATTGTATACTCCCTCTCATTTGTATTTAAAAATAGGATGGGTGACTTAACCATTTCTTTAATTCCACATTACCTTGCACAGATAACAGTCGGTATAAATAACGATAAGGCTGTCTATATTCTTCTAATTGAGGAATAGACATAATTGTTTCGTAACCACTTTTAAAGGCATGCGCTTATTTTTCTGTAAATTCTATAAATTAATTATATAACAGATGATGTGTTATGAGGATAAAGATAAAAAGATAGACAGCATACTTACATTTATAGTGAAAACTCATTAAAAATATTATATTTCTCTATTTTTGTATGAATTGTCTAAAAATAATGGTGGTAATACTTGAATGTAAGACTCGTATCTTTAAATCTATGAAGAGTAAAAGTAAAATTAAGCATTCATTTATAAGATTGTAAATCACAATAATGTAGACTATAGAAAATATTTCTCAATAATAAAATGAAGAGAAAAGCATGAAGAAGTAGAATGCATTCATTTATAATAGACTTAAATTAATTAATATAATTAATTGTTAATTTTATTATATTAATTGGATAGGAGAGAATGTTATGGCAAATGTACTCGTAATAAATTTTCCTGGGGAAGGTCATATTAATCCAACTTTAGCTGTTGTAAGTGAGTTAATTCAGCGAGGGGAAACAGTTGTTTCTTATTGTATTGAAGATTATAGAAAGAAGGTTGAAGCAACAGGTGCGGAATTCCGAGTGTTTGAGAATTTTCTCTCTCAAATTAATATTATGGAACGAGTAAATGAAGGTGGGAGCCCTTTGACGATGCTATCTCATATGATTGAAGCATCAGAGCGTATTGTTACTCAAATTGTAGAAGAAACAAAAGAGGAAAAATATGATTATTTAATATATGATAATCATTTTCCAGTAGGACGTATTATAGCGAATATTTTACAATTACCAAGCGTTTCATCCTGTACAACGTTTGCTGTTAATCAGTACATTAATTTTCATGATGAGCAAGAATCGAGACAAGTAGATGAAATGGATCCATTATATCAATCTTGTTTAGCGGGAATGGAAAGATGGAATAAGCAGTATGGAATGAAATGTAATAGTATGTATGATATTATGAACCATCCTGGTGATATTACGATTGTATATACTTCAAAAGAATATCAGCCACGTTCAGAGGTATTTGATCAATCGTATAAATTTGTAGGTCCATCAATTGCTACTCGAAAAGAAGTGGGGAGTTTTCCTACCGAAGATTTAAAAAATGAAAAAGTGATTTTCATTTCTATGGGAACAGTTTTTAATGAACAACCTGCTTTGTATGAAAAATGTTTTGAAGCGTTTAAAGATGTTGATGCGACAGTCGTATTAGTCGTTGGTAAGAAGATAAATATAAGTCAATTTGAAAATATCCCGAAAAACTTTAAGTTGTATAATTATGTCCCGCAATTAGAAGTTTTACAGCATGCTGATGTATTCGTGACACATGGTGGTATGAATAGTTCGAGTGAAGCGTTATATTACGGTGTTCCATTAGTTGTAATTCCGGTAACAGGAGATCAGCCATTCGTTGCAAAACGATTGACTGAAGTAGGGGCAGGAATAAGACTTAATCGCAACGAGTTAACTTCTGAATTGTTACGTGAGACTGTAAAGAAAGTAATGGATGATGTGACGTTTAAGGAGAATAGTCGTAAAGTGGGAGAGTCGCTTAGAAATGCCGGTGGATATCAAAGGGCAGTTGAGGAAATATTCAAATTAAAAATGAAGCCGTACGTAAAGATTAAATAGATGTTAAAAACACACTTACTTTTAATTTGTAAGTGTGTTTTTAGTATTACGCGTTCCATGTGTTACATAAAAATAGCGATAAAGGAGAAACTTTTGTGTATATAAATCGATACCTTTGAATTAGTAGTAAAATTACGTTAAAATAATACTAAGAAAATATATAAGTTTTGGGGGTAATGAATGAAGAAAGTATTTGAATACGTATTATTAACAATTGGCTCAATTATAGTAGCAGGTTCATTAGAGCTTATTTTAGCACCTAATGGATTAGTAGATGGCGGGGTAACGGCTATTGCTATTATGGCAAATAAAGTCGCAGGATTGCCGCTTTATGGTGTGTTCTTAGGAATTAATATCCCAATTTTATTATTTACTGCAAAAGTAATGGGAAAGAAATTTTTTATCCGTACATCTTATGCGAATGTAGTTACAACACTCGGATTAATTTATTTAAAACCATTTCCAGCAATTACGACTTCTGAGTTATTAATTGTACTTTATGGTGGAGTACTGTTTGGAATTGGTGTTGGGATTGTTGTTAAAATGGGTGGAGCAATTGACGGTTCGGAAATGTTAGCAGTTTGGATGAATAAACACTTTAATGTACCGATTAGTACATTTTTACTTGCAGTAAATGCAGTTATTTTCATCTTTGTTGCCATTTTATTTTCAATCGAACAAGCGATGTTCTCATTAGCAATTTTCTATATTGTTACGAAGATGATTGATTTTATATTAGATGGTATTAATCAAGGTAAGAGCGTTATGATTATTTCTGGTAAGAATAAAGAAATAGGCGATTTACTTATGAAAGAATTGCAACTATCTGTTACGTATCTACATGGAGAAGGTGGTTTTTTAGGGGAGCATAAGAGAATCATTTATTGCATTACAAACCGATTCATTTATCCGAAAATGAAAGATCTCGTTCTCTCTGTAGATCCAGCCGCTATAATCGAAGCTTCCTATTCAACAGAAACGACTGGTGTGAAACGTCCGGGAAGGAAAGCTAGGTCAGGTGAATAACTAGAAGAAGGCTGTCCAAAAAGTTATTTTGGAACAGCCTTCTTTTTTATTTTGTTGAATTGTTAACATGTTACAAGTTAAATCCACTGTTAAAAAGTTTCCTTGCAACTAGGAAACCAAGCGTCTTTTAATAATGTAGCCAACGTTTCAATTTTATTTTCTGGAATACTACCAAAGCCGAGTAATACGTATGATTCCTTACGTAAATCATTCACGAAATCATATGGAGAAAGTGGGTATAATTTAACGCTTTGTTTTTTAGCGGATTCAATCAGTTCATTTTCATTCATACTGTTATGGACATATAAAACAATATGAAGTCCGGACTGTTCGCCAAGAATTTGAACATTAGCCCCCATTTCTTTCATAATGGATTTTACTAACGCATGATGTTTTCTTTTATATAGTGTACGACTCCGATTAAGGTGACGTTCCCAATTCCCGCTTTGTATAAAGTTAGCAAAAGCAAGTTGTTGTATTGTAGCGACTGTTTGTTTGAAAATTCCATGCAGTTCTTGATATGTTTTTAAAAGGTGTGGTGGTAAAACAACATATCCCATTCGTAAAGAAGGTAAAAAAGATTTTGAGAAAGTCCCCATATAAATAACGCGTTCATTTGAATCAAGACTTTGTAAAGAAGGAATCGGCTTACCAGCGTAGCGAAACTCTCCATCATAGTCATCTTCAATAATGTATCCGCTGCAATCATTAGCCCACTTTAACAATTCTAATCTTCTAGATAAAGGCATAATAATCCCGAGTGGAAATTGGTGTGATGGTGTAACGTATGCGACATTGGAATTTGTATTGTATAAACTAGAAATATCAATACCTTTTTCATCCAATGGTATGGGATGAATTTGTCTATCACAGCTTTTAATGATTGCGTGTATACGGTGAAATCCAGGGTTTTCAATGCCGTATTCTTTTGTAGGGCCAAGCAGTTGAAGTAGTAGCCAGAGAAGTGGCTGCGTTCCGGCGCCAATCACAATTTGATCAGGTGAAGAATGGACACCGCGAGAATGATATAAATATGTTGATATATGCTCTCGAAGAGCGAATTCACCTTGAGGGTCTTCTTTGGCAAATAGTGCATTTTCGTATGTAAGTATGGATTCTTGTAATGCTCGTTTCCAATTTGTAATCGGAAATGCATTTTGATCAATAAGTCCTTGGCTACAATCATATTCAAATTTTTCGTCTATCAAATTGCTCGTCTTCTTTGCTGCATTTCGCTTTTTATTTGGGATAACGTCAATATCGAAATTTGCTACAAAAATACCACGTTTCGGTTTACTTTCTACATAACCTTCAGCTAATAATTGTTGATAAGCTGATTCAACAGTAATGCGGCTAATATTAAGTTGTGATGCTAAATTTCTGTGTGAGGGTAGACGTGTGCCGACAGAAATAGTCCCTTGTATAATTTCAGCTTTTATATATTCGTAAATTTGCAAGTAAATAGGTGTGTTACTTTGTAATTGCAATGGGATAGTAAAATCCATATAAAACTCTCCTTTAAAACTGGCCTTATAAAAAACACTTAAACTGTCACTTAAGTGAAGGGCAGTTACTTTCTATAATAATGATATAACATTTAGAAAATTAAATAAATATTTAGAGGAGAGTTAAAAATGAATGTTAAAGAAGTAGTAACAGAAGAGCAATTACATGAAGTATTACCTGTTTTACAGCAATTACGAATGAAACTTTCAAAAGAGGAAACAAGCTCTTTATTTCGAAATATGAAAGAAGAAAATTATAAACTATTTTCGCTGCGTAATGAGAATGATGAAGTTGTTAGCCTTGCAGGTGTAGCGATTTGTACGAACTTTTATAATAAGAAACACGTTTTCGTATATGACCTTGTAACAGCAGAAGCACATCGTTCAAAAGGACATGGGAAAGTATTACTTTCGTATATAGAGAACTGGGGAAAGGAAAACGAATGTGAGTCTATCGTCCTCACGTCAGCATTTTCAAGAATTGATGCTCATCGTTTTTATGAAAGAGAAGGGTATGATAAGGTGAGTTATTCTTTTCATAAAGAATTATAAAAAATAAGAAGAAGTTGTCCCGCAAAAGTTGGGAACAGCTCCTTCTTATTTTTTAAGTTATTATTAAACCGTAAATAGGTTGTAAGTTATGGTATATGTATTTGAAAAGGTTATATAGTGTATTTTGTCGAATAGTTTTAATTTAATAAAGAGAATGATTGGAGCGCTTATACTTGAAAAAAATAAAGAAACTATCAATCCCTAATGATGCTAGAGTTATCGTCATATCGGATATTCATGGAGAATTAAATCTTTTAAAAGAAGCACTACATAAAGTTAACTTTAAAGATGAAGATTATTTAATTATTAATGGAGATCTTTGCGAGAAAGGACGAGATAGCGTAGGCGTAGTAAACTACGTTATGAATCTTGTAAAGAACAATTCAAAGGTTCACGTTGTTGAAGGGAATTGTGAAGTTTTAGTTGATGCTCTTCTAAATGAAAATCCTGGTCTTATTAATTATTTATGTACGAGGAAGCATTCAATTTTTAATGAATGGCTAGAGCAATTGGGTTTTTCAGTTCATGAGGGCACTTCAATTCGTGAAGTGAAAGAAGCATTGTTAAGTGAATTTTCACAAGAACTATATTGGCTAACAGAGTTGCCAACAGCGATTGAAACAGAAGATTATATTTTTGTGCATGCCGGTCTAGAAGATAGAGTAGATTGGAAAGAAACTGAGCGCAAAAATGCGATAGCAATGCCGGAGTTTTTCAATCAATCACATAAAGCAAATAAGTATGTAATAGTCGGTCATTGGCCTGTCGTGAACTATTCTGAAGAAGCACCGTCTAATAATCCAGTTATTGATAAGGAGAAAAAAATTATTGCAATTGATGGAGGAAATGCAATTAAAGAAGCAGGGCAATTAAACGTATTTATTATTCAGAGGAAACAAACGGGCGATACGTTTTCTTATACATATGTAGACTATTTTCCAGATTACGAAGTAATAGCGGATTTTAATGCGAATTCAGAAATGCAGGGCGGAGTGACATATCCGTATTATTACATAGAGCCTATCGAGAAGATGCAAGATTACACCGTATGTAAACAAAAGGAAACGAATAATGTGCTCACTGTAAAAAATGAATATATGAAACAACTTAAGTCAGGTGAATATACAGTGAAAACCGATATTTCTTGTGCGCAAATAAGCGTTAGGAAGGGAGATATCGTTTCTCTCATTGATGATAGCTGTTCAGGATATGATTTAATTAAAAAAGATGGCGTAGAGGGTTGGATAGAGAAAGGGATTTTAGTTGAGATAGAAAAAGTGAAAAATAAAACATTAAGCTGAAATAGGAGGGATATAACCTCCTATTTTTTTAAAGGAGTAGATTGCTTGCTGTCTTTAATAAGTAAATAAATCGTACTTGGCAGAATGATAAGCGTCATTCCTAAAAGAATTGCTAGTATAGCATAACCTCTATAGGGAGCAGAAACGATAAAAGGAAGTATCGCTAAAAAAATACCTGCTATCATCATTGAAATACTACTAATATTTGAAGCTCTTTTTTCAAGGTACTTATCATTCCATTCTAATGAAACGGTTGATTTAGTCGTATCAATTTTGGAACTGAAATAACCTATTAATATAAATAAAAGCCCTAATGCTAAAAATATGAAATGATCAAGAGGAAGTGAAAAGCCAAGAGCGATGAGGGCGATGACAATATTGACAAAAAATAAGAATAGTAACATTGTGTTGCCGATCCAATGGAGAAATTTCTGGTTACTCGCTGCTTTAGATAAAGCTAAAAATACAAAGAATAAGAAGGAACATATAATTATATTTACGATTACAAAAGTGCTTTTATCCATTGTTGATGTAGGCGTTCCATTAAAGTCCCATTTCGTAACAATACTTAATGGTAAGAAGAAATAGAGAATAATATTTGTCATAATAATAGTAAGAAATAAAGCAATACTAAATCGTTTATTCATTGAATCACCAGCTTTCTAAATCAATAATTGGTACCTTATAACAAAATTATACAATATAATAAATGATATTTGTTTTGATTTTTCAGAAAAAATATTATAATTATATATGAAATAAAGAGGAATGCAGGAGGGAATTATGCAAAACGTTGTATTAAAGGGGAAGAAAGTTACAATTCGTACAATTGAAGAATCAGATATAAAAACATTATGGAATCTCGTGTTTAAAGAAGAAAATCCAGAATGGAAAAAATGGGATGCACCGTATTTTCCGTTTTCAATGCAAGAATACTCATCCTATAAGGAAAAGATGCAAACTCGTTTAAAAGAAGAACCGCTATCCAATTTAATTATAGAAAATAACGGTCAAATCATTGGGACAGTTGGGTTTTATTGGGAATACAAACCGACGCGTTGGTTAGAGATGGGGCTTGTGATTTATGACCCAACATACTGGAATGGTGGATACGGTACAGAAACATTGACATTATATAGAGATTTGCTATTTGAAAAAATGGAGATTGGTAGAGTAGGAATCACGACTTGGTCTGGCAATGAACGAATGATGAAAGTAGCGGAGAAAATAGGAATGAGCTTAGAAGGTAGAATGCGAAAGTGTCGTTATTATAACGGAACATACTATGATTCTATTCGAATGGGCATGATTCGTGAAGAATGGGAAGCGCTATGTGTAACGAAGGGGTGAGAAAGATTGTACGCTATTATTGCTACATTTGATCGTGTGTTTACTAATAAAATTACAGAACTGCAAAATGAATTAACAAATGTAATTGGAACAAATCAACTAGCTGGAGTAGAACCTCATATTACGTTAGCTGATTATAATGAGTTAGATGTTCATTTGTATACTGAGAAACTAGGGGAGTTTGTAGCTATTCAAGAAAATATGGATGCAGTAACTTTTCCTTCTGTTGGAATTTTTCCTACTAATGGAACGGTCTTTCTAGCGCCGACTGTTACCAATGAATTGTTAAAACTTCATCATTCTTATCATGATTATTTTAAAACTTTTCATGACAACCCAAATTCATATTACGTACCGGGAAAATGGGTACCGCATTGTACAATTGCAAATAGATTACATACAAAGCAGTTTTTAAGTGTAATGGAATATATTTATGAGAAATTTGATTTTGTAACAGCTTCAATTGAGAAATTAAAATTAATTAAGGTGAATTATGAAAATGGTTCTGCCATTTCTTCTAGTATATTAGCAGAATATAATTTAAAGAGAATGGAGACATCGAGATGACATATATAATTAGAGAAATGAAGCAAGAAGATATTCATGCTGTACAATCAGTAGCAAAAATAGCTTGGCATGATACATATGAAGGCATTATTCCAAGAGAAATTCAAGACAGTTTTTTAGACGAGGCATATTCTGATGAAAAAATGAAATATCGTCTTAAAAATACGCATTTATTCGTTGCGGAAGAAGAAGGAGAAGTAATAGGGTTTGCGAACTTTTCACCTGTTAGACTACAAAATGAAGCGGAATTAGGTGCGATTTATTTGTTACCAGATCAGCAAGGAAAAGGGATCGGAAGTGCTTTATTACAAAAAGGAATTAAAGCATTAAATGGGATACGGAAATTGTACATACATGTAGAAGCAGCAAATGAAAAAGGAAAACGCTTTTATGAAGCGAAAGGTTTTGCTGAATTAGAGCAATTTGAAGAAGACTTTGAAGGACATATGATGCAGACAGTAAGGATGGTTTTATACGTATAAGGAGAACTAGTAATGAAAATTTTTGATTTTAGTGAAAAAGTAGGAAAGCACCTATCAGTATTTCAATCTAATTTCATCATGTCGAAAATAGTAAACCATCGAGGAAATATACATATTGGTGCTATGCATTTACACGAGAATGGAATCATCGGTAATCATGAAGCAGTTGTATCTCAACTGCTTCTTATTGTGGAAGGAGCTGGATATGTATGTGGGGTAAATAAAGAAAAGATAAAGATAGAGGCGGGACAAGCTGTGTTTTGGGAAAAGGGAGAGCTCCATGAAACAAGTACAGAACACGGATTAACAGCAATTGTTATGGAAGCGGAGAATCTTGAACAAGCGATAGTAATGCCTATTATTCAAGGGGAGTTGTGAAAAATGATTGTTAAGGCGAATCAAGAAGATACCAATGAAATATTAAAATATTCGGCTCAATCGCTTTTTGAAGGGACGAGAGGGAATTGTCAATTAAGTACCGAGAAAGCAATTGAGATTACAAAGCCGATTGTAGAAAAAGGAGCATACTATTTAATCGTTAAAGAAAAAAATAAAGTAATGGGATGGATATTAATAGGGGAAAATACAGACTATTTTTCTCGTGAAAAACTTGGATTTATATATGAATTGTACGTTTTCCCAGAATATCGCGGGAGAGGATTATCGCGAGAACTGATGGAAGCTGGTATTAAGGAATTAAAGGAGAAGTATTCAGAAATTCGGTTGAATGTATTTGCTGGGAATTTTGCAAAAGAGATGTACGAAGAGTTTGGGTTTGTTGAAAGGCAGGTAATTATGACTTTGAAGTGAGTAGAATAGTCTGAATGAGAGAAGAGAAAATAATGATTTAGTGGCTACTTTATCGCTGGAATTTAAAGCGAATAAGTATAAAATAGATGGTTTGCCTTTATTTTATAGTAGATTTATAGAGTGTGCTTAAAAACAAATAAATTAGTATTATACAATATATCGTTATTATAGTAAAAGAGAAATTTTGGAAAAATATCATTTTTTTGTTTAGAAATTTTTAAATTATTGATATAATCAATTTGTAGAATTGATTATTGGTTAATTTTACTATTTTTTAATTTTAAGGGGGATTTAATAATGGCAGGACAAATTCGTATGTCACCAGAGGAGCTTAAATCGAAAGCGACTCGATATGGACAAGGTGCAAATCAAATTGAGGACATTTTACGTCAACTACAAAACTTACAAAATGAATTAAGAGGAGAATGGGAAGGTCGTGCTTTCGAAGGTTTTGACCAACAGTTCAATCAATTAAAGCCAAAAGTACAAAACTTCGCACAGCTATTACAAGAAATTAATATGCAGCTTAATAAAACTGCAGAAGCTGTTGCTAGACATGACGAAGATCTTTCTCGTAATTTCGGTCTACAATAAGACAGATAAAAAGAAATATATAATTTAGCCATGCAACCATACGTTGTATGGCTAAATTACTTTAAAACTAGAGTAAGATACGAAGTCTTTCATTAGATAGACTCGCAGTCGCAGGAGTGATAAGTAGTGAAAAAGTTCAAATGGAGCATCTTGTTGTTTATTATTTTAGCTCTTGTACTATCAACAGGGGTCTCCTATTTAGCATTAAATCAAAATGTTAAGAAAGCTAATGAGAATACTACACCAAAAATGACAGTTGCGTTGGTAAATGAAGATCAGGGCACTGTATTTGAGGGCAATAAAATAGCGTTTGGAGATCAATTTGTTAAAAATGTAAATAAAAATACGAAACAAGAATGGTACGTAGTTAGCCGCGGGGTAGCAGAAAATGGATTGAAAAATAATAATTACAATATGATGATTGTTATTCCAAATGATTTTTCTAGGAAGGCAGTTGCGATTGATTCAGAGATTCCAGAGAAATTAACGTTAAACTACAAAGTAAATGCAACTGGGAATAAGGATTTGAAAGCTGAGGCAGAAAATACAGCTTCTGTTATTTTAGAAGATTTCAATAAGCAAATAATCGACGTTTATTTTGCGAGTATTATCGGTAAGCTACAAGGTGCACAAGATAATATAGGTAAAATAATTGAAAAAGGAAACGTTCAAACAACTATGTATAAAAAAGATATACATAGTCCGTTAGCAAATTACACAAATCAATTTAAAACAGTACAAGATTATACAGGTGTTTCTGTTAATAGTTTCAAAGGATTTCAGGATGTTTTAAAAGGTTTCGGTCAAGCGTTAGATGAAGGGAATAAATCTAACAGTACGTACTTAGATGGTTTTAATAACTTTCAAAAAATGCAAACTGATAACAATTTGTTAGCGAATAATTTCACAAATCAATTCAATCAATATATGAATGATATGAATACAGGCGATGCTTTAAAGCAATTAAGTGCATTGGAATCCGCTAATAAAATTATTTCAAATCAATTTACGTTTTCAGAGAAAGAACCGAATATTTTAACTGATGCTGCAGCGATTCAAAAATATTTAGCAGATGTAAAAAAACAAGTATCTGAATATGATACAGAACTTGCAGGAAAGTTAGAAAGTGATATTCAAGAGACGGTAATTAAGAAGTTAAAGCAATCTATGTCGAATGATGGAAAGCAAGAAATCTTTATAAATACATTAATGAAACAACCAGATGCTCGAATAAAGAAACAAATCGAGAATTTAATTGCGAAATTACCTAGTTTAAACATGGAAGAAATCGGTCAAAGTGATTTGCCAGATACAACGAAATTACAACTGCAAAATGTAATTCAATTTACAAAAAAATATAATAAAGAAAATAATTTTTATTATGATCCTGTAAATAAAATATCTTTAGGAAACGCTATTAAAGAAGTAAAGGATAGACTTTATACAGAGGGAATTACATTTAGTGATACTGCGAAAGTAATTAAAATGGAATCTCCGCAAATTTTGAAGATAAGTATTCCGGAAGAGTTTGAACTATATGGAAGTACAGAAGCTTTGAAGATTGATGATGTGGATTACACAAGTATGTTTCTGGAGAAAAACGGAGAAATCACTATACCTCCTCGTAATGAAGGGGATATAAAAATTAATCTGAATGTGAAGTTAAAAGATCCAAACATCAATATAGATGTTTTCTCTCCTGTAATGTGGCAGTGGGAATTGAGTGGGACTCATAAAAAAGAAACTAGTCCTGAAAAAGAAAAACCTAACAAAGAAGATAAAGGAACACAAACGGAAAATAGCAAGGTGGAAAATGTGGTTCATAAATCACAGTATGGCATAATGCCGTTAGTACACAATGCTAAAACGCCTATTATCAAAAAAATGGAAAATACAACAGGGAATAACGGAGGAAGCCAAGAGGGTGGATCTGGAACAGGTAATGGAGGAAACCAAGAAGGTGGATCTGGAACAGGTAATGGAGGAAACCAAGAAGGTGGATCTGGAACAGGTAATGGAGGAAACCAAGAAGGTGGATCTGGAACAGGTAATGGAGGAAACCAAGAAGGTGGATCTGGAACAGGTAATGGAGGAAACCAAGAAGGTGGATCTGGAACAGGTAATGGAGGAAACCAAGAAGGTGGATCTGGAACAGGTAACGGAGGAAACCAAGAAGGTGGATCTGGAACAGGTAATGGAGGAAACCAAGAAGGTGGATCTGGAACAGGTAATGGAGGAAACCAAGAAGGCGGATCTGGAACAGGTAACGGAGGAAACCAAGAAGGCGGATCTGGAACAGGTAACGGAGGAAACCAAGAAGGTGGAACCGGAACCGGTAACGAGGGAAACCAAAATCAAGGTGGTAACTCAAAGACTATTGAAAGTACAACGAATAAAGTTATACATCAAAAAACAGAAAAATTAACAGAAAATACATCCAATGTATTAATAAAAGAAGCAGTAGATACAGTCGAAAGTTATCAAGGTTTAATGAGCCTTTACGAAATGTATTATGGGATTGATTTAAGAACGAAAGATGTAGGTCCTAAGTTAGAAGAGGGAAGTTTAGATGCAATTGCGACGGATCAATCTTTGTACTACGTATTAAATAAACAAAGTTTAATTGATTTAATTTCAAATCTTGTTTCATCAAGTATTACTACAGAAATAAAGCAAGATATGTCAGGTTTAAAACAAAAAATAAACTCTTATCAACAATCTATTACTAGTGCGGATCAAAATTCTATGCTACTAGCGGAGAAATTAAATGGAACGACGCAACAAGCAACTAGTATGAATGAAAATTTAGGAGAGTATTTAAAAGGTTTAGCGAAATGGCGTGAGAATAGCTTAAAGCTAGTTGAAGAGCAGCAAGTATTAACAACAAATCATGCTGGTGAGCAAACAGCTATTTTATCGTTAGATTCTGGTATTAAATCATTAATGATGCAAAGTCAGTCATTGGTCGAAAGTTCGAAGCATAGTTTAGCAACTTCAGACGATGTATATAAAACATTTGATCAAATTAATGGACAAGCAAAAGAAATTCAAGACAGCGGAACGACAATTGTTTCAAAAGCTGATCTATTATTAAATGACTTTACGAAGAAAATGGAAGATGATAAATCATTCTCCAAAAACTTTACGAAAATTTTAGCGAATAGCCGTATTGGAGATCGTCAAAATGAGATGCTATATGACTTTTTAGCTAGTCCAGTTCAAAAGCAAAATGATGGAGTAATTGTAGCAGGAAATGCTTTTACACCATACTTAATTGTATTAACTTGTTTCATTGTTGCATTATTTACAGCATACGCAATTGCGAATCAAGAAAAGAAACGAATGCAATCAGATCATTTTGAAGAGAAATTCTCATTAATTGATATGAATGTACCAACTACAGTAGTAGCTTTCGGTATATCAATTGTGGAAGGGATTAGTATAGGTATCATTTCTGGGCGTCTTTTAAAGTTCGGTCAGGATCAAAGTTTACTATGGATTGCGTTCATCACATTTATTATGATGGCGTTTGTATTGGTCTCAACCTACTTATTACGACAAATAAAAATGGTAGGAATGTTTATACTATTAGTATTTTTAAGCATGTACCTATTTTTAACTGAGGCAGTTGGAAGTAAAGTAGATCAAATGTCGTCTGTCGGAAAGATACGTCAATTCTCACCGCTTCAGTATATAGAAAGTTTTCTAAATGATTTTATTAGTGGTAAAGATACTGGGAAAGTTATTTTTGTCGTATTGTTTGTAATTGCCATTATTGGATTGGTTAGTAATCTATTTGTATGGCATAAGAAATGGGAGGAAAAAGAAGTAAATGATCAAACAATGGAGCATAGTGGCTAAGTTATCATTTCTCTCTATCCTTTTACTGTTTGTCGCGCTACCGATAAGGAGCGCGGCTGACAGTTATCTTGGTGATGATGGGAAGATTAAGTTTAAAGTGGATCGACTTGAAGAAAGCGACCAAGAAAAAAATAAAAAGGAACATAAGGAAACAGAATTAGATAAAGCATCGATTGAGTTATTTAACAAAGATATAGAAGAAGAAATTGAGAAAAAGAAAAAGAAAGAACAAAAAGATATGGAAGCTTTGCGAGATTCTCTTTTTACAAAACCAAAAGAGAATAATAGTGTTAAAGATACGAAAAATAGTTTGTTTAGCAGTGAATACATTGTCAGAAAAAGTGCAGATGAAGTAGCGAGTAATGAAACAATGAATGAAGAGCCAATTAGTATAACAATAATATTATTATTTGGCGGCGGCATTCTACTTATTTGCATCGGTATTTATACGGTTCTTCGTAAAAGTTGGAGGTAAAGCGATGGCAATACAAACACATATCAATGTGACAGTAGATTTTAGTAAATGGAATGGAAATACATATGATTTGCGTATTCCGAATCATCAATCTATTAAATATTTATTAAAAAACTTATTAGATACGCTAAAGATTGATAATCATGAAGGTTCACATTTTGTAATTAAAGTGAAAAATAAGTCAATTGTTTTAACAGATAATGATCGTTTAATTGATCACCAAATAACAGATGGAGATATTTTGCAAGTTTTATAAAGAATATTTTTTACTTTTAGTTATTTGAAAATAAGTTATTACGGGTTATAAAGAAAAGGAGAAGAGGATAAACATGACGGAAAAAATAATTCAAATTGATGCAATGAACTATCAATTTCAAATAGAAAAAGAAAATTGGAAATTGGAGATGACCAAATCTCAAACACGTATAAAATACTTCCGTCAATTCGATATAATTACGGGCGAATCATCTGAATTTGTACCATTAACAATAGAAGAAACGGATGATATGTTTACGTTTCTATATCAAGTAGATAAAAAATTATATAAGTGGGACGATCTTAGCCGTTTTGGAAGAAATGAGAAATTAAGACTACTTCGGAATGTTGCGCAGTTTCGTAAATATTTAAATAAACGAATCACGTTCTTTTTACATCCAGACAATATAGTTTTTAATGCTAATTTAATACCAAGTATTATACATAGAGGAATTCGAGATATTGTTCCGCCAACCCCGTTATTAGAAGAGCAATTTTTAACACAATATAAGTGTCTAATTATTGCTTTATTCTCCCAAAAACATAACTTTGATGATTTGTATGCTGGGTTACTAAAAGATGCAAAAGAAACAACATTTGAACAGACCGTTGCTCAAATGGAAAGCTTAGATGCATTACTGCAGTTTCTTGATGACAGCTTTGAGAAGGAACAAACAAAAACAGAAAAAAATATGCAGTTAGTACCTAAAAAAAGCTATAAATCGTTTAAATACTTAGCTTTTTCCTTCATAGCGGCGACAGTTATTTTAGCTGCTCCTTTAATATATTTCACTTTTATAAAATTTCCTTATCAAAATAAATTGTTAGAAGCAAATGCAAGTTTCATAGCAACTGATTATGACAAAGTCATTACGCAATTGAATGAAGAGGAGTTTGAATCATTACCGATTGCATCTAAATATGAGTTAGCATTTGCATACATTACAGCTGAAAAACTAGGTGAAGCTCAAAAGAAATCGATTATGAAAAACATTAGTTTGAAAAGTGATGAAAAGTATTTGCTGTATTGGATGTATAACGGAAAAGGTAATTTTGATAAATCATTAGATTTAGCTAAGACACTTGATGATCCTCAGCTTATTATGTACGGCCTTGTTAAACAAATTGAATCACTGAAAAATAATCCAGATTTATCAGGGGAAGAACGTGATCAAAAGTTAAAAACATATGAGCAACAATTAGATGAATATAAAAAGAAATATGGCAATTCATCAAACGATAAAAATTTGTCGGACACAGAGAAAAAAGAGTAAGCACTTGATGAGACAGTTGAAAAGGAGCAGTGAACACGGATGGAGCAACTATTAGTATTGACTTATGGAGACAAAATATATAAGTGCACATTACATCCAAATGAGCAATCAATAGTGTCGATTGGAAAAGAGTGGACAAATGATATTACGAATCCAAGTTTAGAACAAGAAGTAGAGTTAAAGTGGAATAATGAAGTAAATGCTTGGATGGTACAGGATCAATTAATAGAATTCAATAAGGAAATTGAGATTGGGAAAACAAGAGATATGAGCTTGAAAATCTTTATATCTATTGTTGGCACAACTAAAGTGTTTGATATTGGAACGAAACATTCTCTTACAGTGAGTCAAAACGATTACGATGATATTTCTATTACCGGGACTAGTGTAGATTTAATGCTATCTCGCGAAACGTTGTACGATTCTTTTAAAGTGAACGTGTATGGCGGGGATGTATTTCATAATTATACGAAGTTAAAAGATAGCGTTATGTTGGAATCAGGAGACGTATTATATTTTGATGGTATTTTATTGGAGATTGGTAGTGAAGACATTCAAGTACTTTCTTCAGAAGATAAAGTGAAATCTGCGTTACCTATTTTAGTAGAATCAGAAACGAATTATCAAAGTGGTTATCCAGACTATCATCGTTCACCACGTATTATTTACCGTGAACCAGAAGAGAAAATGACAATTGCAAAGCCTTCAAGTATGCCATCAAAACCAACGGAGCATTTAGCAAGAATCATTGCACCTTCACTTGTCATGATTGTCGTAACAGTATTACTTGCAATTTTCATGAAATATGGAATGTTTATTATCGCATCGATTGCGATGACATTAGTAACAATCATTGTTTCTGTCACATCGTATATTAAAAATTTGAAGCAATATAAAGTCGACATTGTTGAACGAGATAAAAGCTATAGAGAGTATATAAAACAAAAAACGAAAGATTTACATGCAGAAAGTGAAAAACAGCGTCACGCATTACATTATCACAATCCAAATGTAGAAGTAATACGTAATATGGCAGTTCAAGTAAATCCTAGAATTTATGAAAAAACAATGTTACATCATGATTTCTTAACATTTAGCGTTGGAACAGGACAAGCTAATACGAGTTTTGAAATTCAATTTAATGAAGAAGAATTTAGTCAAACGAAAGATGAATTAATCGATATAGCACGTGAACTAAGACAGCGTTATCTATCATTGGAAGATGTACCAGTTGTAACAGATTTAATGAATGGACCAGTCGGTTATATTGGCCAACGCTCTTTAGTGTTAGAGCAATTACAATTATTAGTTGCACAAACGGCTTTATTCCATAGTTATTATGACTTGCAGTTTATTACTATTTTTCCGGAAGAAGAAAAAGAAAAATGGGATTGGATGCGCTGGTTACCTCATGGAAGTGTTCGCGATATAAATGTACGTGGATTTGTATACCATGATCGTAGCCGTGATCAAGTGTTAAATAGTTTGTATCAAATATTGAAAGAACGAAAATTAAAACTAGATGAAAAAAGTTCTACTAATGAAAAAATGTACTTTGCACCGCACTATGTCGTTCTCATTACAGATGAAAAACTAATATTAGACCATGTTGTTATGGAATTTTTTAATGATGATCCGAGTCAATTAGGTGTATCACTTGTATTTGTACAAGATGTTATGCAAAGTTTACCGGAGCATGTGAAAACGGTAATAGATATAAGAGATGCAAAACAAGGGAACATCATCTTAGAGCAAGGAGAGCTTGTTAACCGTCAATTTAAACTAAATCACGTACCGAAAGGGTTCAATTTAGAAGATATTTCACGGGCATTAGCACCATTAAATCATTTGCAAAACTTAAAAAATAGTATTCCAGAAAGCGTAACATTTTTAGAAATGTACGGCGTTGAAAAAGTAAAAGAACTGAATATCACAAGTCGTTGGGAGAAAAATGCAGCGCATAAATCTTTAGCTGTACCACTTGGATTACGTGGTAAAGAAGATATCGTAAACTTAAACTTACACGAAAAAGCACACGGACCACACGGATTAATAGCAGGTACAACAGGTTCAGGTAAATCGGAAATTATACAATCGTATATTTTATCTCTAGCAGTCAATTTCCATCCTTACGAAGTAGCCTTTCTACTCATTGACTATAAAGGCGGCGGTATGGCGAATTTATTCAAAAACTTACCACATTTATTAGGAACAATTACGAACTTAGATGGAGCACAAAGTATGAGAGCGCTCGCATCAATTAAAGCTGAATTACAAAAAAGACAACGATTATTTGGCGAAAATGATGTAAACCATATTAATCAGTATCAAAAACTGTATAAAGAAGGCTTAGTAAGTGAACCGATGCCACATCTATTTTTAATTAGTGATGAATTCGCGGAACTGAAGTCAGAACAACCAGAATTTATGAAAGAGTTAGTTTCAACAGCGCGTATCGGTCGTTCACTCGGAATTCATTTAATATTAGCTACGCAAAAACCAAGTGGTGTTGTAGATGATCAAATTTGGAGTAACTCGAAATTCAAACTAGCATTAAAAGTTCAAAATACGTCAGATAGTAATGAAATTTTAAAAACACCAGATGCTGCTGAAATTACATTACCAGGACGTGCTTACTTACAAGTAGGGAATAATGAAATTTATGAACTATTCCAATCAGCTTGGAGCGGAGCAGACTATGTAGAAAACAAAGAGGATAAAGAACATTTAGACGCAACAATCTATGCAATAAATGATCTAGGACAATATGAAATATTAAGTGAAGATTTAAGTGGACTTGGTAGCAGTAAAGAAGTAATAAGCGTACCATCTGAACTGGATGCTGTTATTGACTACATTCACGATTACGCAGAAATAAATGAAATTGAAGCATTAGCAAGACCGTGGTTACCACCACTTCCAGAAAGCGTATATTTACAAGACTTACACGCTATTCAGTTCAAAGAAGCATGGACGAAAGAAAAGAAACCATTACAAGCAACAATTGGTCTACTAGATCAGCCTGAATTACAATCACAAACACCATTAACACTAGATATTAGTAAAGACGGACACGTAGCGGTCTTCTCAAGCCCTGGCTACGGAAAATCAACATTCTTACAATCAGTCATTATGGATGTAGCTCGTCAGCATAGTCCGGAGCATTTGCATGTGTATTTATTAGACTTCGGAACAAATGGCTTAATGCCATTAAAATCTTTACCGCATGTGGCAGACATCATTACATTAGACCAAGTTGAAAAATGCGAGAAATTTCTTCGTCGCATAGAAGACCTATTAAAAGATAGAAAGCAATTGCTAAGTAAATATGGTGTTGCGAGTCTTGAAATGTATGAGAGAGCTAGTAAAGAAGTATTACCAACAATATTAATTACGTTAGATAACTATGATGCTGTTAGAGAAGCTGGATTTGTCGAAGACTTTGAACGCATTATTGCACAAATTGTACGTGAAGGGGCAGCAGTAGGAATTCATTTAATGCTTACGGCTACACGTCAAAATGCATTGAGAGTACAAGTAAATACAAATATTAAACTACAAATTGCTCTATATATGATAGATGAGGCAGAATCTAGAGCTATTGTAGGAAGAACAGAGTTAAAAATTGAAGAATTAGCAGGCCGTGGTTTAGTTAAAATTGACGAACCAACAATATTCCAAACAGCTTTACCGACAAATGGAGAAGATGTCCTTACTCGAATTGAAAATATACAAGCTGAAGGAAAAGAGATGGATTCCTTCTGGGATGGAGAAAGACCGAAAGCAATTCCTATGGTACCTGAAGTTCTGGAATACAAGGAATTCATTGCATGGCCAGAAACAAGAAAAATTATTGAAGCAGGCAAACTAACATTTGGTGTAGAGACAGAAAACGTTACGCCTCTCGAATTAGATTTAACGGAAGCGTCTAATATTGTTGTAGGGGGAATTAAGAAAGATGAAGTTGAAAATGTAGTTCATCAATTCCTTCAACAGTTAGCAGACAGTGGACACTTTGACCTAGGTTTAATTGATACAAGAACACGAAATTTCTCAAACTATAGAGAGAGCGCTGCTTTATATGTAGCTGAAAAAACAGGAATTGAGAAAACGATTAAACAAGTTACAAACGCTTATAAATCGAGAGAAGCGGCGTTTAAAGAGGAGCAGGAAGCATCAAGTGAAACAGTGAACCCGGCAGAATTTATTAAGAAATTTAAGCCGATTGTAATCGTAATTGCAGATGTAAATGATATTTTAAGTAATTTAGAAGATAGCGATATATATAGTTTAGCGGAATTAATAACAAATGGTGCATTTATGGGCATCCACTTCGTAATTGGCTGTGATGTTGATTCAATTGACAGTCGATACGACTTAGTTTCAAAAACAATAAAAACGCAATCTCATGTTATTTTACTTAGAAAATCATCAGGCCAAATGGTCTTCGATGTATCTAATAAAGATTTAAGTAGTACAAAATTAAATCCATTTGAAGGGTATTTTGTTGAAAATCGTTTTGCTACTAGAATTAAAGTGCCAACTATTTAAGGGGGGATTTGCATGGGGATAGAGGAATTAAATAGTCAAAAATCTGGTTTATTAAGTAGTATAAGTCATCAACAAGGGCAATTGGCTGAACTACAAATGAAACTAAGAAGGCTAATAACTGCTAAGGGGAAATTTGTAAATAATCTTGAAGCAATTAAACAAAATCAAGAGCAGTTTAAGTCCTTAGAAATAAACGAGAGTAGTTGGAAAGGGCAAAGAGCAACTACTTTTAAAGAAACATATGAACAACAAGTCATTTCGAATTTAGGGAAGTTTATCGGAGAACTAGGGAGAGTGCAAGAAGACATCGATCAAGCTATACGGCGGCTTGAAAGAGAAATCGCTACATGTGAGTCTAGTATTCTTTCTCTAAGTAGAAGTGTTTCAATGGTTGACGCTAGTATTCAAGTAGAAGTACAGAAGGCGGGGAAATGATAAATGGGGGAAATTAAATTAAATAAAGGGGTATTTGATGCGAAAGTAAGTGATTTGAAAAGTGGTGCTAGTGATTTAGGTAAGACTAAATTTAATGGTATGCAGTTACATCGTACGAATTTAAGTAAACTGAAAAAATATTGTGAAGCGATTGAAAAGTTATCGAAAAAAGTGCAGCAATATGAACAAATACTACAAAAGGATATTAGTAGAATTCAGCAAACAGGACAAGAAATGGTTCAGCAAGATGAAAAGCTTGGAAAAGATTTGAAAGACAGTTCAGCTCACCGTGCTATGTAAAGGGATAGGAGGGGGAAAATATGAGCAAAATCATAGAGTTACAAGAAGTAAAAGAACTGCAAGAGCGGTTTAATTCAAGTGCTGAAGAGTTAAATCAACATTTGGAAACATTGCAGCAAAAAATAGAGGACTTTACACAAATTAACTCTTTTCAAGGGAAAGCTGCTGATACTATTAAGAATCATTTATCTACAGTTCATGGAGCTGTTATCACGGGATTTACAGTTACAACGGAAATGTTAAAAAGTCAATTTCAAAAAGCAGTAGAGGAGTTTAACAGTCAGGTCGATAGCGATGCAGATGCAAAAATTCATGGAAGTTATTTGGATGATGTAAAGAAAAAAGTTAATGGATATAGTGAGGGATTTAGCCACTCTAATGAAGAGGCGAAAAAAACAGTAGGTACGATTAGTGACATCGTCGCAATTCAATATCCATCATCATCAAGCATCACTGAAGGCGCTGTAAAAAGCCAAAAAGAAATCAGTGATACATTAGAAAAATTAGAGACTTATAATAGTAAGCAAAGTGACCTGCAAGAGTTTGATGAATTAATGCGTAAGATAGATGAGGGAATGAAACAAATAAAAGTGAATAATGGGAATTTGTCTATCGCTTCAATAGGGAAGTTATTAGCTGACACATCAATTGGAAATATCATTAAGGGATTGGCAGATGGCATGACTAAGTTTGATATTGGGAACAAGGGAGCTAAGGCTACTTTAAATGCCTACATACGTATGCATTATGTTACAAAGAAATTGGGTTTGGAAGTCCTTTTTGATCCTAAAGGCCGAAAAGGTAAAGGGGCATATACATTATCGACTTCTAAGAAAGAAGATATGGTTTTAGCAGAAAGAATACTTAAAATGGATAATAAAGATGACGTTTTATTCAAATATTTAAAGGATAAATTAGAATTTAAATTCGAGGGTTTGAAAACAACAAAGGAACAAATAAAAAAGGCACGCAGAAATATTTATAAATTACCAGAGTTTCAAAATTACGCAGATTTTCGGATGGATCGGGAGAACAAAGGATTGCCTACCGCGATTGGGAAAAAAGGACTGAGTTCATTTAAAGCTGCTTGGGCAGACGGCTTAAAGGATATTAATCCTATGAAATGGAAAGAATCGTTTAAAGGCCTAGGTAAAGCAGGAGGGATATTGAAAGGAGCAGGTATTTTTGGAGCGGTTGTGTCAGTTGGAGGTAATGTTGTAGACGCTAAGCAAGGTGTAGATGATAGAAAAGATGGTTGGCAGTTAAAAGATGTAGTAGATATAGCAACAGATTCAGCTGTAGATATTGGAGCAAATGCTGGAGCGATGGCAGCTGGTGCTGTAGCAGGATCGTTTTTCCTTCCGCCGCTTGGTACTGTGGTTGGGGCTGGTGTTGCAGTGGTTGCTACGGCGGGACTGAATTACAAATGGAAAGCACTTGGTGGTAAGGACAATATCATTGATATTACTAAAAAAGGAATTAAAAATGTAACTGGAAAGGTAACAGAAAAACTTAAAACTGTATTTTGGTAATTAGACTACACGAGAGGTGCATATAGGATGATGTGGAATATAAAAGAGGAAGAATTAGATAAATTTAGAATGACATGTAGACAACGTTTAAGCCCTGAAAGTGCTGTGGGATTTATGCTTGGAACAATATTTTATATTTCGATATTTATGTTTGTTATTCTTGTAGGAGGTTTGGATTACTATAACAATTTTTTTGATAGAACAATTGTTAAGACCGAAATTGTGTTATTTAGTATTCAAATTATATTTTTAATTATATTTCTATTTCCGAAAGCGTGTTTTAAACTTCAAAAATTACAAACACTAGTCATATTACTTTATGCGTTTCAACTCGGAACAATATTATTTGCAGTTTCGATTGTTTCTGAAATGGCTGATAATTCAAATGGTAGGATATATACAGGGCTATTATTTTTAGGGGCAGTTATTGTTCATATTGTGTCAACGATTGATACATTTAAACAGGCAAGTGAAGGAGCGTTTAGTAGCGATGAAAGGTCCAGTTCGTTTTTTACTAAAACAAAAGGAAATGTTATAAAGGGAGCTACAATATACGTATTAATACTTCTTATTTTGTTGTGTTTTCAACATGATTATACAATTGATTTTTTAGTTATGTATGTGGTAGGTACTGTTTTAATGTATACGATAGCCATCGGTGCAGCTGAATTTCAGCTATTAGCGTATTGCAGATTTAAATTCCCTTCATTTAACATATCGTGGGAGCAACATAAAAGAGAGTCTCCAAGATATCAAAAGAAAAATAAAAAAGGTAAATCAAAACGTAAGGCGTAAAGGAAATGAGTATAGTAGATTTAAATGTTCGTCATTTACTATAATGTGGAAGGAATATGAAGGAGAGCGTAAGTGAAATTTGAAGAAACATAAAAAATATAGCCAAGAGAAAGTATAGTAAAAGGAGTAGTTATTATGAAAATTCAATATAAAGCATTATCACTTTTAAATTTAATTAGTATTACTCAAATTGTAAAAAAAGAAGATTGGTTATTACCTGCTATCGCACTGAGAAATCAAGTTGTTCATAATGGAATATATGCAGTAGGTCCCGTTCTTTTTAAATATCAGCCATTGGAAAATGAACCAGAGTACGGTGAATATACGTATTCTGTTCCAGTAAATGAGCGTGTTAAATTAGGAGAGAATTCTGCATATGAATACGTTGATGGATTAATTATTGAAGAGGCATTAAGTGTTCGATTTACTGATGAAGATGGTGATATTGAGGAGGCTTATAATTTAATACATGAGTTTGCAGAACAGCATCATATTAAATTAGATAACGGTTTTTATCACGTATGTTTAGACGTATACGGTGACATGTGGCTAGATATTTATGCTCCTATTATAGAAGTAGGTGAAACAATAAAATGATAATTGAAGGACAAAGTATTGCATATACAAATGTTGTTTCGAAAGAGTACTATTTTCATTACGAAGATATGGAAGAAGCAATTGAACATTTTATGTCAGAAATTGCAACAGCGAATTTAACAGTAAAAGGTCCGATGTTTTATGCTTTGAAAAATATACCATCTGATGAAAATATGTACGTTGAATTATTCATGCCAGTGAATGAAGATAAAATTCCAGCATCAGAAACACTTCAATTTAGGAGCTATTATTATGTTGATGAGATGCTCATGAGACGATATACGGGAGATTATGAAAAATTAACAGAGCAGGTATATGGTGAAATGCTTCTGTATATGGAGGATAATAATCTGAATTTAGCCTCGCCAATTTATCATGTGTTTAGCGGTGATGAGTCTTTACAGTATGTTGAAGTGAAGATTGCTGTATTTAATGAAGAATAATATTTTAAGCTTGTGACTTTTAAAATATGGAAATATCATAAAAGAGATAGTTTTGAATAGGGTTTGGGGAAATGACATAAATAAAACCTTCTCTTCTTGTTAGAATGAGGAGGTTTTTTTATTCTAAAATCTATATGCAATTAATTGAATAGTTCGACATGAGATTTTTCAGTTGGGTCAATCTGTATGGGGAGTAGTTACGTTCTGCAGTTCGCTTTGTTCTTATTTTGAAAGGGAAAATTTATTCGAAAGTCAATTTGGAAAGAGAGAAAGGTGTTATTTTGGATAAAAATCGGAATATTTCGGAAACAGAGAAAAGTTTTTTTGAAAGGACAATAGTATCTATATATAAAGCGTTAGAATTTATAGTGAAATATACAATGATTCTAATAATAATAATTTCAATATTTGTGATAATTGCTGCTGTTTATTTTAAAATATATGAGGGTATAGGGGCAGGTGTATTTCTCTTAATCTCGTCATTATTTGCATATGTGGTGTTTTTTAAGAAAAGTAAAAATGCCTAAATTAATAGTGAAAATAAAATTAAAAAGATTAACTATAATACGTTATTTCAAGAGGGAAAGTTTTGAATATGGCATGAATGTATAACAGCAAGAAAACCTTCTCTTTTCATTAAAATGAGAAGGTTTTTATTTTTAATCTATATGATTTAAGTAAAGGTAGTTAAAGGTGGGAAACTTGGATGTGGAATATAAAAGAAGAATATTTAGATAAATTCCGGATGATATGTAAACATCGTTGGAGTCCTGAGGATGCTTTAGGATTTATGATAGGAACAATAAGGGAACGTAATGAAACTAAAAATGCCTAGAGTAACTGGTGACAGTATGAAGTTAAAGAGGAAAGCGAAGCAAGATTATGTGAATTATGAAAAGTCTTTTCATAATAATAAATCATTCTAAGGGAGCTGATTTGTTTTGAAGAATGGAAGATCAATTTGCAGCTAAGTTTAAAATGTGGCGGAATAAGTTGGGGGAATCATAGACGTAAGAAAAAGAAACCGAAACAAATAAGAAAAGAAGCTGTTCAGATAAAACCGATAGTAGAAGAAAAACCATTAAAGAAGAGTAGCAACAAGTTGGTTGATATTCTCCTAGGTATTCTTCTTTTCCCAATTTTTATATGGGCTGTCTTGAAAGGTTCTCCAACACAAGTAAGCAAAGAGAAGACTTTCCTTATTATCGTTTTCTTTATCTTAATTGCAATAGGGTTATCTATGATAGGAAACAAATAAGGGGGAGTTCAGATGTTTAAGAAGAAGGAGAAAAAAAGCATTTACGTTAGACTGGTAAACACACAAGGGGAAATCATTCGAGAGTTTAATTGTACAGAAAAAGACTTGCGAAAAGTAAAAGAAACTGGTGCTGAAATTCGTTTGGTTGGGGATAACTCATATGAGATGGTAGCAACCGATGAACAACTAGAAAAATTAGCAAGAGCTGAAGCAGAAATTGAAGCGGAAATTAAGGCATGGGAAGACGCTTTAAATGAGAGTTTGGATGAACGCGAAGAAAGAGAAGCGAGACAGAAGGAATTGAAAGAAAAGAATAAATGGAGTACAAAGAAGAAAGTAATCGTATTTGGACTCATATTCTTTGTATTTATTGGATTACCTATTATCGAAGGGTATCAAAATAGTAAATTAGTTGAAGAAGGTACATCATTAAATGCAGAAATTGTAGGTAGGCATGTAGAGAAGGAATTCATGTTTACACACCCCACATTAGTAGTTGAGGTAGATGGTAAAAAGCATAATGTATGGGTAAGTGAAGAGACATATAACGGAGCAGAGTGGTTAGGTAGACTAAAAGTCATCAAAACAAAAGATGGTAAAGTTGAGAAAGACCCTAGATATGAGGGGGAAGACTTAATTACGAGTTATTAAGCAGTATGTTTTTAATATTCGCTGCTCAAATTAAATAACATTATTATTTGCAAAAATCGAATCCATTAAAATAAAAAACAAATTTTAAATAACTGTAATAACCTCCTAGCATATTGTTGATGGGAGGTTATCACCTTTCTGAAGATAAAATTAAAGAGCTATATTATCTTGATACAATTGTGATGACAGTAACGTTTTTACTAAGTGAGTGCAGTTTCGGGGGAAACAAAAATAGAGTATGAGGAATATACTTAAGTGAAAGAGAGAAGAATATTTAGAGCTTTTGAGGAGAAAGAAGGCTATTTGAACTATCAAAAGCATTCTGATTATGTACGGTAATTAATGTAGTGAGGATATACATAAAAGATTATCTAAATTTAGTTACACAAAGATGAATGTACTTAAAAAATTAGGAATGTAATGGGATTTTAGTGAATGAAAATTATTTAAACTGTATAGAAGGTGAAAAACTGAATGTGGAATATAAAAGAAGAAGATTTAGATGGATTTCGAGTAACATGTAGCAGCCGTTTAAGCCCTGAGGCTGCTTTAGGTTTTATGATAGGAACCATAGTATATGTTTCAGTTATGATGTTTTTTCTTATTGGTACTTTAGTAACCTTTAGTTGGGACTATTATACTACTTTCTTTGAGAAAACAATCGTTAGAATGGAACTTGTGCTATATAGCTTGCAAATAATTTTTTTAATTCTATATTCATTTCCAAAAGCTAGATTCAAATTTCAAAAGTTACAAACGATTGTCGTATTATTATATGCATTTCAATTAGGTACAATATTATTCACGGCTTTAATTCTTCCTGGAATGTCGGATTATACAATCGACGGAATTACATGGGTATATGTAGGTTTCTTATTTATAGGAGCAGTAATTGTTCATATTGTGACAACGATTGATACGTTTAAACAGGCAAGTGAAGGTGCATTTAGTATGAATGAAAGATCCGCTTCCTTTTTTAGTAAAACAAAAGGAACTATGATGAAAGTAACTTCAATATACGTATTAATCCTACTTATTTTGATTTATTTTCATAATGATTATGCGATTGATACTTTTATTGGATATGTAATAGGTACTGTTTTACTGTACACAGTAGCCGTTGGTGCAGCAGAATTCCAGCTATTGGTGTACTGTAGATTCAAATTTAAATCATTTAATATTACGTGGGAAGAAAATGAGAGAATGCGTGGGAGAATTCGAAAGCAAAATACAAAATCCAAAACGAAAAGTAAATAAGGATGAAATAGAATTTAAGTGTATGAGAATTATTTAAACTATATAGAAGGTGAAAAGGTTGAATGTGGAATATAAGAGAAGAAGATATGGGTCTTTTTAAAATTGAAAATAGAAATCGATTAAGTCCGGATTATATAAGAATTTTTTATGAGGGAGTTTTTGCATATACTTCTATACCCATGCTTATTATGTTTTTAATTTTTTTGCTGAATGGTGATAAGATTTCTTTAACTCCTTTTGAGAAGATGGTTGTACAAACTGAAGTGAAATTGTATATTTTGGAGTTCGTTTTTTTTATGTTATTCATGTCTAAAAAAATTGCTTTTAAATTACAGAAACTCCAAACCATTGTGACTGTATTTTATTCTTTTCAGTTAGCACCATTACCATTTATGGCTATGGTGGTGGAAGAAATCTTTGATTTTCCATGTGATAATAAAACACGGGTTTATGTTGGTTTAATACTATTAGGTGCAATCTGTATGCACATTGTGGCAACGATTGATGTTTTTAGAAAAGCAAAGCATGGGGGATATAAATTGGAAGGAAAGGCTGTCTCGTTTTTTACTAATACGAAATTATATTTATTGATTGGAATGACAATCATTGTAATAGTTCTACTTGTATTAATTTTTTTAAACCTTAATTATGCATTTGATGAAATGGAAATTTATGTTATACAAACAATAATATTATATACATTTGCTGTAGTATCAGCAGAGTTCGTCCTGTTAGTGTATTGTCGCTTCAAATTCCCATCTTTTAATATTACGTGGGAACAACATGAAAAGGAACGCCAAGAATTTATAGCAAATAGAAAAAGAATCAGAGAAAAAGAACAAAAGAGAAATAAAAATTGAAATGAGATTTGTAAATGATAGTCATAAACTGTTTTTTTTATGTGCGTGGAAGAATCTATTTGTGAAGAAATAAATAAATCACTGTCTAAGAGGTAGAGATTATGAAAGTTCAGTATAAAGCATTATCGCTTTCAAATTTAATAAGCATCACTCAAATTGTAAAAAAGGATGATTGGTTGTTATCGGCTATCTCACTTAGAAATTAAGTAATTCATAGTGATATATACCCAAAAAGTAGCTAGAGGTGAGTAACTAGATGTGGGATGTAAAAGAAGAAAATTTAGAAAAGTTTAGGATGACATGTAAAAATCGTTTAAGTCCTGAAGGTGCTATAGTTTTCTTTATTGGAGGGGTAGTTTATACTTCAGTATTTATGTTTTTTATTTTTATGGGGGGCTTGGAGTATTATAATACTTTCTTTGACAAAACAATTGTTAAAATTGAAATTGTGTTATATAGCTTACAAATAATGTTTTTAATTCTATATTCATTTCCAAAAGTGTGTTTTAAATTACAAAAACTACAAACTTTTGTAATTTTATTATATGCATTTCAATTAGGTACTATAACATTCACAGCGTTGATTCTTCCTGGAATTTCGGAGGATTCAATTGACAGAATTACATTAATATATGTAGGTATGTTATTCCTAGGAGCAGCCATTGTTCACATTGTGACAACTATCGATACGTTTAAACAAGCGAGTGAAGGTGCGTTCAGTAAGGATAAAAGATCCACCTCATTTTTCAGTAAAACAAAAGGCAATGTGATGAAGTGGGCTACAATATATGCGCTAATCCTGCTTGTTTTGATATATATTCATAATGGTTATGGAATTGATGTTTTAGTTCTTTATGTAGTGGGTACTGTATTAATGTATACAGTTGCTGTCGGCGCAGCTGAATTTCAGCTATTAATGTATTGTAGATTTAAATTCAAGTCATTTCATATGTCATGGGAAGAGAATGAGAGAATGCGTGGAAGATTTCGAAAGCGAAATACAAAATCCAAATCGAAAAGTAAATAAGAGGGAAATAGAATTGAAGTGAATGGAAATTATTTAAACTGTATAGAAGGTGAAATGTCAGGGTGTGGAATATAAAAGAAGAAGATTTATATAAGTTTCGAATGACATGTCAAGGGCGTTTAAGTCCTGAAGGTGCTACGGGATTTATGCTTGGAACGATATTTTATACTTCATTATTTATGGTTATTATTTTTGTGGGAGGAATAGATTATTATACTACCTTGTTTGATAAGGTAATTGTTAGGGTTGAATTAGTGTTATATGGTTTGCAAGTAATGTTTTTAATACTATATTTATTCCCTAAAGTTCGTTATAAATTTCAAAAATTACAAACGCTCGTGATATTATTATATGCATTTCAACTTGGAACTATCGGATGCACGTTATTTGTTCTTTCTGGGATGATAGAGCATTCAATTGATCTCCATACACGTGTTTATGTAGGGCTATTAGTATTAGGTGGAATTATTGTTCATATTGTGACAACAGTTGATACATTTAAACAAGCAAGCGAGGGTGCATTTAGTAGTGGGGACAAATCAGCTTCATTTTTTAGTAAAACAAAGGGACATGTTATACGAGGTGCTGTAATTTATGTGTTAATTCTTCTTGTTTTGATTTATATAAATAATAATTACTCATTAAACACAATGTTTGGTTATGTTATATGTAATGTTGTTATGTATGCAGTAGCAATAGGAGCGGCAGAGTTCCAGCTCTTAGTGTATTGCAGATTCAAATTCAAGTCATTTAATATAACGTGGGAAGAGAATGAGAGAATGCGTGGGAGAATTCGAAAGCGAAATAAGAAATTCAAAACGAAAAATAAATAATATATTAATAGAATTTTAGTGCTCGAAAAATAATTGAAACGTATAGAAGGTGAAGGGCCAGGATGTGGAATATAAAAGAAGAAGATTTAGATAAGTTTAGGATGACATGTAATGATCGTTTAAGTCCTGAGGGTGCTACAGGGTTTATGTTTGGAGGAATACTATTTAGTTCAATAACAATTTTTTCTATTGTTTTATCAGCTGGGTGGGATTACTGCATGCTTCTCTTTAATATAGGAATTGTTAAGTTAGAAGTATTCTTATATATTATACAAATAATTCTTTTCGTCATTTATTCATTTCCGATAGCTCAATTTAAATTTCAAAAACTACAAACCCTTGTCGTATTATTATGTTCATTCCAATTGGCAACAATAGCTCCTATTGCTTTGACTGTTACTAAAATGGCTAATAATTCAATTGACTGGATTACAATACTGTATGCGGGTTTATTGCTTTTAGGAGCAGTAATTTTTCATGTTTTGACAACAATTGATACGTTTAAACAAGCGAGTGAAGGTGCGTTTAGTATGGATGAGAGGTCTGCTTCTTTCTTTAGTAAAACAAAAGGAAAGATGATGAAGTGGGCTACACTATACGCAGTAACTATTCTTATTTTGATATATTTTCATAACGATTATGGGTTTGATGATTTATTTATGTATGTAGTAGGGACCTTTTTAATGTATACGATAGCAATCGGTGCAGCTGAATTTCAGCTATTAGCATATTGCAGATTTAAATTTCCATCATTTAATAAAACGTGGGAGCAACATAAAAGAGAGACTCCAAGATATCGAAAGAAAAATAAAAAAGGTAAATCGAAACGTAAGGCATAAAGAAAGTGCGTATTGTAAGTTTTGATGATAGAAAAGTAATTATTTACAGGAGAGTATTTTAACTTCTAAAAGAAAATTTAATTATGTAAGGTGATTAAAGTGATTAGAAGGTTATCTGATCGAAAATGTAGAGTGGGTAGTGTGATGATGAAATGAACACAAAAAAGGTTTCTAAAATGATTACTATCATAATAACAATCAGCCTACTACAAGCATGTAGTTTTTTTGAAAAAAAGATAGAATATGAGCCATTTGTCAAAGCTTTGGATGAAGGTGATATGAAAAAGGTTATGTCCGCTAGTGATGATGGATATGCCTATGTGAAACAAAGAGGTATATATAGTACATATGAGCAAAAGGAAGATGGAGAGCACAGTAAAACAATCTATCAAACTTCGAAAGGCATATATAATACGAAAGATAAAAGTTTATATGGAAATACAACACAAGAAATTACCTCGGAAGTAGATAATAAAAATTATAAAGAAGAAGTTAATTATAGTACAAATATTAGTTATGAGAATGGACAGGTACAAAGTACGGATTCAAGTCTGGATGTTTCATACGTGAACTTAATTGTAGATCGTTTAAAAGGGATAGGGAAACTAAAGATGAAGCCAGGAGGTGATATAAAAAAGTTTGGTCAGCCTAGTACTGTTGGATATACATTAACTGAATCAGAGTTTCAAAATATTATTAATGATAAGTTGAAAATACAATATGATGAATATGGTGGTGGATCGATCGCACTGCATATTGAGTTTACAAAGGGCTCAGAGCAGATATTGGAAGTGAGTATTGTAGTGAATTATAAAAAGAGAAATGAAGAAGGAAAGTCAGTAGAACACATATCACAAATACACACATACTTTGATAGTCAACAAGGTAATAATCAGGACGCGAGACAGGAATATATTGATTTTAAAGCACAGTATAATAAGAAGCAGTAATATTAAAAAGAGCATTTGCACGTAATGATAATAGCGACATAAGTGGAATAAATGTTTCATAAATATAGTGGAAAGAATTTGAGGGTAAACGCCCCAATTGCTGGAGTAGATGCAACTGGGGCATTTATCTGTCTAAATTTAGCTTGAATACATGACATGTTTTAGTTAGAGTCATTGCTCCGCAAGTAGCTTCTTTATCTTCATAATAACAGTATGAAATTGTGTATAATCTGCTTTTATTGTTAAGTTATAACTATTTCTGCTTATAAAGTACCCCTTATTATCGATACATCGTCCACATCCCAATGTCTTTAAATCCTAGACGTTTATAAATTCGTCCAGCAGCTGGATTGTTATAAAATAAACAAAGTGTTCGGCTTTCTTTCGTAAAGTCTTGAATCATTTTTTGTAGTATGAGTGAAGCGTAGCCATTTCCACGATAATTCGGGTGTGTACATACACCAACTACCATAGCGGATAATGAATTTTCAGCGGAAGTAGAGGCGGATGCGATGATCACGCCGTCTTTTTCAATATAGTATGTGCGTCCTGTATTCGTTTCGATAGCCTGCCTTAATATTTTCTCTGATTCATTGGTAGTCGGAAATTCAGCAATGTCACTTCGTAATTTCATAATTCGTTCTATATCATCGAGTGACGCAAGTTTAATCGTTTCATGAATAGGCGTGTCAGGTAAGTTGTTGTCATTTAGACATTCACAAAAATACATTTCATTTTTGACGCCTAATTGTAGACTTGGAGCAGTTTCAAACTTTTCTACAATGGTTGACTTACCAGAGAGTTTAAGTGGCTTATATGCGGAAAGAAGTGCCTCATAATCAGTGGTAACAAAGTCTTCTTTACTATATGGTATAAATGAATCGTGGAATCGGAGTAAAATTGATTTTAATGTTCCATTCTCTTTAAATACTCCCCATAGTTCTTGAAAATCTGTGTCATAACCGAAAGCTTCAATATCTCCAATAATAAACAAGTTAAGGGCTGCTTCTTCTTTTAGGTAAGCGAATACTTGTTCATGATCTTTCTTTGTTAATTTTCGCATCATAACGAATCGACCTCTTTTTTATTTTTCTAAATATTACAACTTGAGTTTTTTGAAATCAATATTAAATTTTATGTTTAGTTCACAAACTTTCGGAAAAACTAGGAAAGATATGACAAAGGAGGTTATGAACGGTGGATCATCCAATTCAAGGGTTAATGAAAGCAGCAATGGAAAATTTAAAAGAAATGGTTGATGTAAATACGATTGTTGGAGAGCCTGTTCAAACGGCTGACGGTGGTGTGGTGTTAACGGTTTCTAAAGTAGCGTTCGGTTTTGGAGCAGGAGGTTCTGATTTCCAAACGAATGATGGACAAAGAGCGAACGGTAACGCTGCATTTGGTGGCGGTAGCGCGGGTGGTGTTTCGATTACACCAGTAGCATTTCTTGTGGTGAATAAAGATGGAGTAAATATTCTTCATCTACAAAATGCGACACATTTAGCAGAAAAAATGATTGAATTAGCTCCACAAACAATTGATAAAATTCAATCGATGTTCCAAAAAGAAGAAAAGAAAGAGGGAAATCATCATCCTCAAAACCCTGATGAAATCCTTTAAAAACGCCTGCTTATGAGCAGGCGTTTTTTCTTGTAATCACTATGTAATAAAACACATGAAATTGTAAATAGTTTTTGAAGTTTTTTCTATGTTTCTAAAATTTTTCATGTTAAAATATGCTATAGAATTGAAACATATAAAACGAAGGTGGCTAGGTGCTTTGTCTGGAGGATCTGACCAAGTAAAGAATATGATATATATTAATGGTAATCGTCGAGGTCATTGTTTTATTACATCAGGAATTACGTTTAAAGAGTTTGCGAGTAACATCCCTTCACCGCTTCATCAAGTGTTGCTTTTGAAGCACAACTTTGAATGGACGGATTTTCATTATCATACTTTATTTGAATATGTTGAGGAAGAAAATATACATAAGTTAATTCAAGCAGAGATTGATGAATTTGATGAATTTTGTTGGGTAGATTTTGATGATGCAAGCGATTTAGATGAATTAGAGCCGAAAGAAATTGCAGAATTATTATATTTGGCTCACAAAAAAGAACCACTTGCAAGAACATTCTTTCCGCTGTTGAAAAATCGATTTGTTTATTTTTCACATGATGACGGATGGTACAACAAAGTGTATTATCGTAGAATTGCTGATTTTGTAGGAATGTTAAGTAAAGTTATTCCGTATAAACTCGGTGCTTTCGGTAAGAAACGTTTTTCTTTCTTCCAAAAATCAAAAATTTTCCCAGCAATTTCAAAAGAATTGATCATGGGACTGATTCCACTAATGGAAGATGGTCTTTACATAGATCTAGCAGGGAAGATTGAGTCAAGAAGAGGTCTTGAAATTCCGGTATATGTAGTTGGTTCGTATGAAAGTACGGATGAGGTGTTAGATAATATCGATGAATTGAAAGAGGAAGCAACAGAAACAGGTTGGCTCATTTTTGATAAGAAAGAACAAGAGTGGCAATGGGTTGTTGACTAAGAAAACTTGGCGTATGAAGTCAAGTTTTCTTGTCATTTGAAAGGAGTACAAATGAAGAAATATTATACAATTGTGGGTATTATAAGTATTATTCTCGTGGCAATATTACTTATAACTTGTCCGAAAGAATCAGATTTTAAAGTGTATGTACAGGATAAGTATGCATTGAAATGTGATGAGAGTAGTTTTGAATGCACACAAAATGTAGATGGTAAAAAAGAAAAATTAAAATTTGAAAGTACAGATGCACGAAATGGTGTATTCTTTATGACTGTAAAGCAAACATTTAAAACAGAAGCTGATGTTACGAAAGAATATAGCGGAGTAGGAATGTTTGGTACATTTCTTTTTGTTTCAGAGAAGACTTTCTAGTAATAGAAGGTCTTTTTCTTATGCTTATGTTCATATAGATGAAGTAAGACAAGCATAGGAGGGGTAGTAATGAAGAATACATGTATCGTTTGCGGTGGTGAGGAGTTTTTTTCCTCCACTTTGTATGCACGTACGAAACAAGATTGGGCATATGCACAAAATATGTATCGATTTGAAAAGGTGTTTATTGAGCATCGGGATGAAGAGAATTATCCAGTGTTTCAAGAAATTACAGCGAAACATTGCTGTGGATGCGGTCATATTATGTTGTATCACGAATGAACACACCAAGTATAACTTGGTGTGTTTTTTTTAAAACGCTGACAAAGCAAGCGGATAGAGTAAAGTAAATAAAACAGAAAAACTTCCAAAACCAATTGCAGTATATCCAAGTGTTCTTGCTCCGAAATTGACAGCTAATAAGCCGACTAAAATCGCAAGAGAGCCGAGTGTAACCGGATAAAATGCAATTGAGAAAAGCGAAAGAAATAAAGCGACATAGCCTACCATTGCACCGGTATTTGTACCTTCTATTTCATTTGCAATTTCTTTACGCTTATGTCTAATCGGAATGCCAGCTGGTGATATTTCAGCTGCATACTCTTCGTTTTTTTCACCACTTTTAAAATGATGATTTCTCTTTCTTCGCATGTACATCCCTCTCTTTCAATTGGGTGTACCTATAGTATCTTACATAAAGAGAAGAACATGAGTATGAGTTAAACCCAAGTAAAGCAAAAATTGGAGAATAAAGATTCCATTATTAGCTTGTACATCTCCTAATGAAGATAAACAGGAATTTTGGAAAATGATGTAGAATGAAATGAATGATAAAGCGTGAAGGTAGGGGAATGTATGACGAAATTTAATTGGCATGAATCAGCAGAAAAGAAATGGGATAGTAGTGCAGAGTTTTGGAATCAAAATAGTCAAGAGATGTGGGACAGTGGTAGCAGAAGTACAATTATTCCGTTTTTTGAACAATACGTGAAGAAAGAAGCACAAGTGCTCGATGTTGGTTGTGGTGATGGCTACGGTACATATAAATTAAGTCGCGCAGGCTATAAAGCAGTGGGAGTAGATTTATCGGAAGTGATGATTCAAAAAGGTAAGGAGCGCGGAGAAGGACCGAATTTATCTTTTATAAAAGGAGATCTTTCTGCATTACCATTTGAAAATGAGCAATTTGAATCAATTATGGCAATTAATTCTTTAGAATGGACGGAAGAGCCATTACGAGCGTTAAATGAAATAAAGCGTGTGTTAAAGAAAGATGGATATGCATGTATTGCAATTTTAGGACCGACAGCAAAGCCACGAGAGAATAGTTATCCTCGCTTGTACGGAAAAGACGTTGTTTGTAATACGATGATGCCTTGGGAATTTGAACAGTTAGCGAAAGAACAAGGTTTTAAAGTTATAGATGGCATCGGCGTATATAAGCGCGGAGTAAATGAGAAGATGTTAGGTCAACTACCTACAGAGTTGCAACAATCGTTAACATTCTTATGGGTATTTATGTTAAAAAACGTATAAAGAAATGAAAGAATTTTTAGGAGGTAAATAAGTGCAGAAAATACAAAAAACTGATACAATATCATCAGAACCAATTAAAGGGGGACTAGGGTATATGACAACTACTACAACAGTGAAATCCGATATTGAAATCGCACAAGAAGCGAGTATGAAGAAGATTCAAGAAATTGCAGCTGATTTAAATATTTTAGAAGATGAATTAGAGCCATACGGGCATTATAAAGGTAAGTTATCTCTTGATATTTTTAAGCGCTTACAAAATGAGGAAGACGGTAAAGTTGTTTTAGTAACAGCGATTAACCCAACTCCAGCTGGAGAAGGTAAATCAACAGTAACAGTTGGTTTAGGTCAAGCTTTTAACAAAATTGGTAAGAAAACAGTAATTGCACTTCGTGAACCATCTCTTGGACCGACGATGGGATTAAAAGGTGGAGCAGCGGGTGGCGGTTTTTCACAAGTCGTACCTATGGAAGACATTAACCTTCACTTTACTGGAGATATCCATGCGATCACAACTGCTAATAACGCATTAGCAGCGTTTATTGATAATCATATCCAACAAGGAAACACACTTGGAATTGATACACGTAAAATCGTTTGGAAACGCTGTGTTGACTTAAATGATCGTGCCCTTCGTAACGTAGTAATTGGTCTTGGTGGACCAGTTCAAGGTGTACCACGTGAAGACGGTTTTGATATTACAGTAGCATCTGAAATTATGGCGGTATTCTGCCTTGCAACAGATATTCAAGATTTAAAAGCGCGTCTATCACGCATCGTAGTTGCTTATAACTTTGCAAATCAACCTGTAACGGTTAAAGATTTAGGTGTAGAAGGTGCGTTAACATTATTATTAAAAGATGCATTAAAACCAAACTTAGTACAAACGTTAGAAAATACACCAGCTATCATTCACGGCGGACCATTTGCGAATATCGCTCACGGTTGTAACAGTGTTATCGCTACAACAATGGCAGCAAAATTAGGTGATTATGTTATTACAGAAGCTGGATTCGGTGCTGATTTAGGCGCTGAGAAGTTTTTAGATATTAAAGCTCGTGCAGCTGGCATTAAACCAGAAGCAGTTGTTATTGTTGCGACGATTCGTGCGCTTAAAATGCATGGCGGCGTTGCAAAAGATCAATTAAAAGAAGAAAATGTAGATGCATTAGCAAAAGGTATGGAAAACTTACAGAAGCATGTTGAAACAATTCAAAGCTTCGGTGTGCCTTTCGTAATTGCAATTAATAAATTCATTACAGATACAGATGCAGAAGTTACATACTTACAAGAGTGGTGTAATGAGCGTGGCTATGCAGTATCCTTAACAGAAGTTTGGGAGAAAGGTGGCCAAGGCGGAGTTGACCTTGCTGAAAAAGTACTAAAAGAAATCGAAAAAGGTGAAAACAACTACGCACCACTTTATGAATTAGAATTACCCTTAGAAGAAAAAATTCGTACAATTGCTCAAAAAGTATATGGCGCAAAAGATATTGAATTTGCTCCGAAAGCACGTAAGCAATTAGCTCAATATGAAGGAGAAGGTTGGAGTAACCTACCAGTTTGTATGGCGAAAACACAATACTCTCTTTCTGACGATGCAACAAAATTAGGTCGTCCATCTGACTTTATCGTTACAATTCGTGAGTTAAAACCATCTATCGGTGCAGGCTTTATCGTTGCGTTAACAGGTACAATGTTAACAATGCCAGGTCTTCCAAAACAACCAGCAGCACTTCAAATGGATGTAAATGAAGATGGAAAAGCAGTAGGTTTATTCTAAAAGGTTGTAATTCATCTCGTTTATCTGTAAACTATATATACATCAAGTGGCGCCTTTCCATCGAAAGGCGCCTGTTTTTTGGAGGAAATTATGTTTGATCCAACTGCTTTTGACAATTTAAAAGTAATCGTAGAAGGTGCTGTGTATGATTTTGATCTACATGGAGATATTCTTGTAACAGATCGAAAAGATATGATGGATCTTGCTTCATTAAGTCGTATATATCATATCTCATTTCAATTAACAGAACCGTTTGAACCATTAGTAGAAGCAACATTTTCATTATCTGTGGATGCAAAGAACTTGTCTGGTGAAATACTAGAAGTGCCTCAGTTTACACCAGGTTGTGAAATGAAGCTAGCATTTTCATTCCCGTTAGAGCAACCAGAAGTAAAATGCGAAGAAATTGAAACATTAATACGTTCTATATGGGGAAAAGAAAGAATGATTATGCAGAAAGTTTCATACGAATATAATAAGCAAGCGATTTCATATCATAATAAGGTAGAGGTTCTATTTCAAAAAGCGATTACAGAAGACCATGTTGATGATTTAATAGCTGTTATTTCACACATGATAGAAACGGTGCGAACAATACAGCATTTTCTTCAAAAATAGAGATAAAGGAGAAAAACAAATGATAAAAGATATGCAACCATTTTTACAACAAGCTTGGGAGAAGGCTGGTTTTAAAGAGTTAACTGAAATTCAAAAACAAGCGATTCCAACTATTTTAGAAGGACAAGACGTTATAGCTGAATCTCCAACTGGAACAGGAAAAACATTAGCGTACTTATTACCACTTTTACATAAAATTAATCCTGAAGTAAAACAGCCACAAGTTGTTGTTTTAGCGCCAACACGTGAACTTGTAATGCAAATTCATGAAGAGGTTCAAAAGTTTACAGCAGGAACTGAAATTTCAGGTGCATCTTTAATTGGTGGTGCAGATATTAAGCGCCAAGTTGAAAAATTAAAGAAACACCCAAGAGTAATTGTCGGTTCACCAGGCCGTATTTTAGAATTAATTCGTATGAAAAAGCTAAAAATGCATGAAGTAAAAACAATTGTATTTGATGAGTTTGATCAAATTGTAAAGCAAAAAATGATGGGCGCAGTGCAAGATGTAATTAAATCAACGATGCGCGATCGTCAATTAGTATTCTTCTCGGCGACAATGACAAAAGCGGCAGAAGATGCGGCACGTGATTTAGCAGTTGAACCACAATTAGTACGTGTAACACGTGCAGAATCAAAAAGCTTAGTTGAGCATACGTATATCATTTGTGAGCGACGCGAAAAAAATGATTACGTAAGAAGAATTATGCATATGGGCGATGTAAAAGCAGTTGCTTTCTTAAACGACCCATTCCGTTTAGATGAAATTACTGAGAAATTGAAATTCCGTAAAATGAAAGCAGCGGCTCTTCATGCAGAAGCAAGTAAACAAGAGCGTGAAGCGACAATGCGTGCTTTCCGCGGAGGGAAATTAGAAATTCTACTTGCTACTGATATTGCAGCGCGCGGTATCGACATTGACGATTTAACACACGTAATTCACCTAGAATTACCAGACACAGTAGACCAATATATTCACCGCTCAGGACGTACTGGACGTATGGGCAAAGAAGGAACTGTCGTATCTCTTGTAACACCACAAGAAGAGCGCAAATTACTGCAATTTGCGAAAAAACTAGGCATCGTATTTACGAAGCAAGAAATGTTCAAAGGATCATTTGTAGAAACGAAACCGAAAGCACCAAAGAAAAAGAAACCAGCATTTACTGGAAAGAAAAAGCCTAGATAAATGATGGAGAAGGCGTAACTATTTGTAGTTACGTCTTTTTTGTTTGTAAACAAGTGATAATGGGAATTGTATTAGTGTTTTTAATGTGCCTATCATATATATGCTTCTACTGGGAGTATCGAAAAAAGGGTAGTTTATTTATTTGGTTTATACGAGGAAATAATATAAAAAAGTCGTATATTAAAATGATGCGAAATAATAAAAAGAAGGTACATATATGGATAGGAAATTAGGAATGTTTTTGAATACGAAATATATTGAAGTAAACGAAGGAATAAAAAAGGCGAGAGAATGGGGGTTAGAATATATTCAATTATATGCTATGAATAAAAACTTTAACTTAGCTAATATTCCAATGGCAGAGTGGAATGCTTTAAAGAAAAGCGTATCTTTTAATGGAATAAAGATTCCATCATTAGCAATTAGTTTTGGAGAAAATGGAATTATGGGAATAGAAGCTGAGAGTGCAATAGATCAGTTTAAATATATTACTGACAGAGGTTTGGAGCTTGGGGCAAAGATCATAACAGCTCATATTGGGAAAGTTCCAGATGATAAAAAAAGTGCCTACTATGATAAAATGCTACGTGTTTGTAATGAAATAGGGGACTTAGCGTTCAGATTTGGAGGATTCTTCGCCATTGAGACGGGATCTGAAAAAGCAATAGTATTAAAACGATTTTTAGAAACTGCAAACTCGAAAGGACTAGCTGTTAACTTTGACCCAGCAAATTTAATAAGTGATGTAAATGAAAATCCGGGAGAAGGTTTATTACTACTAAAAGATTATATAGTACAAACTCATATTAAAGATTGTACAAAGGTGAAAAGCGATAGTTCAAGTAAGTATATTGAAGTCGCAGCAGGGAATGGTGAAGTAGATTTCGATATATTCTACAAAGTATTAGATAAAATTGGATTCGACGGATATAACATGATTGAAAGAAATGATTATTTTGATGAACTGGATGGGATGAGTCAGTCGATAAATTTTGCAAAGAAGTACATACCAACTCAAAAGGAATAACGATAGTATTTGTAGAAAGCTACATAGAATATAAAAACCATTAGGGGGAAATGTAATGATCCATAAAGTAGGACAAATTATGTTATATGTAAATAATCAAGATGAGGCAGTAAATTTTTGGACGGAGAAGGTAGGGTTTCATGTAGTTGCAGAGGAAGATAATAAGCATGGAATGAGATGGATTGAAATCGCTCCGAAAAGCGGTGCAGAAACGAGCATTATATTACATAATAAAGAAATTATTTCTAAAATGAGCCCAGAATTGAATCTTGGTACACCGTCTTTAATGTTCTTCTCAGAAAATCTTGATCAACTATATACAGATTTAACAAATAAAAATGTTACTGTTGGAGAAATGGTAACTATGCCTTCTGGTAAAGTGTTTAACTTTGCTGATAGCGAAGGGAATTATTTTGCGGTTATGGAGAAGAACCAATAATAATATTGCTATGTGAAAATCCCCCTCAAATATATTTGAGGGGGATTAAATTTTTGAAGTGGATTTTTCATTAGAGAGTTGTTTAATAAAAAATACTCCTTTTTCAATAGCTGTCTCAATATAGCCAACGATTTGATCAAACGTAAATACTTGTAAGTCTTCATGCAAATGTTGCTTTGGATACAACATATCTTCAAAAAGATACTTTCGAAAAGCTAAAACGTTTTCTTTAGAAACCTCTTCAATATCCACAATGTGAGCCTCTTGATTGAGAAGAGAGAAAAGCTGTTGTTCTTGATCGTAATGATGAAGCAACTTTGCATTTAACAATTTAAAATCGTTATAGTACAGGGGTGCGATAGTTTCGTCATTCTCTATTCTATTTTTTAGCCAAGGTAGAAAAAATCCACTTAGCCAATTATCATCGGCAATGAGGTGGGTATAATAGCCTAAAATAAATGGGGAATCTATATGTGATTCATATTTATGAAAAAATGAATCATAATCTATTCTTCTCGTATAGTTCTTCGTTGTACCGGCATAAAAATGTGAGGTTCCTTTTTCTTTTTTTGAATGAACAGCATCAGGGGCTACAGCTCCAAGTAAGAAAGAAGTCTTATCGTGAATTGATAGTTTCTCAGCAATACCACTAGCGATAATAACATGCATAATTCGTGATCCCATGAATGCCACCTCTGTTTCCAGTATTCATTTCAGGAAGAGGACTAAACAGTTAGTATTACTTTCCCTGTACTTTTTCTACTTTCGACCCATTCATGTGCTTTCCCTGCATTTTGAAGTGGAAAAGATTTCGTAGCCTTAATTTGTAAACGTCCGTCACGCAAATAACGGAAAACTTCATTTGCAGTTTCTTGGAGCAGTTCAGGACGCTTTTTTCGTGTGGTTCCAAAGCTAAAACCAAGTATAGAGCGGCAACTTGCATGTAAATCTTTCGTTTGAAAGTTACCAATTTCACCGCTAGCATTACCGAAATGAACGAGGCGACCGTAATAAGCAAGGCAGTTTAAACTTCTTTCAGAAACCGTTCCAGAAATAGAGTCTAAAATTACATCAACCCCTTCACCATTTGTCAGTTCATTGACTTTCTCTACAAAATCTTCATCTTGATGACAAATAACATAATCAGCTCCAGCATCTAAAGCAATTTCTTTTTTTGCTTCACTTCCGACAGTGCCTATAACTGTTCCAGCCTCTAATAGTTTAGCAAGTTGAATAGCAGTAGTGCCAATTCCGCCAGCAGCCGCATGAATGAGTACAGATTCACCTTGTTGAAGCCTTGCAACATTTGCGAGTAAATTATAGCTTGTAAAAGATACGATTGGACAAGCGGCTGCAGTTTGAAAGTCAACTTCATGGGGTAATACGAAAGTAAGATTTTCATTTGCAACAACGTATTCTGCGTAAGATCCATTTTGAGGAAAAGCAATGACACGTTGTCCAGGGTGAATATTTTTCACATGAGAACCGACACGTTCTACAATACCAGTGGCATCTATACCTGGAATAAAAGGTAGTGCTTTATTTCCTTTTTTACCATAACGTGATTTAATATCAGCGAAATTTACACTAGTAGCAACAACGCGAATTAAAACTTGATCTTCTGAAATAGACGGTATATCCAAATCTGTATATTTCATCACTTCAGGACCACCGAACGACGTTACAACGATAGCTTTCATCATATATCCTCCTAAATTTGACTATATAAATTATTTTAAATCTTTATCAGAAATTGGAAAAATATATAATAGTTATGTGTGGTTATAAGTGAAGCTTATGAACTAAATGAATCATAATATTAATTTATATAAAAAAACTTTAAAAAAATCGAACGAAATATGAATTACCTGCCAATATATAGTGTAAGACAAAGGAGGGCTGGAATATGAAGGGTGAAATAGATTACGCACATTTAATCCAATTAACTTTATCAGGAAATAAAGAAGCATATAGCAAGTTGTATGATAAAACGATTCAAGAAGTATATAAAACAGCACATTTTTTAATAGAGGATAAAACGGATGTAGATGATGTCGTTCAAGAAATATACATACAACTATATGAATCGCTTCGTAAGTATGATAGCGAGAAGCCATTTCGTCCTTGGCTAATTGGACTTGCGATTAAACAAATTCACTCTTATAGAAGAAAGAGGTGGATGCGACTACGAATTATAAAAAAAGCAGAAGAGCAAAGAAAGTCAGTGCAAATTGATTTTTCTAACGATGTTGTAAGTAAAATATCAAACCAAAAACTAATTGAACTCATTCATAAATTACCGTATAAATTGAAACAAGTTATTATCTTAAGATACTTACACGATTATTCACAAGAAGAAGTAGCACAAATATTACATATTCCAATTGGTACTGTGAAATCTAGAATTCACGCAGCATTAAAGAAACTACGTCAAAAAGAGCAAGTAGAAGAAATCTTTTTAGGAGAGGTAGGGAATGTGAAATGAGTTTAGATTGTAGAGTTAGAGAATCTATACAAGAAGAATCGAAGGGAATTGTTGCCCCGCCGGAGTTAAAAGAAAAAGTAATTGTTCAGATTAAAATGAATCGCGGAGGGAACAAAAGGAAGAAGCGTCTTATTGCAGGAGTGCTTGCGGCAGCATTTTTAATCCCGACGACTGGTTTTGCGTATCAATCTATTATGGCGGATGGTATATACGGATCTTTCGAGAATTTAAAAAAACATGCCGGAACGATGACATTAGAGGCGTATATGCGTTTTAGTGCAAAATTATCAGAGGCGAAAGATGAAATGGGTACGAAGGAATATGAAGAGTTTACAAAAGAACTAAAAAAATTAACAAATGCAAAACTTACGTACGGAGATTCGAACGGTAATATTGATTATGATCAATTATCACCAGCAAAAAGAGAAGAAATGAAAAAGGTAAGTATGGGTCTTCAGCCATACTTTGATAAATTAAATGGTCATAAGTCTAGTAAAGAAGTATTAACACAAAAAGAGTTTGACCGTTATGTGGAAGCTTTAATGACATATGAAATCGTACAAGTGAAGACAAAATCAACTGGTGGGATGAAAGTAGAAGAAGTACCTGAGGCGTACAAAGAAAGATTTATTCAAGCGGAGCAGTTTATGGAGTATGTAGATGAAAAGGTGAGATAAGTAAAAAGCTCAATGCTTTAGCTTTGAGCTTTTTTATTAAAACAAAAAAAGAGTGTTCAATTATATTTTTTCATATTTGCAGTATCTTTTTGTATAAAACAATCTAAAAGTGAATAACCAGCTATTAAACTAATTATCGTAACAAAAGTTGTATTTATTAGAATAATATTAACTAAATAAGGTAGGTATTCTGCAAGTGGTGAAAAGAGTAGTGCTGGGGAAAAGGAAATGAATAGTGTAGGCACTGTAATAGCAATAAATTTATCCGGTTGAAAGCTCCAGTTTTGTTTACTTGTTTCGCGATTAATAGATTGAAGGAATCGTAATAAAATGCCAACTATAAGAGGGAAGAGTGTAAAGTAGAATAATCTTGGATAAACGTTAAAGTTCACTTGCGTGTCTGTATCTAAATAAAATTGAATTTTTACTCCTACAAATAATAATAAGACGATAAATAATGTAAAGCAGAGGTATAGCATCACTTTTTGCATTATATTCCACCATCCTTTACTCAAAATATATTCAAAAAAAGAAGAGATATACAATAACTACTGTTGTATATCTCTTCTTTTACTGTTAGTTAATAGTGGAGTTTGCTTTTTCTTGCTTCGTGAAATAATCAATAATGCCCATTGCACTAATTTCTATATCTAGATGTAAAATATTATAAACGGAATGATCTGATGGAACGTTTAACTTTGTAAGATGAGAAGAGATTTTATCCATTAACAAAGTTTGTAAAGCTTTAGTAGCTTCATCGAAATCATTATACTTTTCAAAGACTTCCTTACCAGTCTGAACGAAAATAGGTAGCCAATATTCCAGTTGATTGTATACTTCTGTAACATGAGAGGATGCGCCGTAATGACCGAAATAAATAGTATCTACATCCATACTTTGAATATGATTTTTAGAAGCAATCATCGCATCTGGTTGAAATTGTGAAGGGGACGTTGATGGTAGATACAGTTCTACACCAACGTTTGCGAGTTCTCTATAATAAATTCCAATTGTATCACCAGTGAAAATCCCGTTTGTTAATGAATCGTGAATGCTAATATGGTGCTTAGCATGCCCCGGTGTATCGTAAAATGTAAGGATACGTTCTTCGGCAATTTTTAACGTATCACCATGTTGTACAATACGAACACGTTCTTCTTCTATAGGAAGAATTGGATCAAATAGTTTATCAAAATCTTCTTTGTATACAGCTTTTGCACCTAAAATGAGTTTTGTTGGGTCAATCATATGACGAGCACCGCGAGAATGCACATATAAAGTAGCATTTGGGCACTTTTCCATCATTAAACCAGCAGCCCCTGCGTGATCTAAATGAACGTGTGTAACGATAATGTTTTTAACTGCGTTTAAATCAATATGTAATTGTTGTAAGCCTTCTAAAATATACGGAAGAGAAGGGGCTGCACAAGTTTCAATTAAAGTAATATCGTCACCTAATAAAACGTACGTACCAGTTCGTTCATTATGTTGTAAATCGAAATCATCAATCAGATATAGGTGAGAAGATAATTGCTCTACTTTTTTCATATTTACCACTCCTTATATACTGCATGTTTCTATTATACGCTAAAATAGAAAAAAGGCAGAAAACGAAGCTCGTCTTCTGCCTTTTTGTAATATTATTATTTCGTTTGTTGTTTATTAATAGACATAATGAACAGTCCAACAATCCCGCCTACTAATGGAAGCATAATTTCTCCTGCTAAATTAAAGTAGGAGCTTAAGAATAAACCATTTACATCGATTACCCAGCCAGTAACATACAATAACATCATATATAGTACGAAATAAAACTCGCGATTTGAAATCGTTTCATGTTGTGCAGTTTTCATAATGGACACCATCCTTTTCTTTTATAATGGAATATAAACTGTCACATTTTGTTCACATTTCAATTGTAAAACTTTCCATCATAAAAGTCTAGTAGTATGTGTCGAATTTTGAACGGAAATAAAGCGTTATCATTATATCTTATAAGTACGTAATAAGAGATGTATATTCACGAATGTAGTATAGTATAAACATAGAATGATAGTGAAGAGAGGGGCAAAGACAATGACAGTTTATGATTTTTCAGCTAAAACAATTACCGGTGAAGAAAAATCGTTAAAAGATTACGAAGGAAAAGCACTTCTTATTGTAAATGTAGCTAGTAAATGTGGTTTCACACCGCAATATAAAGGATTACAAGAGGTGTATGATAAATATAAAGACCAAGGACTTGAAATACTCGGATTCCCTTGTAACCAATTCGGAGGACAAGAACCAGGTACAGAAGCGGACATTACTAGTTTTTGTGAATTAAACTACGGTGTAAACTTCCCAATGTTTGCAAAGGTTGATGTGAAAGGTGATAAGGCTCATCCTTTATATACATACATGACAGAACAAGCACCAGGTTTACTCGGTATGAAAGCAGTGAAATGGAATTTTACGAAGTTTTTAATTGGAAAAGACGGGAAAGTAGTAGGGCGTTTTGCGCCACAGACGAAGCCGGTAGATTTAGAGGTTGAGATTGAGAAGGTACTTGGAGAATAATTAGGAGTTTCACTTTATTAAAAAACGTCTCAAAGAACAATGTAGTTCTTTGAGACGTTTTCTTTAAACTCACATTTTCAAGATTAAATTACTGTATCAAAGCCATCTGATTTAGGTAGAGAAGCTGCTTTTTTCATAAGCACTTCCCATAAGTGTACGGATTTCTTCCATTCTGCTGCAGCCTGCCCCTGTTTATACATAGCATTCTCATAACTGGCAGTAAGTTGTTGCATATCGGCCGAGTTGTAAAGTGTATCGATATGGAGAGCGTATTCTCGGAATGTTTGACTTTCACCCCGTGGCATGCCAATTCTCGCAAATTGTTTTAAAAGTGCACCGTAAGCTTTTTGATAAACAGCATCATCTTTTCGGTATTTATAGAAATGAATAATAAGAAATGTCCTCCATATCATTCTAGTGGTGAAGAGAATGTATCCCATAATACTAATTAGTATCGTAGAGAGGAATACGTACCACCAAGAAAAACTAGTTTGAGAATTTGTGACCTTTTTAGTAGAAGCTTCTTCTGTATTTTCTATTAAACTTTTAAGTTTTGCTTCATTATTTCGTTGTTGTATTTGCGTGTTATTAGAATTATTTGCTTCGCTATTTTGTGAAATAGGAGCAGGCGTATTATTTATAAAATTATAGGGATTAGTAAATCCTTTTGTTGGTTCGAATGGAATCCATCCGTATCCTGGGAAATATACTTCGACCCAAGAGTGTGCGTTATCGTTCGTGATTGTATAAACATCCTCACCTTCTGCAGAGGCAAGTGTATTGTCAAGAGTTCCTTCTGTATAGCCTTTTACCCAGCGAGCAGGAATCCCGGCAGAACGAAGTAGTACAATCATAGACGTCGAAAAATTATTACAGTAGCCGCTTTTTGTATCGAAAAGGAATTGATCTACATAATCTTGGCTTTTGGCAGGGAATAAGACATTCGTTGATTCGTATGTAAAAGAGTTGTCTGTAAAGTAATTTTCAATAGCTAATACTTTATCATATCGGTTGTCTTTATCATTTGTAAGATTGACAGCCAAGTTTTTTACGCGCTGTGGTAATGACTTGGGAAGTTGTGTGTACTTTGTCATAAAATAAGGATTTGTTTCTTGACCTTCATTTGTTTTTACAGCTTTCAAGTTTTCTATGGAAAACTCAGGGATCTCATATGTTACTTTATACGAATGTAAAGTAGTAGAAGAGTCTCCATTCATTGTATAAATTTTTTCTGAAAACGGGTCAACACTGTATGATACATCAGAAGCAGCCTCAACTGATACTAATCCTGCTGGATAGGTAAGGTGAGGGTAACTTTTTTGCATGGTAATTGTTGCCTCAGTCGTTTTCATTTTTGTATTTTGTTCGTACCAGCTTACGACGTCGTTTTTATTTTTAAAAGAAATCTTTTTCGGATTTTCAGAAATTTCCCAGCCTTTTCCTGTATAAAAATCTTTTGTTTCTACTCTCCAATATTGTTTGTTTTGCGTTCGTGCTGTGAAAACAACTGTAGGATCCGCCTTAAAAGGACCGCCTAATCGCGAGTCATCTAAACCATACCCAATTGTATAAATTTTTTGTTCTTTACTTGCTTCAGATGTGTTGAATTTTAAAAAATCCATTGGGTTTGGCCATTGAGGGCCAAATTTTGGAGCAAAGTATGCAATGGTTACTAATAATACGATAAATATTGTAAGTGGTCTAAGTAATTTTGAGATTTCTCTAGCATAATTTTGTAAGTGTTCACGTTCTTTTATTCGTTCTACTTGAAGAAGACTAAGCATAAAAAAGCCGATGACAACAGTACGAATAATAGCGTAGTTTGCATTGTATAAATGTAAGTTATGAAAAGTTGCGATATAAATAATAGTCAATACAAGGAATAGAAACCCACGTTTTTTATGAATAATCCAAAATGAAGTGAAAGAACTCAAAAACCAAAATGAGAGAAAAAATAAAACCGTCGGAAAAACTGGAGAAATATCTAGTAAATTCCCTTGGAAAAACAGGGAGGAATTTCGAAACATATCAGAAAAGAATGTTGTTAGCCAAGATGGATTTATAAAAGCATTTTTATAATATAGGGAATGAATGATAAATAAGACTGTGACAATTTTTATAGGAATCTGCCACCTCGTTTGAAAAAAAGAGAGAGCGAAGCAAATTCCTATAAATGTTACGAAAATATCTAATCTACCTACATTTGTAATACCTATAAGAGGTCTTAGCCATTCTAGTAAAAGAAGAAATACACATGCATGCATGAAGAATCTGTTCGTATCCCACTTGTATTTTGCTTGTAATATCATCATTTGTTCACCTCAAAAAACACGTTTGTATACCGGTTTTCATAAACCGTGTTTACAAATATTTGTCGTTTTTTTAGAGTTTCTAGTATACTGAGTTCTCGGTGTGAAAGTTGATTCGCTTTTTCTTTCACGACAAAAACCATACATTTTCTATTTCTTATAGCAGCACAATCAGCCGCCTTTTGAATATCGGGAGAAAGATTACTGGTCACGAGTATAACCGTGACGGGCTCATAAATTTTTCTTAGTTCCATGTCTACACTCTGGGAGAGCGGGAATACACTGTCTGCTTGTACTTTTGCTAAATGACAAAGGATTTGTTGTAACTGCGTATCTCCATTGTCTAAAGGGAAAATAGTTTGTTCTTTTCCGATAGACACGAATGATGCTGGTGAATTTTGTTTCAAGACAGCCCTTACGATAGAGGCAGTAAATGTGACGACTGATTCGAATAGAGGAGACTCGGTTCTGTCTATGAATATCATGATATTATGGCTGCGCTGTTGTTCAAACTCTTTTGTCATAATATTGTTTGTTCGTGCAGTTGCTTTCCAATCGATCCATGAAAAGCGATCGCCAGGTTTATAGTCTCTGACACCGACCGAGATTGTAGAGTCTTTTGCTGAATTTATATTTGCTGAAAGCGCTCCTTGTTCGAAATGATTTTCCAATTGTCGATACGCTATATCTACATACTGGGGATAGACTAAAAATGTATTTGGAACTGAAAAAGTTACTTCTTTCTCCATCATGCCGAATAAATCGCCAGTTTTGACACGAACGCTTGAAAAAGTGTGCTCGCCTCTAGGGATTGTGTCAATAACATATTGAAACGAAATATTTCGTTTCAATCCTGGGAAGAGTACTACCTTATTCATCTTTATTTGTTTACAACTTATAAATTGTGGTGGCAGTTCATCTTCTATAACTAAATAAAGTAAGGGAAAAGGAAATTTTCTTTTTATTGTAATCGTGCTTACAAATTGTTCTCCTACTACATATCCATTTTGGTTTGTTATTCGCTTTACTTCAGCGTCCCGTAAAGCGTAGAAGGGGAGTAGTAGTGAATAAAGAGCAATGGGAATTATGCTGTAAAATAAAAACCAACTGACAAACCCTCCTTGAAACATAGCGTACACAAATGTTAAGACTAGGCATAAAGGGAGTAGCAATAACTTCATAACGTGATATAGCGCTCGCAGCATTCGTTTCATCAAGGGTTCATCGCCCTTTGAGTAGGCACGGTAGTTCGTGCAACGATTTTTGCGATAACTTGTTCGCCAGTTATTCCTTCAAATTTTGCTTCCATTTTTAGAATGAGCCTATGCGCTAAAACGTAAGGAGCTAAAAGTTTAACATCGTCTGGAATAACATAATTTCTGCCATGGATAAATGCATAAGCTTGTGAAGCTTTCATTAAAGCAATTGAGCCACGTGGACTTGCACCTAGCTGTATAGAACTGTACGTACGAGTCTGATTAACAAGCTTTACAATGTAATGCTTAATTGCTTTGTCCATACTTACTACCCGTACGCTTTGTTGTAAATAAAGTAATTCTTCTATTGTAGTAATGGTCTGTAATTGAGAGAGTGGATTTGTTTTTTCCATCCGGTTTAAAATTTCAAATTCTTCTTCTGGTGTAGGATATCCCATTTTTAGTTTCAATAAGAAACGATCGAGCTGAGCTTCTGGTAGAGAATATGTTCCTTCATATTCGACCGGATTTTGTGTAGCCATGACAAAGAACGGCTTTGGTAAAGGTCTTGTAATACCATCTATTGTAATATTGCCTTCTTCCATACATTCAAGTAAAGCAGATTGTGTCTTTGGAGATGTACGATTAATTTCATCAGCAAGTACAAAATTCCCCATAATTGGTCCAGGCTTGAACTCAAATTGGAGCTCTTTCGGATTATAAATAGAAACTCCTGTTACATCTGACGGCAATAAATCAGGTGTAAATTGAATTCGCTTATAATCAGCATCAATGGATTTAGAAAGAGCACGTACTAGCATTGTTTTCCCGACACCAGGAACATCTTCTAATAGCACATGACCTTCAGCTAAGAGAGCTGTCAAAGCTAAGGTCGTTTCTTTTCGTTTTCCGACCATTATTTTTTCAATATTATTGATTATTTTTTCTACAGTGGGATGTAATGAATCAAGCTGGGGCATCGTAATCCTCCTAATGTTATTATCGTTTTCTAATCTATTTAGTGGACATATTTCTAATTCTATTTGTAGATAGTAAAACTTCTACCTTAAATTCTGAGAATATTCAGATTATTTATTTCGATTACATCTAGTATAATTGTTTCCGTAACTAAGGGCAATACAGTAAATAATGATTTGTAGTTTTATGTAAAATCAGACTCGATATAAAATAATAACATTGGGAAAAATTTTTTTACATACAATTTATACTCTTTTCCTTATGGCAGTTTTGAAATAATATCAAAACTCTTTTTCTTTTGCAAAATAGTCGATACCTCAAAATAGCATTCTCCTAATAATTAAGATTAACCATAATCTTCACAACGGAACAAAAGATTTTCTCACAAACTTATTTTCTACTGAATTTTTGACAATCTCTTGAACTGTGCGAAATGTCACATCTGTATTTTACAACCTCTCTTATAGTAAGGGTATGTAAGAGAGACGTATTAAAGGAGTGAACAGTATGAAGAAAAAAACTTCAGCACTAATGAGACGTTTAAAATATTTTTCGCCAATAGATCGTTATAACGATAATCATACACAAGAAACATATGAAGATCGCGAATGGGAAAATGTGTACAGAAAGCGTTGGCAGCATGATAAAGTAATTCGTTCTACACACGGCGTGAACTGTACTGGTTCATGTAGCTGGAATATATATGTGAAAGATGGAATTGTAACTTGGGAAGGGCAGGAGCTTAACTATCCGACTACAGGTCCTGATATGCCAGATTTTGAACCGCGAGGATGCCCACGTGGAGCAAGTTTTTCTTGGTACATTTATAGTCCACTTCGTGTGAAATACCCGTATGTACGTGGTGTTCTTTGGAATATGTGGCAAGAAGAATTGCAAAATAACGAGTCACCATTAGAGGCTTGGAAAAGCATTGTGGAAAACCGTGAAAAGGCACGTACGTATAAGCAGGCGCGTGGTAAAGGGGGATTCATTCGTGCGAATTGGGATGAAGTGTTACAACTCGTTTCAGCTTCATTACTGTACACAGTAATGAAATACGGTCCAGACCGAAATGTTGGCTTTTCACCAATTCCAGCTATGTCGATGTTAAGTCATGCTGCTGGTAGTCGCTTTATGCAACTTATGGGTGGACCGATGCTTAGCTTCTATGATTGGTATGCGGATTTACCACCAGCTTCTCCTCAAATTTGGGGTGATCAAACAGATGTACCAGAAAGTAGTGACTGGTATAACTCTGGTTACATTATGACATGGGGTTCAAATGTACCAATGACGAGAACACCAGATGCACACTTTTTAGCAGAGGTTCGATATAAAGGAACGAAAGTCGTTTCTGTCAGTCCTGATTTCGCTGAATCAACAAAGTTTGCGGATGATTGGATTAGTGTGAAACAAGGTACAGACGGTGCACTTGCGATGGCAATGGGACACGTAATCTTACAAGAATTTTACGTGGATAATCAAGTGGAATATTTCACAAAGTATGCGAAGCAATATACTGATTTTCCTTTCTTTGTCACATTGAAACAAAAAGGAGATCAATTCGTTGCTGATCGCTTCTTAAATGCTTCTGATATTGGACGAGAAACGAAGTTAGGGGAATGGAAACCTGTTCTTTGGAACGAGAATACGAATGATTTTGCAACACCTCACGGCACAATGGGGTCACGTTGGGATAATGAAAAGAAATGGAACTTGCGTTTAGAAGATGAAGAAACAGGTGAAAAGATTGATCCACGTCTTTCTTTACTTGGAATGGAGGAAGCGATTGGAACTGTACAAATTCCGTACTTCTCTGATGATGGAAACAAAATATTAGAACGTACAATTCCAGTGAAAAAGGTTATGACAGAAGAAGGCGAATTGTTCGTTACAACTGTATACGACTTAACGTTAGCAAATTACGGTGTGAACCGAGGGCTTGGCGGACAAGAACCGAAAGATTTCAATGATGACATACCGTTTACACCTGCATGGCAAGAGAAAATGACAGGAGTAAAACGTGAGCTTATTATTCAAATCGCTCGTGAGTTCGCACAAAATGCTGTTGATACGAATGGTCGCTCAATGATAATTGTCGGAGCGGGTATTAACCATTGGTTTAACTCTGATACGATTTATCGCGCCGTTTTAAATCTTGTTCTTCTCGTTGGAGCACAAGGTGTAAACGGCGGTGGTTGGGCTCATTATGTTGGTCAAGAAAAATTAAGACCAGCAGAAGGATGGCAAACAATCGCGATGGCAAAAGATTGGCAAGGTCCACCGAAATTACAAAACGGTACATCCTTCTTCTATTTCGTAACAGATCAATGGCGTTATGAAGATACACCTGTTGGACATTTAGCATCACCAGTTGAAGGTAACTCTCGTTATCAACATCACGGTGATTACAACGTATTAGCTGCACGACTTGGCTGGTTACCTTCTTATCCAACATTCGAGAAAAATGGAATTGAATTATATAAAGAGGCTGTTGCTGCTGGTGCAACAACGCAAGAAGAAATCGGAAAATACGTTGCACAAAAATTAAAAGAAAAAGAACTGAAATTTGCGATTGAAGATCCAGATAACAAAAACAACTTCCCGCGCAACTTATTCGTATGGCGTGCGAATTTAATTTCGAGTTCTGGTAAAGGACATGAATATTTCTTAAAACATTTATTAGGTACAACAAACGGGTTAATGAATGACGACAGTGATTCATTACGACCAGAAGAAATAAAGTGGCATGAAGAAGCGCCAGAAGGGAAGCTTGATTTACTCATTAATTTAGATTTCCGTATGGCTGGAACAGCACTGTATTCTGATATCGTCTTACCTGCTTCAACTTGGTACGAAAAACACGATTTAAGCAGTACAGATATGCATCCATTTGTACATCCATTTAATCCGGCAATCGGTTCACCGTGGGAAGCGCGCTCTGACTGGGGTATTTTCACTTCACTTTCTAAAGCAGTGTCTGATTTAGCGAAGAAAATTGATCTTGAACCAATGAAAGAAGTTGTTGCAACACCACTTCTTCATGATACACCGCAAGAATTAGCGCAACCACTTGGCAAGATTAAAGATTGGAGTAAAGGTGAATGTGAACCAATCCCGGGTAAAACGATGCCACAAATTCACGTTGTTGAAAGGGATTATAAAACGATTTATGACAAAATGACTGCGCTTGGACCAAATGCCGGAAAACAACCGATTGGTACGAAAGGGATCTCTTGGTCAGCAGAAAAAGAGTATGAGCAATTAAAGAGCAAATTAGGAGTCGTTCGAACGGATTCTATCGCGAAAGGTTGTCCAGACATTAAAGAAGCAATCAATGCTGCTGAAGCGGTATTAACACTATCTTCTACAACAAACGGTCATATGGCAGTAAAAGCATGGGAAGCACTTGAAAAACAAACAGATTTAAAACTACGTGATTTAGCAGAAGAACGTGAAGAAGAATGCTTTACATTCGAACAAATTACAGCACAACCGAAAACAGTAATTACTTCTCCGGCCTTTACAGGTTCAGAAAAAGGTGGACGACGTTACTCACCGTTTACAACAAATGTGGAACGTCTCATCCCTTGGAGAACGATAACTGGTCGACAATCTTTCTACTTAGACCATGACATGATGAAAGAATTTGGTGAAACGATGGCAACATTTAAACCAATTCTGCAACATAAACCGTTCCGTAAATCACGACCTGAAGTAGAAGGGAAAGAAATTACATTAAACTATTTAACACCGCATAATAAGTGGTCGATTCATAGTATGTACTTCGATTCATTACCGATGTTAACGCTATTTAGAGGTGGTCCAACTGTTTGGATGAATAAAGAGGACGCTGCTGAAGCGGGTGTTGCAGATAATGATTGGATTGAGTGCTTTAATCGTAACGGTGTTGTTGTAGCGCGTGCTGTTGTAACGCACCGTATACCGAGAGGAATGGCATTTATGCATCATGCGCAAGATCGTCACATTAACGTACCTGGTACGAAATTAACAAGTAATCGCGGGGGAACGCATAATAGTCCAACTCGAATTCACGTAAAACCGACACATATGATTGGTGGATATGGTCAATTAAGTTATGGATTTAACTATTATGGTCCAACTGGGAACCAGCGTGATTTAAATGTTGTAATCCGTAAACTGAAGGAGGTAGATTGGCTTGAAGATTAAAGCACAAGTCGGAATGGTAATGAACCTAGATAAATGCATCGGCTGTCATACTTGTAGCGTAACATGCAAAAACACCTGGACAAATCGTCCAGGTGCTGAATATATGTATTTCAATAACGTAGAAACGAAACCAGGTATTGGTTATCCGAAACAATGGGAAGATCAGGAGAAATATAAAGGCGGCTGGGAATTGAAAAATGGTGAAATTCAGCTAAAATCCGGTTCGAAAATGAAACGTCTTATGAATATTTTCCACAATCCAGATCAACCAACGATTGATGATTACTTTGAACCTTGGAACTATGATTATGAAACGTTAACAAATAGTCCGCAGCGTAAGCATCAGCCAGTTGCTCGTCCGAAATCAGCAATTACAGGCGAATTTATCGACAAAATTGAATGGGGTCCAAACTGGGAAGATGACTTAGCAGGCGGACATATAACTGGATTGCAAGATCCAAACGTAAAGAAAATGGAAGAAGAAATTAAAACAGATTTTGAAAACGTCTTTATGATGTATTTACCACGCATATGTGAACATTGTATGAATCCATCTTGCGTATCATCTTGTCCATCTGGTGCGATGTATAAACGTGAAGAAGATGGAATTGTTCTTGTAGATCAAAATGCATGTCGCGCATGGAGATTCTGCGTATCATCTTGTCCATATAAAAAAGTGTATTTTAACTGGCAAACGAATAAAGCTGAAAAATGTACAATGTGCTTCCCACGTATTGAAGCTGGTATGCCAACAATTTGTTCAGAAACATGTGTAGGACGTATCAGGTATATTGGAGTAATGCTATATGACGCTGATAAAGTAAAAGAAGCAGCTTCTGTTGAAGACGAAAAAGATTTATATGAATCTCAGCTTACTGTTTTCCTAGATCCAAATGATCCAGAAATAGCAGCTGAAGCGAAAAAACAAGGCATTCCTGAAGAATGGATTAAAGCAGCACAACAGTCACCTATCTATAAAATGATTATCGATTGGAAAATTGCTCTGCCTCTTCACCCGGAGTATCGTACAATGCCGATGGTTTGGTATATCCCTCCGCTTAGCCCAATTATGAACATGGTGGAAGGGAAAGGTAGTAACTGGCAAGCAGAAGAGGTTTTCCCTGCAATTGATAATATGCGTATTCCAATTCAATATTTAGCGAATTTACTCACTGCAGGGGATGAATCACACATTCGTCTTACATTGAAAAAAATGGCTGTTATGCGAACATATATGAGAGCACTGCAAATTAATAAAGAGCCAAATGAAGCTGTATTAAAAGAACTTGGTTTAGCGAAACAGGATGTAGAAGATATGTATCGTCTTCTTGCCATTGCGAAATATAAAGATCGCTTCGTTATCCCGACATCTCACCGTGAACAAGTGGCAGATTTATATAGCGAACAAGGAAGCTGTGGTTTATCATTCACAGGTGGTCCAGGCTCTTGTATGACAATTTCTTAAATAAAGGGGGCAGAAAATTATGAGACAAAGTTTACAAACAGCTTTTTCTTGTTCTTCTTTTCTTCTCTCCTATCCTGAACTAGGGTGGAGAGAAGCTGTAACTGAATTGCAAGAAGAGGTTGAAACAATAAAACAGGAAGACGTTAAAGCGTCACTTACAGCCTTTATAAAGCAAGTGCTAAATAAAACGAATGATCAACTCATTGATAGTTACGTATATACATTCGATTTTGGTAAGAAAACAAATATGTATCTTACTTATATGAACACTGGTGAACAAAGAGAAAGAGGTATTGAATTACTGGAGTTAAAACAGCATTATAAAAAATCTGGTTTTGAAGTAACAGATAAAGAATTACCTGATTATTTACCGCTATTGCTTGAGTTCTTTGCAAATGCAAATGAGATAGACAGTGAACCAATTATGAGTAAATACACGGAGAATATACAAGCGTTACACGTTCAATTAAAAGAAGCAGACAGTATGTATGAACCAATTCTTGCGGCTGTTCTACTCGCTATCGAAACATGGGGTGTACAGACAAATTAGAAAGGAGAGTTGTTAAAATGATGGATCAATTTCTATGGGTATTGTTTCCCTATATCATTTTTGCAATATTTATCGGTGGACATATTTTTAGATACAACTATGATCAATTTGGATGGACATCAAAATCTAGTGAACTATTAGAAAAGAAGATGCTCCGGGTCGGGAGTCTATTATTCCACTTTGGGATCATGTTCGTAATTGGCGGTCATGTTATGGGAATTTTAATTCCAGAAGCTGTATACCGTTCAATAGGTATCTCTGAGCATATGTATCATGTAGTAGCAATTAGTTTCGGACTTCCGGCAGGTGTTGCTTCTATTATCGGTTTAATTATATTAACGTACCGCCGCGTAACTGTAAAACGTATCATTGCAACGAGTACAAAGGGAGATTATATTGCGCTTATTTTATTACTTATCGTAATGCTAGCAGGACTTTCTTCAACATTTTTAAATATCGATTCAAAAGGATTTGATTATCGTACAACGATTGGCCCTTGGTTCCGAAGTCTCTTTATTTTCCAACCGAAAGTTGAATATATGATGGAAGTACCAATATGGTTTAAAATTCACATTCTCGCAGGGATGGGGCTTTTCGCAGTGTGGCCATTTACAAGACTTGTACATGTATTTAGTGCCCCAATTAAATATGTAAGCCGTAGTTATGTGATTTACAGAAGACGTATTCCTAATGAGTTGAAAAAATAATACTGCTGTAAACGGATAGGAGCTAATGGTTAAAACGAAACGAGGTCTAATATGGAAGGCCTCGTTTTTGTTTACATAGGGAATAAACGTTAATAAGTAGTTTAAATTGAAAAAAGATTAGCATCTAAATAAGATGCTAATCAATGCTACAAACAGAAGCAGAGCAATCTTCACAAGCAATTTCACATTTTAAAAATTGTAAATCGTGGATTGTAATCTTTCCTTTATGAATTGAAATTGTACCTTGCTTTTTTAATTCATTTAACATTCGATTTACACTTTCACGTGAAGTTGCACAGAAATTAGCGAGTTCTTGATTCGTTAATGGTAAATCGATGAGAATACCATTTTCTTTTAATACACCGTAACTATTTGTCATTCGTATAAGAGTAGAGTACAGGGCACCTTTTTTGCCGTGTAATACTAAATCTCGGAACTTCGTTTGCATTCTTCTTAAATGTTCACTAATCCATTTCATAAATTCAAATACAAGAGCGGGTTTTTGGAGTAATGCTTTTTCTAACGCTTCACGTTTTATTACACCTACTTCAACATCTTCAAGACATTTTGAGTTTAATAAATATTTTGCATTATCCGTGAACAATGTTAATTCTCCAATAATGTCATATTCCGAACAAATTCGAAGTGTTAATTCTTGTCCGTCAGCACTAAGTTTACTAATTTGTACTTTTCCTGAGTGAATGATATAGAGTTCTGTTGCCTCCATACCTTCTTGAAAAATAAAACTACCTTTTTTTATCTGCATTTTATATTCAACAGATGCAAGTAATTCTTTTAAATCTTGAGATAATGTCATACTGTTTGCCACAGTGATCACCTTTCTTCTTATAAGCAATACATTTCCTATTTTGAGTGTAAGTATGATGAAAATGCAAGAGCTATTTAAAAATAAATTGAAATTTCAATGACCGTAAGGAGGAGTGGCTAAAGATGTGAACAAAATGCGAACGGATTTGTGAAAATTTTTTGAATGGGGAAAGTGATGTGAGAAAAGTCACATTGAATATGTAGCTTCTTTTTTATAATGAAGGCAAATAAAAAAATGAAAGCTTACTAAGGATTGCAGCAGAAAAGAAGGGATATAGATGCACGAGAACATGAAAGATTCTTTAAAGCGGCCACTTCAAGATTTACGCATTTCAGTTATTGATCGTTGTAATTTTAGGTGCACATATTGTATGCCTGCTGAAGTGTTCGGACCTGATTATGCTTTTTTACAGGAAGAGTGTTTATTAACATTTAATGAAATAGAAAGGTTAGCGAGATTATTTATAAGTATGGGAGTTAATAAAATTAGGCTTACTGGCGGTGAACCTTTATTGCGTAAAGACTTACCGAAATTAATTGCAAGACTTACAAATCTAGAAGGCTTAAAAGACATCGGACTCACAACAAACGGAATTCATTTAGCAAAACAAGCTAAGGCGCTAAAAGACGCGGGATTAAAACGTGTAAATATTAGTTTAGATGCGATAGAGGACCATGTCTTCAAAAAAATTAACGGAAGAAATGTAAGTACAAAACCTGTACTGAAAGGAATAGAAGCAGCAAATGCTGCTGGATTAGAAGTAAAGGTAAATATGGTCGTAAAAAAAGGGATGAATGATAGTCAAATTCTTCATATGGCTCGTTATTTTAAAGAAAAAGAAATTCAGCTCCGTTTCATTGAGTTTATGGATGTAGGTAGTACAAACGGATGGAATTTTGAAGAAGTCATTACGAAGGAACAATTAATAGAGAAAATTAATCGTGTATATCCAATTGAGCCCGCTCAGCCTCGTTATTTTGGAGAGGTTGCGAAATTGTATCGATATGTAGGGAGTAATGCAGAAGTTGGATTTATTACTTCTGTTTCTGAGTCATTTTGTTCTTCTTGTACGAGAGCTCGTATTTCGGCAGACGGCAAGTTTTTCACGTGCCTATTTGGAGCGAAAGGAACGGATTTGCGAACGCTTCTTCGAGAAAATATTTCTGATGCATCACTATTAAAAATTTTAAATGATACATGGCGATATAGAACAGATCGATATTCAGATGAAAGAACGGTTGAGAATACAAGTAAACGTCCAAAAGTTGAAATGTCTTACATTGGTGGATAGTGAAAGGAGGATTTCTTATGCAAGAGCGTTATTCAAGACAAGTGTTGTTTTCTGGAATTGGTGAAATGGGACAAAGAAAAATAAGAGAAAAGCATGTGCTCCTAATCGGTGCGGGTGCGCTAGGAGCTGCGAATGCAGAAGCACTTGCTAGGATGGGAATTGGGAAATTGACAATTGCTGATCGTGACTACGTCGAATGGAGTAATTTACAGCGGCAGCAGTTATATACAGAAGAAGATGCGCAGCAGTGTAAACCAAAAGCAATTGCAGCAGCAGAACATGTAAGAAAGATTAATTCTGAAGTGGAAATTGTACCAGTTGTAACAGATGTCACAATGCGAGAAATAGAAGAGTTAACAAAAGATGTGGATCTCATATTAGATGCGACTGACAATTTCGATACGCGTCTACTTATAAATGACATTTCACAAAAAGAAAATATACCTTGGATATATGGCGGATGCATTGGGAGTTACGGTGTAACGTATACAATTCTTCCTGGGAAAACACCATGTTTTCGCTGTCTAATGGATCATCCTATGGGCGGTGCAACATGCGATACAGCCGGAATCATTCAGCCAGCTGTACAAATGGTTGTTGCTCACCAAGTTACAGAGGCGATGAAAATATTGGTGGATGATTATGAATCATTAAGAGGGACAATGTTATCATTTGATATTTGGAACAATCAATATCTCTCATTAAAAGTAAATAGACAGAAGAAAAATACATGTCCATCTTGTGGAAATACACGCACGTATCCAAGTTTAACATTTGAAGCACAGATGAAAACGGAAGTGCTATGTGGACGGAATACGGTTCAAATCCGTCCAGGGATAAAACGTGTTCTTCATTTAGAGGAAGTTCAAAAACGATTACAAAAAAGTGTACTTGTCCAAAAAACGCCTTACTTACTATCATTTCTAATTGATGAATATCGTTTCGTTTTATTTACAGACGGTAGGGCATTTATTCATGGAACAAATGATGTGAAAATAGCAAAACGATTATACGCAAAATATATAGGATGAACAGAAAGAGAGTTGCCCCTTATTAAAACGAGGTGAAAAAAGAATGTTAGAAAAACGTATACCAATTCCAGTGGCAGAAGCAGTTGCTCGTGTAATGGAATATGCTTACCAAGGTGAAATAGAAAAGGTTTCTCTTATAGAAAGCTACGGTAGAACACTTGGAGAAGATGTTATTGCAGATCATGATGTTCCGCATTTTGATCGCTCTCCGTACGACGGGTTTGCGATTCGAGCGGAAGATACAAAAGAAGCGAGTAGTAGTAACCCCATTCAGTTTGAAGTAATTGGCGAAATTGGAGCAGGCTTTGTTTTTACAGAAGAAGTGAAAGCATTTCAAGCTGTCCGTATTATGACAGGTGCCGCAATTCCGGAAGGGTGTAATGCGGTTGTTATGTTAGAGCTAACGGAAGGATTTGAAGAAAACGAAAAGATTTATATGGTATTAAAACGCTCTTTCTCTTCTGGCGATAACATTTCTTTTAAAGGAGAAGATGTAAACCAAAATAGCATCCTTGTGAAAAAAGGGACTGTTATTAATCCTGGAGTTGCAGCGCTTCTTGCTACGTTTGGTTATAGTACGTTATATGTTGTAAAACAGCCAGTCATTGGAATTGTAACGACAGGAAGTGAACTGCTCGAAGTACATGAACAATTAAAGCCAGGGAAGATTCGAAATAGTAACTCTTATATGGTAGCTGCTCAAATTGAACGAGCAGGTGGAATTGTACAGTATTATGGGCAATTCGCTGACAATTTTGAGACGTGTTATAACACTGTAAAAAAAGCGATAAAAGAAGTTGATATATTAATTACAACTGGTGGCGTTTCAGTAGGAGACTATGATTATTTACCGGCTATTTATGAGAGATTACAAGCTAATGTACTTTTTAACAAAATAGCGATGCGACCAGGAAGTGTGACAACTGTAGCTGAGTTAGAGGGAAAACTATTATTTGGTCTATCTGGTAATCCTTCTGCTTGTTATGTCGGATGTGAATTGTTTGTTCGACCTGTCATTGGAACATACTTGCATAGGAAAGATCCGCACATATATCGTGCAGAGGCAATATTACAGAAAGACATTTCGAAAGCAAATCCGTTTACTCGTTTTGTAAGAGGGAGAGTGGAATTTGTAGATGGTCAATTACAAGTTACACCAGTTGGTTTAGATAAATCTAGTGCAATTTCTTCACTTGCAGAGGCGAACGCATTTATCGTCCTGCCAGGAGGAACGAGAGGATTTGAAGCAGGAATAACTGTTTCGGTACTGTTATTAGAATCAAACGCTGGAAGTGAGTGGCCGTGGGAAGAACCACTTCGATCATACAAATAATAGAAAAATAGATTACTAACTTATACAAAGATAAGAGGTGCAAAATGATACAAACGTATTATGAAGTAATTGATACACCTATTTCAATTGAGGAAGTTACAAACAAAGTAATTCGTCGTGAGTGCGGCGCAGTTACTACTTTCGTTGGTACTGTTAGAGAATTTACGAAAGGGCGTCGTACGCTACATTTAGAGTATGTAGCATATAAAACAATGGCAGAAAAACAACTTGAGAGAATTGGTACTGAAGTAGGAGAGAGGTGGCCTGGGACATTTGTCGCCATTACACATCGCATTGGTACATTACAAATTTCTGATCTTGCTGTTGTCGTCGCTGTTTCTACACCACACCGGAAAGCTGCATATGAGGCGAACGAATATATTATGGAGCGTATAAAACAAATCGTTCCAATTTGGAAGAAAGAATTTTGGGAAGATGGTGAATCATGGATTGGTGATCAGCTAGAGAATGTAGCATATGAGAATGGTGAGCCTGAAGAGGAGATGAGAATATGATTGAAGTACTATTATTTGCACATTTACAAGAAGAAGTAAGTAAGCCAGCATTACAAATCGATTGTGAAAATATTACAGTTTCTGAACTAAAGAAGGTACTCATTAAGAAATACAACGTAGCGATTTCAAATGAAATCATGGTAGCTATAAATGAAGAGTATGCAAATGAGGATGACATCATTCAAACTGGCGATGTCATAGCGATAATTCCGCCAGTAAGTGGTGGTTGATTCTTTTCGACTTAATCATGTTACGACGTGATTAGGCTGGAGAGAATGAATATAAATATGCATACATAGGAGGGAACAGGATGAAAAGTCCTAATTTTCAATTAAGTTTACAAACTTCTAATCTAATTATAGGTTTTATGGTATGGGTCATTTTATCATCATTAATGCCTTATATTAAAGTGGATATCCCATTAACTGCGGGGCAAATTTCTATGGTCACAGCAGTACCCGTTATTTTAGGTTCTGTTCTTCGCATTCCAATTGGTTATTGGACAAATCGTTTCGGAGCAAGAAAATTATTCTTTATTAGTTTTATTCTATTATTATTTCCTGTCTTTTATATTAGTGTTGCCAATTCTATGATGGATTTAATTATTGGTGGATTATTTGTAGGAATCGGTGGTGCTGTATTCTCTGTAGGAGTAACTTCTTTACCAAAATACTTTCCGAAAGAGAGTCATGGTTTTGTAAATGGTATTTACGGTGTCGGTAACGCCGGAACAGCAATTACTTCATTTTTAGCGCCTGTTATCGCAACTTCAGTTGGCTGGAGAACGACAGTACAATGTTATTTAGTTTTACTTGCAGCATTTGCACTTATGAACTTTTTATTAGGTGATCGTAAGGAGAAAAAGGTGAATACACCATTAATGGAACAAATAAAAGGTGTATATAAAAATGAGAAACTTTGGTTTTTATGTATCTTTTACTTTTTAACATTCGGATCATTTGTCGCATTTACAGTATACTTACCAAACTTTTTAGTATCTCACTTCGGATTAGAGAAAGTAGATGCTGGTATGCGAACTGCAGGATTCATTGTACTCGCAACAATTATGCGTCCGATTGGTGGTTGGCTCGGCGATAAGTTTAATCCATTTAAAATATTAATCTTCGTATTTATCGGTTTAACACTTTCAGGTATTATTTTATCATTCATGCCTAGTATGAACGTGTATACATTTGGTTGCTTACTAGTCGCATTTTGTGCAGGCATTGGTAATGGTACAATCTTTAAACTCGTTCCAATGTACTTCTCAGAACAAGCAGGTATTGTAAATGGACTTGTTTCAGCTTTAGGCGGACTAGGAGGGTTCTTCCCGCCCCTAATTTTAACATTACTATTCCAACTAACAGGCCATTATGCAATTGGATTTATGGCATTATCAGAAGTCGCACTTGCTTGTTTAATCATTACAGTGTGGATGTATAGTCAAGAAAAGCTGTTAGTGATGTTAAAAAATCATTAATAAGGAAAAAGAACCATCCCAAAGTATTTTGGGATGGTTCTTTTAGTAATAGGCTTCAACATGTTTTTATTGATCTCTCAATAAACGCTTATTTTCTATAAGAATTTGCTTTTAAAATGAAGATGTCAAAAGTTATTCAATTAAAGGGCAGATTAGTTAAGGAAATCTTAAATCTATTCTAAAGATCGAACTCATTTTTAGAATGCAAATATTTAATTGAATCGGGATGTTTAGATGAAAAAAATATAAGTCCACTCAAGATAAACAAGTATCAGGTGTGTTAGGTAGTTTAAGCGACAAGTATAGGATTGATGCAAGTATCCTTCGCATAGTAACTGCATTATCAGATTTTTTTAGGGCCAAATTTTTTGGTAAGGTTAATGGATATTGTGAAAAAGTATATTTAAAATAAAGAAGATAGTTTAGGTCAATAAGATAAAATTATGAATTTGTATAAATAATCCATAATTTTCTTTATGAGTTATATTTGGTATGTTAAAGAAAAGAGAGGAGAGGGAAATGAAATAAGAATTTTTGATGCACATTTTCATATTATTGGTTTAAGTTTTTCTGATTATTGAGAATTGAAGGGGTTTTCCGACTGATTAAATGTGATTCATATTTAGTAAAGTGTTTAATCCAACTAAAATATATTTAGAATGAGGTTTTACATGTTTGTTTTTATTATACTAGACGTAATATTACCAATATTAATATTAATGCTAATTGGTGCAATCTTACAAAGAAAGTTCCAATTTAACTTAAAGCAGCTTTCTACACTTATTACTTATTGCTTAATGCCAGCAGCTGTATTTGTGAATATATATGATATTAGTATAGAGACAGGTTTGTTGCTCCAAATAATATACTATTTAATGCTTTATAGTCTGAGTCTGATCATAGTAAGTCATTTCATTTCAAAAACATTAAAGTTAGAAAAAGGAGAAAGTGCAGCTCTAAAAAATAGCATTTCGTTAATGAATTCCGGTAATTATGGGTTACCAGTAAGTCAATTGATTTTCAGTCACAATCCAGTGGGGGTTTCCATTCAGATTTTTATTGTGATTTTCCAGAATCTTTTAACTTATTCATATGGGATATATAACTTACTATCAGCAACAAAAACAATCGGAGGTATTATTCAATCATTTCTAAGACTGCCTGTATTTCATGCGCTCGTATTAGGGGTTCTCTTTCAATCTTTTAAAATTCAAATACCTAATTCTATCTTGCTACCTCTTAATCAGCTTGCGAATGGTTTTGTTGCAATAGCACTCATATTGCTAGGGGCGCAATTATCCAACATTAAACTTAATTTTTTCCATCGAGTCATAACATGGGCTTTAATTGGAAGGTTACTGATGGGACCATTATTAGCACTTGCTGTAATATACATACTAAACATCGATGGTATTGTTGCGCAATCGTTATTTATTGCAAGTTCTTTTCCTACTTCAAGAAATACATCAACCATTGCTATGGAATATCAAATAGAGCCTGAATTACATGCACAAATCGTTTTATTTTCAACAATTTTCAGCATTATTACAGTAACTGTCGTTATTTATTTATCATATATTTTGTTTTGAATATACGTGCAAAAACGAAAAGATTTGAGGCGGTAAATGATGGACAGAAGTCCTATAGATATGAGAAGAAAGCAGTCTTTCATATATTGGGTGTCGTTTACAATTGTACCATGTTTCAAAATCTAGTGATTTAATTCAAAAAAAGAAACTTATTAGGGTTTATTTCGTATGGAAATCTTTAAAGTATTTACATATAGACTGGCGAAAAAAAGACACAATCTCGCTTATAATTAAAGTTATATGAGCTTAAGGTGATAGCGATGGGGTGGGAGTGTCAAGTAAGAATTTTATGCATAATTGCCACTAAGGGAGATGATTAAAAGTTGAGTAAACAGAATATCAGCACAATAGTTTCAGGAGATTTGATTGTTACCCATCTAATTGGCCAGATTAATACAGAAGATGTGTATGAATGGTTTAATGATTTTGAGCAGGTTTGTCAGCAATTTATTTCTGAGGGTCGGAAATACAAAGTGTTGGTGGATAGAAAAGGGTATACCCCAAATCATTTTTCTGTTCAAAAAGTATGGAAAGATAAGTTCTTCAATGAAACCATTTTGAATCATAGTAAGGCAATTGCATTTCTTCTTGAAGAAGGAGAGATACTGAAGTATTTACAACAATCCAATACAAAAGAATCCGTGGAGTTTTTTGATGATTATGAACAAGCGCTAATTTGGTTGAATGAATATCCAATATAAAAACTGAATAGAAAGAGTTGCTCGTAATGTTACACTTGTCATGAAATTTATTTGTTTACAAGTTGCAAACACCATTTATTTTCTTCATAGATTACTTGTGAAATAAAAGAACGGAACTACAACAAAAAGAACAAACGTCCCCTAAAAAACGTTTGTCCAAAGGTAATTACTATTTTAACTAAGAAATAGATTACAATTTATGTGTACGAGAAATCTTTTTTATAAGTTTAGGCAATATAGATGTTAGTTCTTGCTTCAAACGCTTCGTAAATGATGGATCTTTACCAGAAGTTGAAATAGTGACAACATATTCATTATTTCTTATAACGCCAGGTGTGTGAAAAGATGATTCTGTACCATCACTTACAACGTTAACCCACTGGAAATCATGAGCGGCCTGTTTGACCATCATATTTACAGCGTGTTGATTTGTAGCTGCATAAATAAGGTGAGCATCTTTAATATCATCATTACTAAAAGCTTTTTGCTTCCAAGTAATATAAGAAAGTTCCTTCATTTCCTCGCAAATTTCTGGGCTGACAACAGTGACGAAAGCGCCTGTATCTTTTAATCCAGACGCTTTTCGATATGCAATTTTACCTCCACCAATGATAACAACGACTTTATTTTGTAGATTAAACATAAGAGGGTACATGTTATACATATATGCATTCCTCCATTCGTTCTAACAATGTTAGTTTCATATATGTATCAAACTGAAGACAGTTACAAGTCGTAACATGATTATATTTTTTTGTATGCAATTCAATTTTTTGAAGTAATAATCCGGTAAAGAGAAGGTATGGCATGACATATACATGGGACGCAGTCGATGTTATATCCTTGAGCTCGGCAGTAAAAGAGGGAGTTCCTTTCGTTAAAAAGGAACAGGATACTGGCATACCAAGTTTTCGTTCGACAGCTGCTCCGATTAGTTGTAACTCATGTATCGGTTGTGTATCACTACTGCCTCGTCCTACGAGTAAAATACTACTATTTTGCATTGGCATAGCTTCACGTATTCTTTTCACTACAAGTTCCACCATATGTGGATGTGTACTAAAAGGAGGTACAACTGAAAATGTTATTTGTGGATATTTCTTTTGTAGTTGTTCTATTTCAAAAGGAATATCACGTTTATAGTGAGCTGCTGCAAATAATAAAACAGGTACAATCATTATTTCAGTTACTCCCTCTATTATCGTTTCTGTAACTGCATCCGAAATAGTAGGTGTCGTTAGTTCTAGAAAAGCTATTTTTTGAATTCTTTCGTTTCGCTCTTTCATAACAGATTGAATTAATTGAATGAATTGTTCATTACCTTCTTGTAGCCGGCTCCCATGTCCAACATATACAATTCCTTTCATTGTCTTACCATGTCTTTCTTCATAAGAGTTTCTTGTAATTGATGATCTACGTTATGAAACCCAACTTTATTTGCATAGTATAAAGTTGGAACGTCGGTATACGAGAATGGGAGAGTAAGAAAATTGATAAAGCCAAGGCGTTTTATTTCTGCTAGAAACGTATCAATAGAAGCACGACCTTCAAATACAATGCTATCCCATGAGAATTCAGAAAGCATACGTGAATGAATTTCATCGAAGCGATGATCAATTGTGTACTCATGAGTCATCATATAGGAACCAGCACCAATTTTTTCTTGAATAACAGCAATTCGGTTAATGTTTCGTCCTAAATAAACTGTTGTATTGGAAGAGAACTCTGCTTGTTTACTTAGTAGCCCATATTGCATAAGTTTTTCTTGAGTGGCAACGTTCATATGTTGTAGTTGCGCTTGTAAAGAACGAATATCTTTTTGGTGTTTACTACATGATTGCATCAATATTTCTACACTTTCAGCTGAACAAAAAACAAGACGATTAACGTTAAAAATTTCATTGATTTGTTCAAGTGTTAATGTGTATTCTACCTTTTTGAAAGTAGGAATTTGATATATTTCTGCACCGGCTTCTTGTAACTTTTGCTTCATTGAACTTGTTTTATTCGTTGCAGATGCAAATAAAACTTTTTTCTCGTGTAATGGTTTACGTTCTTTCCAAGCGATCTGATCCCGTAAGGAAACGACATCACCAATAATTGTCATAGAAGGATTAGAAATATTTTCGTTTTTGACAATAGAAACAATGGTAGACAGTGTCCCTGTGACAACGCGCTGTTTACCAGTTGTACCCCATTCAATGACTGCTACTGGCGTATCTTCTTTTTTTTCTGCTTGTAGTAAGTTTTCACAAATTGTAGGTAAGTTTTCTATACCCATGTAGTAGGCAATTGTGTCGCTATTGTGAGATGAATTATATTTTCCATGGTCGGTTAAAGGACCTTTTGCATGTCCGGTTAATAAAGTGACGCTATTACTGTAGTCACGGTGGGTGAGGGGAATACCTGCATAGATACTAGCGGCGATGCTAGATGTAATACCTGGTACAATTTCATATGGAATATTTGCTGATGCTAAAGTCTCTGCTTCTTCACCAACACGGCCAAAAATAGATGGATCTCCGCCTTTTAAGCGGACTACGATTTTTCCCTCTTTCGCAAATTGAAGGAGGTGTGCGTTAATCATTTCTTGACGCATAGTATGATTCTTTGGCATTTTTCCGCAATAAATAAGTTCACATGTTTCTTTTGTATAATTAAGAAAGGAAGGGTTTAATAAGCGGTCATATAAGACGATATCTGCACGATTTAAGCACTCTATCGCTTTTTTTGTAATAAGCCCTTCATCACCTGGTCCTGCACCAACTAAATATACATATCCGTTCATATTCGCACCTCGTCTATTTTTATTTAAAAGGAAGCCAGGGGAGGCTTCCTTTTGTAAATTACATGTATATATAAATATCCCCGTCAATAACTTCTACTTCATACGTTTGAATACAACCATCATCAGGTTTTTGAACTTCACCTGTTAGTAGTGAAATTTTCCAATCATGTAGTGGACAAAAGACGAATTCTCCAGATACAATACCTTCCGCTAATGGCCCGTTTTTATGAGGACAACGATTTTCTACAGCTCGAATATCGCCATTTGAAAGGCGGAATAGGGCGATAGACATACCTTTCATTTGTACCTCTTTACCGATTTGAATAGGAAGGTCTTCTGCACGCATAACTTTTATTTTTTCTTTCGTTTGTATCATATAGATCACAGCTCCTTATTTCACAGTTTCTACTTCATACATCGCTTTTAATGATTTCGTTTCTAATGCTTGTCCCCATGCTTCTTTATATGTGCCACGAGCTTTTTGGAAACGTTCATTTAACTTAGTGACCATATTTGCATCTTGCAGTATTTCCTTTATGTGATCGAAGCCTAATCGTTCTGTCCAGTAGGCAGTACGCTCTCCGTAAATACCAGTTTCACGATAATATTGCATGTAAGCTGTAGCGATGCGAAGGACATCATCTTCAGTAGGGACAATCATTACAAAATCAGCTTCGCGTACTTCCGTACCACCATTTCCGCCAATATAAAGTTGGTATCCATTTTCGACACAAACAACGCCAAAATCTTTCGTCAGTACTTCCGCACAGTTACGCGGACAGCCCGTTACACCCATCTTCATTTTATGAGGTGTATCTACCATTTCTAATGATTGTTCAAGCAACATACCAAGTCCTAATGAATCTTTCGTACCGAAACGGCAGAAACGAGAGCCAACACATGATTTTACATTACGAAGAGATTTTGAATACGCATATCCAGAAGCCATATTTAATTCAGCCCATACGTTAGGTAAATCTTGTTTCTTAACACCGTATAAGCCAATTCGGCTCGCACCTGTAATTTTCACAAGTGGAACATCGTACTTTTTCGCAACTTCAGCAATTTTCATTAAATCATCTGCTGTTGTAACGCCTCCGTACATACGTGGAATAACAGAGAAGGTACCATCGTGCTGGATGTTACCATTCATTCTTTCATTCACGAAACGGGATGATTTATCATCTTCATATTCTTCTGGAATCGCCATACGTAAATAGTAGTTTAAAGCAGGACGACATTTCGAACATCCATCTTCATGTACAAAACCAAGAACGTTTCGTACTTCTTTTGGAGATTTTAAACCTTTCTCATGAATGGCCGCTACGACTTCATCACGTGATAAAGGTGTACATCCGCACATACCGGTAGACTGTGCAGAAGCATCAAAAGCATCTCCAAGTGTATGAGATAAAACTTGTTCTACAAGCGGACGACATTTACCACAAGACCCTGCGGCTTTCGTACAGGCTTTAACTTCTTCAAAAGTCTTTAACTCCTGTTCTAAAATGGCTTGAACGATTGTGCCTTTCGTAACACCATTACATCCGCAAATTGTGTCATCCGCACTCATAGTAGCAACGTCAAGTTCACATTCTTCACCAGCTTTGTGAAGAATGGAAGCTGGTGTATATTCTTGTATATCTTCTTCTTTCTTTAACATGCTAAAGAGGCGGGTACCGTCAGCTGTATCACCGTATAAAACGATACCGACGACTTTATTATCACGAATTAATACTTTTTTATAGGAACGTTTACATTCATTAAAGATGGATATTGCTTTCGTTTGATCATCTTCATAAATTTGGCCAGCAGAGAATAAATCACAACCAGCAACTTTTAATTGTGTACCGACGATACTGCCCGAATATCCATCAGTTTGTAAATTTGTTATATGTTTTGCTAATATCGCACCTTGTTCATAAAGAGGAGCAACAAGTCCATATGCGATACCGTCATGCTCTGCACATTCTCCAACTGCATAAATGGACTCATCATTTGTTAGCATATAGTCATTGACTACAATACCGCGATTTACAATTAGACCAGCATCTTTTGCTATTTGCGTATTTGGGCGTATACCGACAGCCATTACGATTAAATCACAATCTACAACTTCACCATCTTCAAATTGAATGCCCTCAACATGGTCTGTACCAAGAATTTTTACAGTTTTCTTTTCCATTAAAAACTTCATGCCTTGTGCTTCTAAATCTTCACGCAGAAGAGCAGCTGCTTTCGTATCTAGTTGTTGCTCCATTAAGCTAGGCATTAAATGAACAACATGTACGTCCATTCCTAAATCAATTAGACCTCTTGCGGCTTCTAAACCGAGTAACCCGCCACCAATGACAACGGCCTTTTTCTTTTCTTTAGCGGTATCTATCATAAATTGTGTATCTTCAATAGTTCGAAATCCTGTTACACCAGAAAGTGCGGAACCTTCAACAGGTAAAATAAAAGCACTAGAACCTGTTGCGATAATGAGCTTGTCGTATGTAAGAGTACGCTTCTTTTCTGTAATAATAATTTTTTCTTCTCGGTTAATACTTTGAACTCTTTCATTCGTATACAAAGTTATTTCGTTTTCTTCATACCAACTGTATTCATTCATAATGATATCTTGCATATTTGTTTTGCCTTGTAAAACATGAGAGAGCATAATGCGGTTGTAGTTTGGATGCGGTTCATCTCCAAAAATAGTAATCTCATATGAATCACTATCATGTTTTAAGATTTCTTCCATACAGCGAATGCCAGCCATACCATTCCCGATCATAACTAAACGTTTTTTCATTTTCGTTTCCCCTTTTTATGTGAAATATTGAACAAAGGATTATATTTTTATTATAGAAAATCAAATAAGGGGGAGATGTGATGTTTATCACATTTTTATAATGATTCACAAATTGTTAAAATTCGGTTTTATGTGAAGGGGATGTGAATATTTTTCGCGAAACGAAAAAGCAGGCCATAAGTATTTACACTCATGTCCTGCACTTGATTTATGCTTTCGTAATGGCACGCGGAAATAAAATATTATTTTCTAAATGAATATGCTCAAATAAATCAGACTCTAGCGCTTCGAGGCGTTGGTAAACAAGTCGATAAGTACCGCAAGCACCTTCTGGAGGAGTAAAGTCATTTGTCACTTTACGAAGTTCTTTTATAATATTTCCAGCATGATTGTGCTCATTTTCTAGTTCATTTACTACTTTACGTAACTTAGCATAGTTTTCATTAGTTGGATTTTGTTCAAATTCTAAAATTAATGGAAAATCTTCCATTTCTTCTTTAATTAAATGCTGTTCTAATTCCATTTTAAGTTCATGAAATAGCTTATGAATTTGAGCTAAATGAGGCTGACTTGCCCCATGAACACGTAATACTTTTGTCACATATGGACTTAACTGTGGTAATTCTTCATTTAAATAGCGGTGATGCTTATTTATAACATAATCAATCAATTCACGATAAGAAGCATTTTTCCAATCAATTTTCGATTCATTTAATCGTTTCGTATTATGATAAAGCGTATTTAACTCTGTAAGCACTTCAGTAGCTGATAAATTTCTTTCATGAATTGCATCAATAAGTGGCTTATTACCGCCACAACAAAAATCTATTCTATATGATTTAAAAAGATCACTAGCTTTCGGAAATTGTGTAACAATCTCACCAACAATTGAAGTTTCAGTAAATGTATGTTCCATATGAATGCCTCCATAAAATTTTAATGTAATATCTGAATTAAGAATAGCGATAAATTAAAATCTATGTAGTGATTGAAATCACTTATTCTGTGTCGTTTTTGAGAATAATAAGAAGAATGTTATTAAAATAAGGGGGAAAGTAATAAGTGGTAATATTTTACGTTAATAAAAAAGAAGCTTAGTAAAAGCTTCTTTTTTATTACTATTTTTCACATGCAATTCCATCGCCATCCCGATCAAGATGAGAGCTATAACCTGGTTGCCCTTTATGTAAAGGAGCTTTCCCAGCTGCTCTAACTGCAGCACAATTTTTGTAGTATGCACTATCAGTATTTACCATTAGCTGGTTGTGTTTGAGCTTGCTGTGCTTTTTGTTCTTCTTGTTGTTTGCGAGCTTGTTCATCAGCCTGACGTTTTTGTTCTTCTTGTTGTTTACGAGCTTGTTCATCAGCCTGACGTTTTTGTTCTTCTTGTTGTTTACGAGCTTGTTCATCAGCCTGACGTTTTTGCTCTTCTTGTTGTTTACGAGCTTGTTCATCAGCCTGACGTTTTTGTTCTTCTTGTTGTTTACGAGCTTGTTCATCAGCCTGACGTTTTTCATCCTCTTGCTTACGAGCTTGTTCTTCGGCTAGACGCTTCTCATCTTCTTGCTTTTGAGTTTTTTCGTCCGCCTCTTTCTTTTCTAGCTCTTTTTTCTGTTCGCTATCTTTTGGCTCTTCATTATTAGAGGCAACTTTTGTACTAGTTGCTGTCGTTTTTTCAGAAGAAGGAGCTGAAATACCTAATAACGCAACAAAAATGACAAATAATACAGCTGTAATAATAAATTGTTTTTTCGCTACACCTGTTTTCTTAATAACAGATAAGATTGCTAGAACAAGGAAGAATATAAATAGAATGAAACTTAAAGTAGAAAAAAACTCGACGACGGGGTGTTCCGATTTTGGTGTACCGGCCGTTATTAATATAATAGAAATCATAAAAAGAATAACGGTAGGACGTCCATATTGTTTTGATTTTCCATTTTTCTTAAAGAATGAAATGATACATAAGATTAAAAGAATAAAAGCAATAAAAAATAAAGCTGCACCAATATTACTTAAAATCAACATTTTCATACCTCCATTTGTAAGATTCTTCTTATTGATTATATAGGAATTTATTGGATATTACACGTTTTGTATAAATTTAGAAAATTAATATTTTTAATAGACTTGTAAACATTTATTTTATATATAAGGAAAAATGGATATATTTCCTATTACTTTTTGAAAGAGATTTCATAAATTATAGTATATCGATTGAAAGGAGGAGATTTGAATGGAATTTCAATTGTTGGTAACTTGTATATTACAAGAAGGTAATGCTTACTTTTTAGTAACGAAGGTAGATGATGTTATTACGTTAAAAGTACCGATTACTGCGGGAGTAGCAGGTTTATTTTTAGCTTTAGGTGTACCAAGATGTTCTTAATTTAAATCTCTATAGTAGAAGGGGAAGGGACATGCCTTCCTTTTCTACTATTACATAATATAATTATGTAAACTTAAATATCATATTTGTGATAGCACGTTTGAAATGGACATGCATATACTATAATGTTTCATTGGATGTTAGCGGTGAAAGGTAGTTTTAATAAGTGCATCCAGTGATATTTTTAAGCTATGAAAATAAAAGAGGTGCTATTATATATGAAAAGAAAAACATTGGATATTCCAGTTACATTGCGAAGAGAGTGGTTTTTAATAGAGTTAGCTCATTTAACGAAAAAATATGGAATTGAAATTGCAACTAGTAAAATGGATGCTGCACCGTTTTTAAAAGATCAAGTTACGGAGTCAAAGATAGGGAAAGGGCTACAATACGATAAATATGATGATGAGTATATAATTGAAAATTAAAGGGTAACAACAAAATTAAATTAATTTATAACAAAATATAAAATAAAGCAGATTCTAAATATAGAATCTGCTTTATTATGAAATACTTGTAGTCAACTAGCCTCTTTCTAGTGTTTTTCCTACATATTTCTCTTGCGTTATTCCAAAAGAGTCACGAAGAATGCGAGCATAATCTTTAGATTCTATTGGTCGTTTATTTTTGGTGCCTTTAAAGGTTTCTGTATAATTTTTATTTGTTAATGATATGTGACCATAAGTAGTTAATTTACAAGTGATAGCTCCTTTATTAAAAGGAGATTCTTTATGCTCTACAATCACTTTTTGAATCTTATTCACTTTTTTCTCATCTATTGGATCTACAGTGAAAGCATAGCCTATTTTCCATTCGTTTGAAGGTTCAGACTGTAAGAAACTTGTAGATTCCCCGTTAGCTCCTTTTCTCATTTCTAAAATATGCGTACCTTTTCGAGTATTTCGCTTACGAATTCGATATTCTCCTGTTTGAGAGGAGATGACTTCTCCGTTAAAAGGGACTGGATGTAAAGGGAGATGAGATGCAAAACCTGCATCCACAACATAATCTTTATCCTCATGACTTAATATGATAATGACATGACCATCATCGGGTTTCCATTTATTATCGTAAAGGTCATAAACAGTACCGGCTACTTTGTATACTTGAAACCCACAATCAATTAAAAAATAATACAATAGGGAGTTTAATTCATAACAAAGTCCACCTCGTTTTTGAATAAGTAACTTTTCTATTAAGTTATCTTTTGAGATATTTTTAATAGTACCAGCCATGATATCAAGATTTTCATAGGGGAGAATCATTCCCATTTTCAAGAGAATTTCATCTAAATCATCAAATGTTATTTCTTTTGCAGGAATTTCTAAGCGTTTAAAAAACTCCTTTTGTAATTTGGTCATCATAAAGTATTCTCCTTTCTTTTTACAGAATTTTCTTCTGTTCACCGATAGGTTAGTACTTCTAAAAAGTTAATTCAAGTGTGCGGAAATTATCATAATATATGTTTCTGGAAATGTGATTTTCTATTCGGAAATTTCAGTTTAATTTTTAATCGTAGGAAAGTCTTATAATACAAGCTCCTTTAAAATTAGTTTGTATTTAATGAAAAGAAAGTACATATCTTTATTATATTTTTAAATAACTAACTAGTAATAAAATGTTTTTTTACTAAAATTTTTTCAAGATTTGTATGCTTTATATAAACAATAATGATTTAAAAAATATCTGGGTGTAGCGAAGGTAACAATTATTGAGAAACTTTTTTGTCGTATTCTATCAAAAGGAAGAGGTAGAAACAAAGAGAATAACGAGAGTTAAGGAAGAGGGTATACAACTAGTAACCTTCTAAAAATAGGGCTAACATCTTTTAAAAATAAAAGATTAGCTATTATTAAGGAAGGGAAAATATAAAATATTATAAAGAACACCTTCTTTCAAAAAAATAGGGGGAGTAATATGCGACTGATGAGAAGATGTGTGGCCTTACTAATTGTATTTTTTATCATGGCTCCAACGATTAGCACAAATGTACAGGCAGAAGTTATAAAAGAGCTTGGAAAGGGGTTTCCTGATACAGAAGTATTCACACCTGGAGAATGGTTTTTAGGCCAAAAACCTGCTAATTATGATGAGAATAAACCGCCAATTCTCTTTGTACAAGGAAGAAATGGTAATGCTGATAGTTGGTATGGAAAGACAGTATATCATGATATAAATGATATGTATGATTATGCTTTAAAAGCAGGCTATCAAACAGTGTTTATACAATTGTATGATGCTGCAGGGAAAGGTTCGGCTAGTCAGTGGGATAACGGAAAGTTGTTAGCACAAAAACTTGAAGAAATATATAATCATTTCGGTAAAAAAGTTAATATTGTAGCGCATAGTAAAGGTGGTATTGATACACAAGCCGCATTAGTTGAATATGGTGCGAATCGATTTGTTGGAAATGTTATTACACTTGCTACACCGCATCACGGCTCAAATTTAGCAGATTTGTCATATAGTTGGTGGGCAGGGTGGCTTGCTTCTATATTAGGTCAAAAAGATGATGGTACGTATTCGTTACAAATAGGTGAAATGGCAAAGTTTCGTTCAATAATAGATAACAACCCAGCAGCTAAATTAAACCGTTACTATACGGCTACTGGAACTAGCTGGGGGCCAACATTTTCTGCATTATCTATGGGCGGGTTATATTTATCATCGTACGGTTCAAATGATGGACTAGTAAATGAATGGAGTGCGAAGCTATCGTACGGTACACATTTATTTACAGATTCCAGATTTGATCATGACAATATAAGAAAAGGATCAGCTGTTTTTGCACGAATTGAACCATATTTACGTACGACAAATGTGGGATTACCAGCTTTAGTAGCATCCAGCACTAGTTCAAATGGAGATCTAGAACAATTAAATACAACTTCAAATCAAAATATTTTAGGAGGCGAATTACCACAAAATCAGTGGATAGAGCAAAGTATTTCTGTTGATAAAAAGGCTGAAGGAATAGTTTCTGTACTAACTGCTTCTTCTGATGTAGAAGTACAAATGGTATCTCCAAAAGGAAAAATCTATGCAAATAAAGATAGCGCTATAACTACTGGTGAAGGCGAATCTTTTTTTAATGGGGCGACAATTAGAACGTTTAAGTTTGATAAATTAGAAGTAGGCGAATGGAAAATCAAAATGATGGCGAAGCAGTCGAAAGATGCATATTTAGTTGTAAGCGATTACAAGGATGACGCACCATTTGTTCTTCGAATGCCTACAAAAGTTAAAATAAATAAACCTGAGTATAAACTGAAAAAATCACCTGTAGCACCTGAAATGAAAGGGGATCTTTCCATAACAGTAAGAGTCGTTAATAAAGAAGGTAAGTTAGTCTCTGAATTTAATGAATTACAAAATGTTAATACGAATACATTTACAGGTGCTTTGAAAGATATAAAACAACCGGGAGTATATAACGTTACGATGGATATAAAAGGGATGAATAAAGAAGGAAAACCATATAATCGTACGATTGTTAAGTCGGTTTATGTAGAGAAATAAGGAAGAATAAATAAGTATAATAAAAAAGTGCAGAAATCTTGTGTTAGAAAGAATTCTGCACTTTTTTATGTGGGGAGAGATAATAAAAGTTGAAAAAACTGTTATTCGATAAAAAAAGATGCTGAAATAGCATCTGAATGTGAAGAAATAATTTTAACTTAGTTTTGTAACTGTTAATTCAACTGAATTTATACCATTGTCACAAGTTACAATACTTTGACGATTAAAACCACTATTATTTCTAAGTTGAAGAGTTGAATTAGCAGGCACTGTAACAATCGTTTCGCCAACGAGTTGAAGACATTCGTTATTTGATGAAGTATTCATTTGAATAGCGAAGTCACCTTGACTATTAGCAAGTGGATTGTTATTTAAAAATATAGTTATGACTGGGATATGTGGAAATACAGGATTTAAAGTAGTATTAATACTGGAAATGAACGAAACTCTATAATCACCAGCTTGTCTAAAGTGTATAGTAGTAGGATTTAGTAAGGAAACACCTCCTGCTAAAGGTCCAACGTGATTAAATGGAAAAGGATCTCCAAAAGGAACAGTTATAAATTCAGTTTGCCAAAAAGTTCCGTATGCAGGACAGCTTCGTTTATGTGAATGGTCACATGAACATTTTTTATTTGAACTGGAAGAAGATTTGCATGAGCATTTTTTATACGAGTTTGAAGAATGATAGTATGAACCCAAAATATTACCTCCTATTCTTAATAAATTTAAACCACATAGTAGTTTATGAAGATGAATCACAATTGGCGTGTATGCTTGTACTATAAAAGGAGATAGATTTGGAATATAAAGTGGTCAAATGATGAAGTGTAGTATTTGGGTATTACCTGTAACACCTTTTGAAGATGATAAGGTTTATAATTTGATAGAAAAATAAATGGAATTTCTAAATAGATTGAAGTAACGAGGAAACGTTTATCCCGCTATTTTCCGAGCAGTAAGACTCCCATCTCAAAATTCAGCGAAAGCAAAGAAGTTAGGTGGGGGATGAATTAAACCCCCACTCATTAAAATTTCACTTTACTATATTTATTTAGTCTGACAAAACAGAAATATTACCTTTAGCTGTATGGATGTTATCATTTGGTGAAGTTATAATATTTATCTATATTTATATTAGGTTATTCAGTTTATTTTTTATTTGCGTAGCTGAGCAGGAAAAAGTCAGAAAATATAGAATAATATACATATGAAGCATCGTTTGTTTTTGGTGTGAATAGTAATTAAAGATACGCTAAAATATTTAAAATTGTAACGAAAGAGAGATTAAATAATAGAGGGAGCAACTTACATGGAAAATATATTAAAGGTATCTTCAAAATCAAGCCCAAATTCAGTCGCAGGTGCAATAGCAGGAGTACTAAGAACAAGTGGTAATGTGGAAATTCAAGCGATTGGGGCTGGAGCTATAAATCAAGCGATTAAAGCAATTGCGATTGCAAGAGGGTTCGTCGCTCCAAGTGGTATTGACTTAGCTTTTGTTCCAGCGTTTCAAGAGATTTCTATCAATAATGAAGAAAGAACAGCGATTAAATTAATTGTAGGCCCTAGAAAGAAAAGGTCTTAGTAGAAGAGAGCGTTACTATAAGGGCAAAAGGCCAATAGACTTCCCAGGTTAGATACGCTATTTTATGTAACCGATCCTTGGGTGTGGACACGGCATTATACCGGACTCATGTCTGTTAATTTCTCCTTAAATTTAGCGCGTGTTCTAGATACTTAAAAATGCCAAATCCTTTGTGATATAAGGGATTTGGCATTTTTGATGTTTTTAAAAATAAACAACCTTAAAACTGCTCATTTAGAAGATTTAGTTTTAGTAGCGGCCATTGAACGTTTTTATGATAGTTTACCTGATAAATGGAGAGAAATAGTAGCAGACAATATTGATTGTGCTAGTTATGTAGATGGGAAATATGAAGCGCACGTTTTAATGGAAAATGGTATGGAAATAAAAATAGAAATCTTTTATGTGGAAGAAGACAAAGATGAAGAATGGATATATAAAGCTTATAAAGTTTTATTATAGAAATTTCATTTTCATACAAAGGGGAATTGATATGAATTTTGTAAACTTTGAAACACAAGAGCAATTTAAACAGTTACAAAAAAATAATGTTGTAATTGTGAAATGGAAAAAAAACGTAAGGCAGTACAAGGAATTAGGAGAAATCACAAATCATAATTCTTACACAATTAATCGTATAAATGAATTGATTTTGAAAATAGTTTAGATGTTGTTGGAAATATAGTTAGTATATGTCCGAACTGTCATAGGTTGATTCATTATGGAAGAGACAAAGATAAGAAAAAAGTTTTAGAACTTCTCTTTGAACAAAGAAAAGATTCTTTGAAGAAGTTCGGTATTGAGGTATTTCTCAAAGAGCTATTTGGATACTATGGAATTCTAAAATAAGAATATTCATAGCTATAGTGAAGGTAGAATGTTTCATACTTAAACATAGCTATTATTGTGATGGAAATTTAAATTTCGTCTTTTGAAAGTATCAATAATTTGTATTATTTTTATAGGGTTATATATTTTTCTTTTGCTCTGCTGTATAGCAGAGCTCTTTTTTTTGTCGTACAAAAGCCACCTATATATGTGAAGTGCACCCCAATTGTTAGGCTGTGTCTAACAATTGGGGTGCACTTCAGTCCTGTCGGGCGGCTTCTTTTAATTTATATTCACCAATTCATCAAACTTAAACTTAGTATTCAAACCAAAGGCATCTGTACAATATATAGTTTTCGTCATCGGTTCAATATGTAATACATTTATGTACATGTCTTGCACCATTCCATCACGATAGTATGAGATATGTATTTCTTCTTCCTCGTGAAAAGATTGCATTAACGCTCTTTCTATTCGTTCCATAGTATCTTGTGTTAAAAAAGGTTTAGGTACTTTATATTGTTCCTCAAACATTCTATGTATTTCCTCGTATTGCTCCGGTATTGAAGCAAACGGATTCCATTTCACCATACCTCTTCCACGTACTACAGGAAAGCTGTTATATTCCATGATGTAATACCTCACTTTTGTTTTTTTAACTCCGCTACAAACATGTGTTCTTTTTTAAGGTTTGAAAAGGGACCATTTTGTTAACATGAATATTCAAAAATAATTTTTTCAAGTTAGAATATTCAAAAACTTATTCATGCAAACAAGCATGTCATGATAACATTTAACAAAAGGGGGTAGAAGTAGATGAGTGTTGACATTATTTCTAAAGAAGAAATCACAAAATTATTAAACGAATGGTATCAAGCTATGATTTCACAACGTGTATTACAGTCTCAGAAAATAAAAGAAGATATTGCAAATAAAATCAATAATATTAAGGAAGACCAAACAATATTAGTCTACTACGCTTTATTGAATGCACGGTATAAACTGCTAATTCGGGATATGGATAGTACAAAAGATATTCTGGACAAAATCGAGCCTTTACCAGAGTCTACAGAAACATTTTTAGAGTACTATCATCATTTATTTAAAGCAATTTACGCTATTAATAAAGCAAACCATAGTGAAGCAAGAATGCAATTTGAAAAAGCTGAAACGTTTTTAGAGTACATGCATGATGAAATTGAAAAAGCTGAATTTAATTATTGGCTTGCAGTCCATTACTATCACGTATTAAAACCAATCCTAGCAGTTCAATTTGCTACAAAGGCGAATGAAGTATTTTCAATTAGTCCAGGGTATGAATTAAAAACTGCAGCATGCTTAAATACTTTAGGAATGGCACACATTCGACTAAATGAATTCGAAAGTGCAGAGGAATATTTACTTTCAGCACTAGGTACCTTCCAAAAATCTAATGATGAACTTCTTATTAAACGAGTTAAGCATAATTTAGGACTTTTATACGCAAGTCAAAACATGCCAGAGTTAGCAATTAAACACTTAGAGGATTCATTAGAAAATAACGCTAAAACTATGTTTCTTTTAGCAAGAGAACATTTTAAGTTAGGTTATAGTCATATCGCTAATGAATATATTGAGAATGGCTATAAGATTAGCGACTTATGTTATCGTCATCATTTCCGAATTTTAAAAGCAGTACATAACTATGTACCGCAAGAAGAATTAGAAAATGTGGTTATAGAAGGTATTTCGTATTTTGAAAAAGAAGAATTATATGATTGGGTAAAAGAATATGCTTCTCTTTTAGGTGAAAGATTCTATGGTTCAGAAAATCACAGAAAAGCAAGCAAGTATTTGCACATCGCTTTAGATGCAGACAAAAAGAGCATAGAAAGAAGGGCGCTAAAATGAAAAAAGCAATCTTATTAATGATGATGTTATCCGCTGTTTTTACTTTTGGTCTTACTAATGTAAAAGACATACCACAAAACGAAGCAATTGAAGTGTTTATGGATCACGGAGAACATATTTAAAACCTAAGGAAGAGGGCGCTTATAGTGTCCTCTTTTTAATATCTATTATTTATATGATGAGGTTGCAGGTACGTCTTTTGGTTATTGTTTGATAAACGTAAGATGTTTCTAAAAATGTGTATACAAAGGTGTAATTTTGTACTGTATATGTTCACGTACTATATAAAAAAGTATGAAAATCTATAAAAATAATTATTTCAATAAAATTTGTTTTAGATATTAAAAAGTGCCAAAACCCTTGTGGTATAAGGGGGTTGGCACTTTTGTGTTTTTATATTTTATCAAATAAACAACCCTAAAACTGCTCATTCTTCTCCCAAGATTCAACGATATAATGTGCAATCGTCGGATTGAAGCCTTTACCAACTAAAAACATAATCGCAGCAACTTCTGTTAATGCGTGTTCATGTGATGTATGTTTTGCTTCATTTAAACCGTAATCTACCCATGGTTTTACGAAATCTAGTACGGGTTTCTTGAAAGGTAAAAACTGTGTACCGACAACTTGTTGAATTTGTTGTTGTGTTGGTTCAGTAATTGGTCCAGGTGGTAAGATTTGTGGTTGTGTAATGTCTAGTGTTGGTCCAGGTGGTAAGATTTGTGGTTGAGTTGGATCTATTGTTGGTGGTTTAGGTGGTGAGACACGTGCGTCGTAGTTTGGTTGATACATTTGTTGTTGGTATTGCGGTTGTTGTGGTTGAGTTGTGTATGGATTTTGAGGATATTGTTGTTCTTGGTTTTGTGGTGCTACATATGGATTTTGAGGATATTGTTGTTCTTGGTTTTGTGGTGCTGCATATGGATTTTGTTGATATTGTTGTTCTTGGTTTTGTGGTATTACATATGGATTTTGAGGATATCGCTGTTCTTGATTTTGTAGTGCTGCATATGGATTTTGAGGATATTCATAATTTGGACGTGTGTCATATGGATTTTGTTGAAATTCAGTTTCTTGGTTTTGCGTTGTTGCATATGGGTTTTCTTCATATTGTGGCTCTTGCTGTTGTAACTCTTGTTCTTCGTATTGTTCTGTGTATCTCTGTTCTTGTTGTTGAGGATACAATGGTTGCCTTGGATAAGGCGGTTGATTATTATAGAACATGTTTATTCCTCCTTCATGATGATGCCTACCACCTAGTGTATGGGCGGACAAGAAAATATGTGATGAAAAAATGCGGGCGTGTTACAATAAGTAACTGGGTGAAGATAAAATGACAAAACAAGAAAAAATTCAAAAAACAATTACTTTTGTAAAACATATTTTAGAAAAAGATGCGAGTGGGCATGATTGGTATCATATTGAACGTGTACATAAAATGGCGATTTCTTTATCTGAGCAAGAAGGTGGAAATCGTTTTATAATTGAAATGGCAGCATTACTTCACGATGTGGCAGATGAAAAGCTAAATGAAAGTGAAGAAGCAGGAATGAAAAAAGTTTCTGATTGGTTAGAAGAGCTACGGGTTGAAGAAGAGGAAAGTAAACATATTCTTCATATCATCGCCAATATGTCTTATAAAGGTGGCCATGGCGGCACAGTAGAGTCACTTGAAGGGAAAATTGTTCAAGATGCGGATCGTTTAGATGCTCTTGGTGCAATAGGAATTGCTCGTACATTTGCATATGGTGGGGCGAAAGGGAGATTAATGTATGACCCAACTATTCCGCCGCGTGAAGAAATGACGAAAGAAGAATATAGAAAAAATAATGATCCATCTTTAAATCATTTTTATGAAAAACTTTTGAAATTAAAAGATTTAATGAATACGAATGCAGCAAAACAAGAGGCTGAAATTCGTCATCGTTATATGGAACAGTTTATTGAACAATTTATGAAAGAGTGGAATGCACAAATATGAAAATGTTAACTGTGGAGAACTTATCAAAATCATATGGGGAAAAGCCGTTATTTGATGGATTATCATGTAGTATTACAGAAGGACAACGTGTCGGAATTATTGGTGTAAACGGAACTGGTAAATCGACATTATTAAAAATTATTGCAGGATTAGAAACTCCTGATACAGGTGATATGACGCATTCACGTGGGTATACAATTAGTTATTTATCACAGCAACCAGAGTTTGATGAAAAACTGACAGTATTAGAGCAAGTGTTCCATGGTGATACACCTTTAATTCGTCTTCTTCGTGATTATGAAAAAGCACTATTAAATATTGAAAAAGATCCAAGTAATGAAAAAGTACAGGAACAATTATTTGCAGTGCAGCAACGTATGGATGCAATGAGTGCATGGGAAGCAAATGCAAATGCGAAATCTCTTTTAACGAAATTAGGAATTACGGACTTCACTGCAATTGTTGGGAACTTATCTGGTGGACAGAAAAAACGTATCGCAATGGCACAATGTTTTATTGAAACACCTGATTTATTAATTTTAGACGAGCCTACGAACCATCTTGACCATGAGACAGTTGAATGGTTAGAAGAATATTTAGCGAGATATACAGGTTCGGTATTACTTGTAACCCATGATCGTTATTTCTTAGATCGTGTGACGAATCGTATTTTTGAATTAGATAATGGTAAATTATATAGCTACGAAGGAAACTATAGTACATTTTTAGAAGCGAAAGCACTTCGTGAAGAGCAAGAATTGGCACAAGAATCGAAACGCCAAAATTTATATCGTCGTGAACTTGCTTGGATTCGTCGTGGTGCAAAAGCCCGTTCTACGAAACAAAAGGCGCGTATTCAGCGTTTTGATGAGCTAAAGGCACAAGAAGGACCAGCTGCAAAACAGTCAGTTGATATTGCACTAAGCGGAAGTCGTCTAGGAAAGAAAGTACTTGAGTTAAAAGATGTAACGAAAAAATTTGGCGATAAGACGGTATTACATAATTTTAATCATATTGTGAAACCGGGTGATCGTATCGGAATTATTGGGGCGAATGGAAGCGGGAAATCTTCCCTATTAAATATGCTTGCAGGTAAGTTATCTCCTGATAGTGGTGAAGTGGAAGTAGGACAAACTGTAAAAGTTGCTTATTATACGCAAGAAAATGAAGAGATGAATTTAAATCAGCGTATGATTGAATACATTAAAGAGATTGCAGAAGTTATTCATACGACAGATGGAAAAGTAATTGGTGCATCTCAAATGTTAGAACGTTTCTTATTCCCGACGCATTCACATGGTACACCACTTGGTAAACTATCTGGTGGTGAAAGAAGACGTTTATATTTATTACGTATTTTAATGGGAGAACCAAACGTACTTTTACTTGATGAACCTACGAATGATCTAGATACACAAACATTAACAGTACTAGAAGATTATTTAGAGGATTTCCCAGGTGTCGTTTTAACTGTATCGCATGACCGTTACTTCTTAGATAAAGTAGTAGATGAACTGTTCATCTTTACTGGCGGAGGCGAAGTGCGTGAGTTTCTAGGTAGTTATACAGATTATTTAGAAATGGAAAAAACGAGAGAACTTATGGAGAAAGCGGAAGTTCAAAAAGAGAAAAAAGTAGTAGAAGAAGCTCCAAAACAACAACGTAAACGTAAACTTTCATACAATGAGCAGCGTGAATGGGAAACGATTGAAGATACAATTGCCGAACTTGAAGAAAAAATTGAGTCAATTGGAGAAGAACTTGCGAAAGTTGGATCTGACTTCACAAAGGCACAAGAATTATCTGAAGCACAGCAGAAAACAGAAGAAGAGCTAGAAAAAAAGATGGAAAGATGGAGTGAACTATCAGACATCGTTGAAGGATTAAAATAAAAACAAGCTGCATATATTGAAAAGTAAAGAGAAAAACTTTACACTATTGGTAGAACCTATTTTAGGAGGGAAAAAATGAGAACATCTAATCCAATGTTGAAAAAAGAGGCATTCCGTAAAGAGGGAGCAAGCGCTTCTGCGATGACGATTGGCGGAACAGTAGGCAAAACGTTTATTATGCTTATCTTGCTACTTGCAACGTCTGTCTATTCATACATACAGATGATGCAGGGGACGATGAAGATGCCAGTATTAATTGGTGCTTTAATCGTTGCGGCAATCATCGCATTCGCGTCTATGTTCTTCCCGCGTATTTCACCTTTTGGTGCACCAATCTATGCAGCGGTAGAAGGGGTTGTGTTAGGAAGTATTTCAGCAGTTTATACAATGAAATTTGGCGATTCTATCGTTTTAAATGCTGTATTACTAACAATCTCAATTCTATTTGCAATGTTAGTGTTATATGCAACACGCGTAGTAAAAGTAACGGATAAATTCCGTACAGGCGTTATGGCAGCAACACTTGGAATTATGGTTATGTATTTAGTCGTATTCCTACTAAATATGTTTGGTGTAACTGTTCCATACATTCACCAAGGTGGTACAATCGGTATTATTATTAGTGCAGTTGTTATTGTAGTTGCTGCATTAAACTTATTACTAGATTTCGATTTAATCGAAAATGGTGTACGTAGTCAAGCTCCGAAATATATGGAGTGGTACACTGCGATGGGACTAATGCTTACATTAGTATGGTTATACTTAGAAATTCTTCGTTTCGTTTCTTACTTTACGAAAAATGACTAATAAAAAAATCCTGCATGAGAAATGCAGGATTTTTTTATTTTTAAAGATAAATTGATTTTATGGTATAATATGGATATTTGTAACTTGAGTTAAGGGGGGATGGAATATGATGAAAGAGAAGAAAGTGATTATGAAAAAGCTATTTTCTAAAAGTTTTTTCATAGAACTAGATGATGCTTTAACGTATCCATCATCAAAAGTCATTACTTCAGCAATAGAGAGATATGCGGCTGAATGCAATGAAAGACTAAAATTTGAGAGTAAAGTTAAACCGATTACTTTCTACTTAGAAAATGTAATGTACCGTGCTGAAATAAAGATGGCTCGCGGAGGATATTACATATCTTGTACTGAAGTGTAATAAATTTTGAAACTATACATGTTTGAACTATGTATGGTTTCTTTTTTTGTTTTGTAAGGTCCAAAATAATACTTTCTACTTACGGATATATCATTTTGTGCTTTTTACCATTCAAATATTTCTCCTTACAATGAAGAAAAACATGTGAGGTGGTATAACTTATGATGAATCGAGTTGTATTAATCGGTAGATTGACAAAGGAGCCAGAATTATACTACACAAAACAAGGCGTCGCTTATGCACGAATATGTGTTGCGGTGAATAGAGGATTTCGAAATAGTTTAGGTGAACAACAAGTCGATTTTATTAATTGTGTCGTTTGGCGCAAATCGGCTGAGAATGTAGCTGAATATTGTAAGAAGGGGTCGCTCGTTGGGATTACAGGGCGTATTCAGACTAGTAATTACGATGATGAACAAGGCAAGAGAATATATAGAACTGAAGTTGTGATTGAGAGTATTACCTTTTTGGAGAGAAGGCGGGAGGGGGCATCGTAATAAAAGGTGATTTTAAGTAATAGCTTCGGAAAAAATTGTGGAAAGTATTTTAATAAACTTAAAGAGGGGATACCGCCAGCTTTTTTGAAAAAACAAGTAAAGAGTATACAAAATTTTAGAACGTTTTTTGGCTAATCCAGTAACAAACGAGAATCGTAAAACCCATCACAGGATAGGAATGTATAAAAAGATGAATCGAGTGATAGAAAATAAAAAAAGGGATTCCTTCTGAGCGTAAGGAATCCTCCTTTTTGTTGCTACCGATAATAGGACGTTATGTTAACTTTACATGAATATGTTATACAATAGATAAAAAAGAGATGGGGAGAACAATGAGTATAAACTATCCATTTAAACCAAAATCAAATCGTTATTTAGTACCAGGACAATTTTGGACTATTCCTTTAGATAACAGTAAATTTGCATGTGGTAGAGTAATTGAAACAGATCCAAATAGTAGAAGGTGATTTTTAGCAGGTTTGATGGACTGGATCGGAGATAGCCCACCTATGGCTGAGAATTTAAAAGGTTGTAAAACGTTAATACAAATAGATGTTCATATTAAAACCATTCATGAAACAGCATTGGATGGTTTTATAAGTGGCTATCGTTCATTAGAATTAGATGGAATTGAAACAGAGTATTTCACTTCACAAATGGTTCATGATGAGAATTGTATGTTAATGAAAGGATATTCAGTACTTAGACAGGCGACCAAAGAAGAAGCAGATACGTATGATCAGTTCGGTTACGCAGGTTACATGATGATTAAATGTTACGCAGAAGATTTATTAGCAAATAAATAACTTCCAATAACGAAAATTATGTAAATAAGCTATCCATATGGATAGCTTATTATATTTTTTTGCTTAGCGTGTTTTTTTCAAAAATAATGGCGATGCCTCAAGAAATGGATAAAAAATAAAAATCATCGGAAACGAAAGCTTTTAAAATCCCGTTCCTAATTTAAAATGTAAAAAGAATGAAATAGTATGGTAGCGGGAAGAAAGTAGTAAAATTAAGCATCCGAGTAGGAGTATAGAGTGATAACATGTTACAATACAGCTAAGAACATGCAATAAAGGAGAGTTTTTTACGTGAAGATTAAAGCAATTGAACCGACGCCAAGTCCAAACACAATGAAAGTTATTTTGAATGAAGTATTACCATCAGGAGCACGTAATAATTATACTAATGAAAATAAAGAACAAGCACCAATGCAAGTGCAAGAAATTTTGAAAATTGAAGGCATTAAAGGTGTGTATCATGTAGCCGACTTTTTAGCAGTGGAGCGAAATGCGAAGTATGACTGGAAAGTTTTATTACAACAAGTTCGTGCTGTTTTCGGCGAAGAAGTATTGGAAGAAAGTGAAGAACAACAACTTGCTCATTTTGGAGAAGTGAAAGTGTTTGTTCAAATGTTCTTTACAATTCCAATGCAAGTAAAGTTAACAGATGGAACGACGGAAGAACGTGTTGGTTTACCAGATCGTTTTAAAGAATCAATTATGAAAGTGCAAATGTCTGCACCAAACGTTGTAAAAGAGCGTAAATGGGTAGAACAAAGTACACGTTACGGTAATTTTGAAGAAATTGGGAAAGAAGTAGTGGAAGAGATTGTTGCTGCTTATTCAGAAGAACGTGTAAATGAAACGGTTAAAGAATTATTAAATCAAGCAGGTGCTGTTGAAGTAACGATTCAAAAGCGTGAGCCATATAAAGTAACAGAAGAGATGATGAAAGATTCTGACTGGAAAAACCGTTTTGCAGCATTAGAACAAATGGATCCTACTGAAGAAGATATTCCAGTGTTGAAGATGGCGTTAGATGATGAAAAAGTTTCAATACGCCGCTTAGCAACAGCGTATTTAGGTATGGTAAAAGGTGATGAAGTATTACCGTTATTATATAAAGCGTTGTTAGATCGCTCTGTAAGTGTTCGCCGTACTGCAGGAGATTGTTTATCAGATGTAGGTGATCCGGCAGCGATGTTCGTTATGATTAAATCTCTGAAAGACCCAAGTAAATTAGTACGCTGGCGTGCAGCGATGTTCTTATTTGAACTTGGAGATGAAAGTGCGATTCCAGCATTAAAAGCAGCGCAAGATGATCCAGAGTTTGAAGTAGCGATGCAAGCACGTCTAGCATTAGAGCGTATTGAAGGCGGAGAAGAAGCAAAAGGTTCTGTATGGAAACAAATGACGGAGTCACGTAAAGGGGAATAATGCATGATTGTTTTCTATGATAGTTGGTGTCCGATGTGTACGGCCGTTGCAGAACGTACGAAAAAATTAGATAAAAAGGGTAAGATGAAATTTGTTTCATTTCGAAATGAAGATGTAGTTGAGAAGTATGAGCTTTCTCAAGAACTACAAAGTAAGATGGAACAAAGACTGTATATTTTAAAAAATAATAAGTGGTATGACGGTATTCAGAGCATAGATGTATTAGCAAAGGCCGTTCCATCTTATTGGTTTGCAGTTCCTTTTATAAAGTTATCTATCGTACTTGGTTTTGGAAGTAAAGTATACGATTATATCGCTAATAATAGAAAACTTGTTCCAGTGGGACATTGCCGCGGTGGGGTTTGTGAAATCCCTACAAAAAAATGAAATCATCGTTATCTTTCTTTTGCACCTATTAATAGAGCGTGATATGATGAATTTGGAATGAAAGTTGAAGGAGAGATTACAAGATGTCAAATGCTTATGAAGAATACATGCGCCAAATGGTAATCCCAATGCGCCAAGAGTTAGTGCGTTCTGGGTTTGAAGAGTTAACTACAGAAGAAGCTGTAACAGAATTTATGGAAAATACATCAGGTACAACTTTAGTAGTTGTAAACTCTGTTTGTGGTTGTGCAGCTGGTTTAGCACGTCCATCAGCAGGTCAAGCGGTTGTTCGTGCTGAAAAACAACCTGATCATCTTGTAACTGTATTCGCAGGTCAAGATAAAGATGCTACTGCAAAAATGCGTGAATACTTCGGAGAAATTCCTCCATCTTCACCATCTATGGCATTATTAAAAGGAAAAGAAGTTGTTCACTTCATTCACCGTCATGAAATTGAAGGTGCAACTATGGACGAAATTATTACGAACTTAGAACAAGCTTTCGAAAAGAATTGCTAAAGAAGGGGGAGAGTAAATCTCCCTCTTTTCTTTATATAGAGGTGAAACAATGATCGTAACAACAGCAGGAAGAACGAATAAAGAAATGACAGATTATGCAAAGCTGGTAGCCGCAGAATTAAATGCTTCTTTCGTTAAACGTAATGACATACCAGTACATAAGCTGCATGAGCAGTATGAACAAGATGTGCTTGTCGTAGGGAAGAACCGATTAGCTATTTATCCGAAAGGTACGGAAGAATCGTTTTTCTTTCATCCGAACTCAGCGATGTTTCGTGTGAAAAGGTTAATGCGTGGAGAACACGATCCGTTTGTACAAGCCACGCAATTAGAGAGAGGAATGACAGTGTTAGATTGTACGCTCGGGATGGCATCAGATAGTATTGTAGCTAGTTATGTTGTTGGTGAAAGCGGAAAAGTAACAGGACTTGAAGGCAATGAGTATATGGCTTATATTATGGAAAATGGTTTGAAAACATGGTCTTCATCCGTTTCTGAAATTGATGAAGCAATGCAAAGAATTCAAGTAAAGAAAACGGAGCATTTTTCATTTTTAGCGCAATGTGAAGACAATAGTTACGATGTCGTTTACCTTGATCCGATGTTTGAAGAAACTGTCATAGAATCCGACGGAATTAAAGGATTAAAACACTTCGCTTTGTATCATGATATTACTGATGAAACAATTGCGGAGGCAAAACGAGTGGCGAGAAAACGTGTCGTTTTAAAAGATCATTTTCGTAGTTCTAGATTTGAAAAACACAATTTTTATGTATACAAAAGAAAAAGTGCTAAGTTTCACTTTGGTGTAATTGACCCTTGCTAATTGTTTGAAAAGATGTATAATAAGCAATAATTAATTAAATATACTGTCTGTGATGAAGAGAGTAGTCTTTTTTAGAAGGAAAGCGAGCTAGGGATGGTGTGAGCCTAGTACGGAAGAAAAAGATGAAGCGCACTTCGGAGATGCTTCTTGAACGAATAGTAGAGAAAGCCGAGGCCCCCTGTCCTCGTTATAAACGGGAAAGTGGTTCGTAACGAACAACAAGGGTGGTACCACGGGTTAAAACTCGTCTCTTTTTTAGAGACGAGTTTTTTGTGTTTTAAAAAATAAGGAGGTTGTATCATGGATTATAAAATGCAGTTTGTGGAAAGTTTATCTAATATTTTCACGAATGAATTAACGCAAAAACAAATTTTAGATTTAATTGAAACACCGAAACAAGATGAATTTGGAGATGCAGCGTTCCCATGCTTTTCATTAGCGAAGCAATATAAAAAAGCACCAGCTCTTATTGCAAAGGAAGTTGCTGAGAAATTCAATGATCCGTTTTTTACGAAAGTAGAAGCCGTTGGTCCTTATGTAAATGTATTTTTCAATCGTGAAACTGTAAGTGATGCAGTATTAAAAACAGTTTTAGCGGAGAAAGAAGAGTTCGGTCAAAACCACTTTGGCTGTGAAAAAACAGTAGTAATTGATTATTCCTCTCCTAATATCGCGAAACCTTTTTCGATGGGACATTTACGTTCTACAATGATAGGAAATTCGCTGAAACATATCGCTGAAAAATGTGGCTATGAAGTTGTAGGGATTAATTATATAGGAGATTGGGGAACACAGTTTGGAAAGTTAATTACGGCTTATAAAAAATGGGGAAATGAAGCAGTAGTTAAAGAAGATCCAATACGTGAGCTATTTAAGTTATATGTCCAATTCCATGAAGAGGTAAAAGACGACGAAGAACTAGAAGAAGAAGGACGTGCTTGGTTTAAGAAATTAGAAGAAGGTGATGAAGAAGCGGTAGAGCTTTGGAATTGGTTCCGTCATGAGTCCCTTAAAGAATTTGCTCGCATTTATGAACTTCTCGGCGTAGAATTTACTAATTTTCAGGGAGAAGCATTTTATAATAATTTAATGGAAGATTTTATTGGGATTTTAGAAGAACATGAGTTGCTTGAAGAATCAGAAGGTGCATTAGTCGTTAATTTAGAAGAAGAAGGAATGCCGCCTTGTTTAATTAGAAAATCAGATGGTGCGACGATTTATGCAACGCGTGACTTAACGGCAGCTTTATATCGTCAAAACACTTATGGGTTTGATAAAGCGCTATATGTTGTTGGTCCAGAACAAAGCTTACATTTCAATCAATTTTTCACCGTATTAAAAAAACTTGGCTATACTTGGGTTGATGGTATGGAACACGTACCATTTGGCTTCATTTTAAAAGATGGTAAGAAAATGTCGACACGTAAAGGAAGAGTTATTTTACTTGAAGAAGTACTCGAAGAAGCAATCGAACTTGCAAAACAAAATATTGAAGAGAAAAATCCAAACTTAAAACAAAAAGAAGTAGTAGCAAAGCAAGTCGGTGTTGGTGCAGTCATCTTCCACGATTTAAAAAATGAGCGTATGCATAATATCGAATTCTCATTAGAAAATATGCTGAAATTTGAAGGAGAAACAGGACCTTACGTACAGTACACACATGCACGTGCTTGTTCTATTTTAAGAAAAGAAAGTGTAGAATTTGAAACATGTACATTTGCTTTAAAAGACGATCATAGCTGGAGTGTCGTAAAATTACTTAATAAATTCCCTCAAGTAATTGAAGCGGCTTTCAATAAAAATGAGCCATCTATTATTTCGAAATATATATTAGATGTAGCACAATCATTCAATAAATATTACGGTAATGTTCGTATATTAGAAGAGAGCAAAGAAAAAGACAGCAGACTCGCATTGGTTTATGCTGTGACGGTTGTATTAAAAGAAGGATTACGTTTACTTGGGGTGGAGGCACCTGAGGAAATGTAACATAGTAGTAAACTGACAAACTGGGTCTAGTATAAACCTGGTTTGTTTTTTTATTGGATATATATTTTTTTTGCAAAATCAATTAAAATCTTTTTAGAGAGGGTGATTCATATTGATTCGAACTTTTATTTTACAAATTCCTTGTCATAGAAGATTAGATAGGAGTTTTTTTAAACTACAAAAGTACATACCTTTATGTGCGCGTTGTACAGGCATGCTTATTGGTATTTTAATGTTTCCAATTTATTTTTATATGACACCTTCATTTCTTTTGGCAATCATACTATCATTTTTCGCTCAAATTCCGTTACTTATCGATGGGTTCACCCAAAAGTGGAAATGGAGAAGTAGCTCAAATTTGCTAAGAATAACTACTGGTGTATTAAGCGGTAATGGTATGGGATTATTCATTTCCTCTAGTGTTATATGGATATTATCTTAAGATATATAGTAATGGAGGTATTTACATAGATGTTCTGGATTTATTTAATTCTAATTTTTATTTCAGGCGGAAGTGGAATTGGTTTTATGACTCAAAATAAGTATACAGAAGCAATAATAGCTTTTGTTATTTGTATACTATTGTTTGGGCTACTGTATTATTATCTTAAAAGAAACAAAAGAAAGAGAAAAGCAGATTGTGACGATTTAGACTGTACGGATTGTTTTGATTGTGATTGTACTTGTTAAATTTTTCTTCCAAATAAAAAGCTAGTGTATTTTTAATAATACACTAGCTTTTTGCTTTGAAATTTTAAGAAAAGTGTAGGAATACGGCTATTATATAGAGAACTTTAGTTTTGTATATAAAAGGAGGCGGGAAAATAATCTGTTTTGAACCACATTGGATTTCTAATATGGCTTCTTATTTACTAGATGGGGAGAAACAATCGGAATTTATTCAGCTAGGTGTTTTGCAGAAATTATTTGAAAGTGATACGCAAAGAAATGGTAAAGATGGCAATATAGGCATGAAAATACCGATATATTTAAGTGAATTAGGTGTGAAAAATATTGAATGTAGAGTAAGCGATAAAGTGAACTTTTTAGATTCAAATATGCATCACAATGATAAAAACGATTTGTATCAATCATTAAAAGAAGAGGGGATTGCAGGTGATCCGGGTGATAAGCAACAATTTGTAGAACGTTTAATAGCCAGAGGATTAACATATGATAATGCGCTAGCTCAATATGAAGCTGAACTACGATTTTTTAAAATATTTCATGTGTATTCTTCTTTTGTATACGCTCCCAATATGAAAATTACATTTGGTGACATAGTTTGTTAAAAGGTATGATGTATAAGGATTGTCGTTTAATGTCGATAAGTCGATATTCGACATATAATCGCTGATAAATGTTAAGAATCGGTCGATATAATTTGAAAATCGCCGATAAAATGAAAGAATCGCTGATATATTTGAATTATCGCCGATATAATTTTATGTACTAATTTCAGCTTCTACAAGATTAAAACCGCATGTTACGTTATTCCATATAATTAAACAAAATACGGAGAAAAACAATCATTTTTACTATATTTTGTTATAAATTTGAATAATATTAATTAATACCATCCACTATAAGAGATTTTAGTTGAATACATACTATATGGTGTGTAAAATCTAAGCAAGTAGCAGTTTAAATATAAATTCGAGGTGAATGCATGCTAGATTTTAAGCAGTTAGAAACTTGTTTAAAAGACAAGAGATTTGTAGATGGATTACAGGAAATAAATAATGAAATTGCATATATAAAAGAAACGAATACTTTATCCTATGTGAAGAATTGGCTTGCCAATATTCCTTCGCATAAGGAGTTCGATATATTAATTCGCCTTACTGATGAAGGGCTTATGCACCAATACAGTTCATTCCTCATTCGTTACGCTTATAAAAAATTCCCAAATATGAGAACGCTCTCTTTATATTGTGATGAGTTAATTGATGAGCGGAAAATTCTTGAAGCAGAGCAGTTGTTAAAATCTTCTTTAGAAGAGTTAAGTAAAGAAGAAATAGATGCAGATTTTTTAGCGAAAACATATTTTACGTTAGTACGATGTCTTTTAGAAATGAAACGAAACGAAGAAGCGTTAATGTATATGCAAAAAGCAGAGGAGTACAGTGCGCGCGCAGTGTTTGATAAATGGGGCTACGTTTATATGCATACAGGTGAATGGGAGAAAGCGGAAAAACAATTTATTGCTGGCATGCAGCATGAAGATTGTGAAGAGTTATCTACCTATTTATTATCACAATTGTATGCGAATAAAGGAGAACAAAAACGCGCGATACAGTTAATCGATGATGCGATTGTAAAATTCCCACAAGTACCATATTTTCATTTTGAGAAGATAAAGTATTTATTAGATTTAGAGCAATATGAAGAGATGTTAGCGGTAATAGATAATATAAATACTCAGCTGCCATATCATGCCTATAATACTTACTTTGTACATTTACGTGCAGAAGCGCTGTACAAAATGAATAAATTTGCAGATTTACAAAAACTATTAAAAGAAGAAAAGAGTTTAAAAGAATCTTTATATCATAATTTAGAAAAAAATCCGGATGGAAAAAAGGTTCACTTGCCGATAGTTCCTATTGTACAAAAGGATAATTATTGTGTTCCGACAAGCTTAGAGATGATGTTGCGTATATGGGGAGAGAAACGTACACAAGATGAAATAGCAGAGTTTATTTTTGATATGACAGGATCGAAGTTTTCAGATACTGTTTCTTATTTAGAAGAATTAGGTTATGAATATCGTTATTTTAAAGGAAATGAAGAGAATTATAAGAGACTGATTGACGAAGGAATTCCTGTTTTATTAAGTATAGATATTGAGCATGCTTCACACGTACAAGTTCTATCTGGATATGATGATACATTGCAAGCTTTCTATGTTCAAGATCCAAACTTTATAGAGCCAGTTCTTGTGGAATATAGTAAAGTACAAGAAAAATATCGTTATACAGGCTGTTTAGCAATCACGTTTGTTCCGAAAGAAAAGAAGGAGCAACTAGCGTTTCTAAGTGAAGAAGAAAATCGTTACTTTAAATCTATTTTTTCTCTTACGGATCATTTAGATGAACATGACAAAGAGGGAATTAGTAACTTAGTACAATTTTTAAAAGAAACGAGTGATAATCCAAATACGTGGTTATATACGATAAAGCACTTAGATGTTGAAGTAGATAAAGAATTTATTTTATATTGTATCGATAAGTTAATGGAAAAGTTTCCGAACTCGGACTTTGTTAAATTGCATGGTGCACAGTGTTTTATTCGTCTTCAAGAAGTAGAGAAAGCGGAGCAAATGCTGACAAGCGTTGAGAAGAAAAATAATCGTGCTTTATATCATTTAATAAACGGAAGATATGCGTTTGAACAGGAAAGTTATCTAGAAGCGATTTCAAGCTTTCGTTCATCGTTACAATTAGACGCAGATCAGCCTATTGCTTGGAGTTTTCTCGCTTTATCCTATATGTATATTGATCAATCTGAAAAAGCATTGCAATACTCTCAAGTTGCGTTAGAGCGTAGTCCTGAAAGGTTCACTTTAACAAATCACGGTTTAATATTAATAGATTTAGAAAGATATGAAGAAGCATATGAAATCTTTAATGACTTGTTAAAAGAGTATAAATATGAAGCGCATGTATGGTATGAACGAGCGAGATGTGCACATCAACTAGGGAAATTATATTTAGCAATAAAAGGGCTTAAAGTAGCGATTCATTTGGATAGTAATGCACCTTACATTTATACGAAACTTTCGGAAATATACGAATCTGATTTGAAGGATGAGGAAAGTGCGAAAGAAATTTTATTAAACGGTATTGAGAATTGTGATGATAAAGCACCTCTTTACGTAAAATTAGGTGACTATCATTTTCAAAATGATAGCTTGGAAGAAGCAGAAGTATTGTATAAGCGTGCTTTAGAAGAAAATGATGAGGATGTTTATTCTCACTTCGGACTTACACAAGTTTATATGGCAAGAGAACAATATAAGGAAGCAAAAGAATATATTCTTGGTCTTGAGAAGCAAATTGAAAAGAGCCAAGATTTCCTCATGAATGCAGGAATGGTTTTATGGGATGCTGAAATAGAACTTGGTGGAAATGAAGAAGGATTTAAAGTAGCGCTATCTAAGTTAGAAAATGGTATAAAGAAAAGTGATTATAATGTAGCAAGTGCGTTAGATGAATATGTGAATCGAATTAAAGGAACGGAATTTGTACAACGAGGTATAGCATTTTTAAGAACGTTACACAAAGAAAGAAATGAAGTAAGTGAGTACGGTTGTTATGCAGGTATTTTATATGAATCTATTGGACAGTACGGCCAAGCGATGAAAAGATATAATAAGGCGATAGAACAAATGGAAACGGCATTACCGTATTACCGAATTGGCGAAACACTTATGGCATTAGGGCAATTGACGGAAGCAAAGCAGGCGTATGAAACATGTTTAGAGTTTAATGGGAATTTCGTAGGTGTACATTTACAGCTTGCGGAAATATACGAAAAAGAAGAAAACCGTTCTAAAGAACAAAGTCATATGGTTCAGGCGATGAAAGAAGAGCCGTTGCATATTAATATGGAATATTTGGCACAGCTTTCAGTAGAAATGAACCTTCAGGAAGAATTGCTGATTGAACTAGAACAATTAGTGGACGAAGTACCTGAAATATGGCGTTTAGATGCGATTGCATATGTGTACGGAGCGATGAATGAAACAGATAAAGAACAAGCACAGATTGAATACGCGCTACAATTAGATGGTGAGCATATAGAAGTACTATATCATTATGCAAAAGTATTAGTGAAAAAAAGAAATGTAAAAGCAATTGAAGTTGCAATGAAAGTAATACAAAAAGATTTTGATAATGAACGTATATTTGATGTTTATGTAAAAGCAGTAGAGCAACATAAAAAATTGTCTAACATACGAGATTTTCTTCATACATTAAAGGTGAAAAAAGCAGAAAGAAGTACAGCATTCATGTATGCTGCAGCTGCGGTTACGGAAATATGGATTGAACGCCAGCTGCATGAACAGCCGAAACGATCTATCATTACGAGAGCTTTTTATCGTATGAAAAATCGTGCGAAAGAAATTTCAATGGTTACTATGATAATTGATTTATATGAAATCTCTTTAAAGTTAAATCCGAAAAATAGTATGGCAGCACAGCGATTTGCGCTATTTTATGAGAATGTAGAGATGAATAAAGAAGCAATAGAGATTCTGCACACGTCACTAGAAAATAAATGGGATTATGACGTAGCGAAGCAACTTGTAAATCTTTTCGTTGAGTGCGAGGAAGAAGATATGTTAAGAGATGCTTTGGAATTAACGAAACAAATGGTTCGAGAACTACCAGATGATTATGATACTCTTCTTCTGCAAGCACAAGTATTCTTTAAAGCAGGGGAAGAAAGAAAAGCAGAAAAGATTATCTTACAATTAACAGAGCAAACACCGTTTGTAAGTAGAGCATTTCTTGCTTTAGGAGAAATATATCAAAGTCAAGAAAGGTTTGAAGAGGCAATTCATGTATTAGAAAATGCTTCTGTACATCATCCAAATGAAACAGCAATTCTTCTTTCTTTAGCATCTTCATATCATGGTGTCGGCCAAACGATAAAGGCAGAAAAAATAACAAATGAAGTATTAATAATTGACGCGAGTGATTTGTTAGCAAGATATGATCGTGCTTGTTATTTAGCGCAGTTAAATAGAAATGAAGAGGCGAAGGAAGAGCTTGAATTTGTCCTTCGTGAGGATGAATCGGGATTTTTTGCTGAACTTATTGAGGATGATGAAAATTTAGCAGCATTGCGAGAATTTGAAAAGTAATTGTATAAGAATAGGGGAAAAAGATAAGGGTATATTTTGAATTAGTTGACAATTAGTTGCTAAATGGCATAAAATAACTTTTAACAAAGTATACAAATCTGAAGACGAGAAAGAGTAAAATAGTGAGCTGTTCTCCAGAGAGCCGGTATATTGCTGAAAGCCGGTGTGCAGACATTATTTGAAAATCATCTCCGAGGAGCCGAGGCTGAAAGTAAGTAAGCCCGGACGGATGTCTACCGTTACAAAGAACACGTATGATAGTACGTTGCTAAGTGCTATTAGTGAAAAAGCTAATAGAATTAGGGTGGTATCGCGGGTAAACCCGTCCCTACTTTATAGGGACGGGTTTTTTGTGTGCTTTAAAATATTCAAAGGAGTGATTGTATATGGAAAAAGTAGATATAAAAGAATCAGCTGTAGGAAGAGAAATGCGAATTCGCAAACAGTGGAACGAACAAAATATTTTCGAACAATCAATTCAGAATCGAGAAGGCGCACAGTCTTTCGTATTTTATGAAGGACCACCAACGGCGAACGGACTACCGCATGTAGGTCATGCACTTGGACGAACAATTAAAGACTTAGTAGCAAGATATAAAACGATGGCTGGTTATAAAGTGTTAAGAAAAGCGGGATGGGATACACATGGTTTACCTGTAGAATTAGGCGTTGAGAAGCAACTTGGTATTTCTGGTAAACATGAGATCGAAGAATATGGCATTGAACCATTTATTCAAAAGTGTAAAGAGAGTGTTTTCACATATGAGAAGCAGTGGCGTGAATTCACTGAAAGTATTGGTTATTGGGTAAATATGGATGATCCATATGTAACTTTAAAGAATCCATATATCGAAAGTGTATGGCATATTTTGGGGACAATCCATGAAAAAGGATTGTTATATAAAGGACATAGAGTTTCACCATACTGCCCAAGCTGCCAAACCTCATTGAGCTCACATGAGGTTGCACAAGGGTATAAAACAGTAAAAGATTTAAGTGCAACTGTGAAGTTTAAAGTGAAAGATAGTGAAAATGAGTATTTCTTAGGTTGGACCACAACACCTTGGACACTTCCAGCAAACGTTGCGCTTGCTGTCCATCCAAATATGGAATACGTTAAAGCAAAACAAGAAAGTCATGTATACATTGTTGCGAAAGAACGTGTACAAGAAGTATTAAAAGAGAACTATGAAGTATTATCTGTTCATAAAGGCGAAGAATTATTAAACACATCTTATACAGCGCCATTTCCGATGAAAGAAGTTACAAATGGTTACCGCGTTATTGCAGCAGATTTTGTAACGGGAGATAGTGGTACAGGACTTGTTCATATTGCTCCAGCATATGGAGAGGACGATTATAGAGTCGTTCAAAGTGAAGGATTGTCATTTTTGCACGTTGTAGATGAAAAAGGTGAGTATACAGAAGCAGTACCATTTTTGAAAGGGAAATTTGTAAAAGATTGTGACGTGGATATCGTTCGTTATTTAGCGAAGGAAGGTTTACTGTATCATAAAGAAAAATATGAACATAGCTATCCGCATTGCTGGCGTTGTGATTCACCACTACTTTATTATGCAGGAGAAAGTTGGTTAATCCGAACAACTGCAATTAAAGATACATTTTTACAAAATAATGATTCTGTTACTTGGTATCCGGATCATATGAAACATGGACGTTTTGGTAAGTTTTTAGAAAATATGGTGGACTGGAATATTAGCCGAAATAGATATTGGGGAACACCATTAAACGTGTGGGAATGTGAAAGTTGTAATCATCAGTTCGCACCGAAGAGCATTGCCGAATTAAGAAAGCATAGTACGAAAGAAACACCGGAAGATTTGGAATTGCATAAGCCGTATGTAGATGAAGTGCAAGTCTGCTGCGAGAAATGCGGAGGAACAATGAATCGTACACCAGAAGTAATTGATGTTTGGTTTGATAGTGGTTCTATGCCATTTGCACAATATCATTACCCATTTGAAAATAAAGAGTTATTTGAAGAGCAGTTTCCAGCGGATGTTATTGCAGAAGGAATTGATCAAACACGCGGCTGGTTTTATAGTTTATTAGCAGTCTCAGCACTATATACAGGAAAAGTACCGTATAAACGAGTGTTATCATTAGGGCATGTCTTAGATGAAGAAGGCCAGAAAATGTCTAAAAGTAAAGGGAATGCACTAGACCCAGTTGATTTAGTAGATAAGTTTGGTGCAGATGCGCTAAGATGGGCTTTACTTGTTGATAGTGCCCCGTGGAATGCGAAGCGTTTTTCTGAAAGAACAGTACTGGAAGCGAAATCTAAATTTGTAGATACATTAGTCAATGTGTATAGCTTCTACGTTTTATATGCAAATTTAGATGAGTATAATCCGAAAGAAAAGTATGATGTAAAGCTTACAAAATTAGACGAATGGGTATTATCAAGGTTGCATAGTACAACGAAAAAAGTGAGAACTGGACTTGATGATTATCAATTTACGAATGCAGCTCGTGAAATTGCAGCACTTGTAGATGAAGTGAGTAACTGGTATGTAAGACGCTCACGTAATCGTTTCTGGGAATCCGGTATGAACGCTGAGAAAGCAGCTGCGTATGAGACACTTCATGAAGTGCTTGTAACAATTAGTAAATTAATTGCACCATTTACACCGTTTGTCGCGGAAGACATTCATCTAAATTTAGAAGGAAGCAGCGTTCATTTAGCCGATTATCCAGTTGTAAATGAATCACTACTTCAACCGAAATTAGAAGCGGAAATGGATGCTGTTTTACAAGTTGTTGAACTTGGAAGAAGTAACCGTAATCAGCATTCTTTAAAAGTAAAACAGCCGCTAGCAGAACTTGTATTACTTGAGCATAACGAGAATGATATGGATTGGGAATCTTATCGTGATATCGTTATGGATGAGTTAAATGTAAAAGCGTTCCATGTTGAACTCGATGAAACAAAATACACATCATATCAATTGAAGCTTAATTTTAAAACAGCGGGGCCGAAGTTCGGTAAAAATGTGAATGCAGTGAATGGTTGGCTAAAACAATTATCACAAGAAGAAGTGCAAAACTTTGTATCAACAGGAAGAGCAGTTTACGAAGCAATACCAGGAGAAGAAGTAGTTGTAACTGCTGAAGATGTGTTAGTTGAGAAAGTTGCAAAATCAGGATTCTCTAATACGACTAACGGACAATATACAGTTATGTTAGATACGAATGTAACGGAAGAATTGTTACAAGAAGGAGTAGCGCGTGAATTCATTCGTGCGGTTCAAGAATATCGTAAACAGTTGAATTTACCAGTTAATTTACGAGTCGATATTATTCTTGATACAGAAGAAGAACTACAGCGAACGTTAACGAACCATAAAGATTTATTGGAAGAAAACTTACTCGTTAAACAATTTACATTTGGTCACTTAACGAACGAAGACGATGAACTTTCTTTAGGTGAAACAAAACTTAGAATTAAATTAAGTGCAGCTAATTAAAGAAAAAAGGAAGTTGGAATGATTCCAACTTCCTTTTTTGTATGATTAGAATTTATTTGACTATACATTCAGTAGGACCACTAGCAATTGTCTTTTTTCATAGCGTACCGAACACAATACTGTAGAAATATATTTCTACAGTATTGTGTTCGGTTTATACATAAATATTGAGAAAATTTCACTTACCCTAAATGAAAAGGTAATAGAAGTGTTCATAGAGAATTACTCGTAGATTCAATTTTTATCCATCCGTTTTGCGGGGAATGATTGCCTAGTGGTAATGGGATAAGGTTGAGCTACTTTATTAGGGGGAGTGGTTCTATGTTTAATAAAAAAATGGTGGCAATGGCAATGACTGTGCCGTTAGTAATGGGGACAATTACTACGGTTTCGGCATTGGAAAAACAACAGCAAGTAAAGTTAGAAGCTTATTCGCCACAGAAAAAAGCAACTGAATATTTAAAAGAAAATGCTGCGCAGTATGGATTGAAAACAGATCTTTCAGACTTGCAATATATTTCTACAACAGAAACGTCAGTAGCTTCATATGTTAGGTTCCAACAAGTTGTTAATGGTGCACCTGTATTTTCAAAACAAATAACAGTTACGCTTAACGGAGAGGGAAAGGGAGTACTCGCTGTTTCTGATTATCAGCCTGTTACAGGTGTGAAGGAAGTAACGACAAAAATTAGTGAAAAAGATGCAATACAAAAATCAATGGCGTATGTTGGAGAAGCAAGTGAGCAAAATTTATGGGCTCCTACAGATAAAGAGTTCGGATATATTGTTGAAGAAGGAATTGCTCGTCCAGTATATAAAGTTGTAGTCCATTCTAATAATCCATTTGGTGCATGGGAAACATTTATTGATGCAGAAAATGGAAAGTTAATTAAAAAGGTTGATATAAACCGAAAAGCTGAAGGGTCAGGAAAAGTATTTTTACCTAACCCAGTCGTATCTAGCGGTAGTAAAGTAGGCTTAAAAGATAATAACGATGCAGATTCAACAGCTCTAACGAACCAACTGAAAACTGTTACGTTAAAAGGTTTAGATGGAACAGGATTTTTAATTGGAGAATATGTAACGATTTCTTCAAAAGCGAAAACAAAATCTACAAACTTACAATTCAACTATACACGTGCAAATGATAGCTTTGAAGATGTTATGTCGTACTATCATATCGACACATTGCAACGTTACATTCAAAGTCTAGGGTTTAAAAATATTAATAATCGTTCGATTAAAGTGAATGTGAATGGAACAACTGATGATAACTCATTCTATTCTCCATCAACAAAAGCTTTAACTTTCGGTACTGGCGGTGTTGATGATGCAGAAGATGCTGGTATTATCGCACATGAATATGGGCATTCGATTCAAGATAACCAAGTTCCTGGCTTTGGTAGTTCAGCAGAAGGTGGAGCGATGGGAGAAGGATTTGGCGACTTCTTAGGTGCTACGTATGAAGATGCAGTATCGACGACAGGGTACGGAAAAGCATGTGTTGGAGAATGGGATGCGACTGCTTATTCTAGTTCAGATCCGACGTGCTTACGCCGATTAGATACGAATAAAGTGTATCCGAAAGATATAACGAATGAAGTGCATGATGATGGTGAAATTTGGGCTCAAGGTCAATACGAAATGGCACAAGCTTTTGGCCGTGATGTAGCAACGAAAATTATTTTACAATCGCACTGGTCATTAACACCAAACTCTAAATTCAGTGATGGAGCGAAAGCGATTAAGCAAGCGGATGCTCTTTTATATGGCGGACAACATGCTGCTGATATCGATCGCATTTGGGCAGCGAGAGGCATTAGTACGAATTAATATAAAAAGTCGTGGCATTTATAAGCCACGACTTTTTAATTTGCTTACGAACTGGTACTAGTAAATAAAGCTATATCAATGATAGTGTGAATATATCCGTATCCCATTTACTTTTTAGCTTCTTTAAAAACAAAATGCTCTTTAAATTTTCTAGATTCAACTTTTTGACCATTTCGCATCGATCGGAATGGGTGTTCTTGCCATGTAATAATAACATCAACTTCATCTGCTTTTGTAGCAACGGGTAAATTAGCGTGTTCAAATCCAGTTTTTCCACTTGCCAAACGACTTTCCTTTAGGGAAAAGAGTTCATATTTCGTTTTCTTATTTGGTTCGTTGCGGAATACTTCGACGTTTACATTATATACTTCACTATTCCCGACATTCTTTACTGAAAAATGATATGTTTGAAATTCATCTTTTTTAGCTTGAAGCATATTCTTGTTTGTTTTTTTCGGTTTATCAATATTCACTTGCCATTGATCAGAGTTTTGAGAGATTGGTAAAGATTTTGGTGAATAGGCATACGTTTCGTTTACTACAATTAAGCAAAACAAAAGGAGAAAGAAACTAATTGCTTTTTGCATATACACACCTCGCTTTAAAATTTTTATTAATATGCGTAAATGAATTAGTTTTTATGTAAAAATTGGAAAATATTAAAGGTGTAATTTTGGATGTAATACATAAGAATATGTATTACAAAATTAACTTTTCACACTTTAGAAGAAGTTAGGAGTTATAAAACCAGAATGTTTCAAAAAAAGCTTGCGTTTTATAAGGTGAGGAGTTAGAATACTCTGTAAATATAAAAAGTGATGATCAGGAAAAGTACATGGTGCAAAGGTCTACAGAGAGCAGCCAGTTGCTGGGAAGGTTGCGATACCGCATGATGGAAAGACACCTGTGAGTGTTGCTTTGAACGTGATTATTAGTAAAAGCAAACGGTACCTACCGTTATCAGGGCTAAGATGGTCAGTATGACAATTTGGGTGGTACCGCGGAAAAAATCCGTCCCTATTTATAGGGGCGGATTTTTGTATTCTTTGAAAGGGGGTGAGTGACCGTGGATGATGACGATGACAACAATAACGTAAATAAATATAAAATTACTGGAGGGAAAAATAATGGATTCAATAATGAAGCGTTCACTCACAAAAGAATGTACAAAGCAAAGTGGAAAGGTTGTATTACTTCAAGGATGGGTAAAAAAGATTCGACATCTTGGAAATGTTAGTTTTTTATTATTACGAGACAGAACAGGAGTAATTCAATGTGTATTAGAAAATGAATTGGCTGGATATAAAGTTGATGTAGAAAGTGTCGTCCACGTAATTGGTGAAATAGTCGAGACATCGAAAACAGAATTGGGTGTTGAAGTACTTGCTCATGAAGTGAAAGTAATAAACGGTGCAGAGCCACTTCCATTTGAAATAAATAAAAAGAAGTTACAAGTTGGCTTAGATCAACTACTTAATGAGCGAGTAATATCATTAAGGCATGAGCGAAACGCAGCAATTTTTAAAGTGAAATCTACACTCGTTCAAAGCTTTAGTGAATTTCTTATAGAGAACGATTTCACACGAATATTTACGCCGAAAATTGTTTCGCAAGGGGCAGAAGGAGGAGCAAATGTTTTTAAGCTTCCATACTTCCAAAAAGAAGCTTATTTAGCACAATCACCACAGTTCTATAAGCAAATGATGGTGGCAGGTGGGTTAGAACGAGTTTTTGAAATTGCACCTGTATATAGAGCGGAACATCATAATTCTTCCCGTCATTTGAATGAATATATATCGTTAGACGTAGAGCTTGGTTTTATTCATGATTTTTATGAAGTGATGCAACTAGAAACGGATGTTTTACGATATATGTTTCAACAAGTAGCGAAAAAATGTGAAATAGAACTACAACTATTACAAATAGAAGTACCTGTTATTACTGAAATACCTAAAATTACATTGTTAGAAGCACAAGAAATTTTGAAAAGTAAGTATCGTAAAGAATCTCCTGTAGGGGATTTAGATACAGAAGGTGAAAAGTTACTAGGGAAATATGTGAAGGAAATATATAATAGTGAATTTGTTTTTATTACGCATTATCCGAAAAAAGCGAGACCGATGTATACGATGCTGAATAAAGAGAATCCATCTATTACTGATTCATTCGACTTATTATATAAAGGATTAGAAATAACGTCAGGGGCACAGCGAATTCATAATTATGAAATGTTACTCGCTTCGTTTAAAGAAAAAGGATTACACCCAGATAAATTTCAATCTTATTTAAATACATTTCGATATGGTTGTCCACCACATGGAGGTTTCGGAATTGGGTTAGAAAGGGTTGTATATAAACTTTTAGAATTAACAAATGTACGAGAGGCGAGTGCTTTTCCGAGAGATTGTACTCGTCTCATACCGTAAAAAGAATCTTCGCGATTATCGCGAAGATTCTTTTTTTATAGTTCGTTTAAAAAGGTGAAAATATAGACTCTTTCTTTTTCTAATAAGCTTAGTAAAAGTCAGTTGAAATATGAACCATTTCGACAAAAAAATCAATATACCCTTGACAGTTACAAATATAACAGATATACTTCATATTAATTTCAAAAGAAAATATATTCTAAATATTAAAATGTGTTGAATAGGAGTAGTAAGGTCATGTATTTGTACAGAGAGCTATGGGTTGGTGTGACATAGTCAAATGACATCCTGAACTCGCCTAGGAGCAGTAAGGTGGAACGGAATTACATTCTTAGTAAATCTTAACGGTTAACCTTCGATATTAGGTTTGTAATCAAACGATTACTACTAAGGTGGATTCATAATGGAATCAATAAGGGTGGTACCGCGTTAAGTAAATGGCTTAGCGTCTCTTTATATAGAGATGCTAGGCCATTTTTCTATTATATGGAAGAAGAAATGGAGGGTTTATTTGAATAGGTTTATAAAATTTATTTATTTATATAAAAAGATTTAATTAGGAGGAAAATGAGATGAAACAGACGGAGCAATGGACTTCGAAATTAGGTTTTATAATGGCGGCAGCCGGATCAGCAATTGGACTTGGTGCGATATGGAAGTTCCCTTATATCGCTGGGAAGAGTGGGGGAGGAGCGTTCTTTTTAATATTTATATTATTTACTGTTTTAATTGGACTACCGCTACTTATAGCTGAATTTATGATTGGACGCAGTACGCAGAAACAAGCAGTTGGAGCATTTAAAAGCATCGCACCAAATACAGGATGGCATTGGATTGGACGCCTTGGTGTTGGAACTTGTTTTATACTACTTTCGTTTTATAGTGTTGTAGGTGGATGGGTACTAATTTATTTATTCAGAGGAATAACTGGACAACTGATTATTCCAGGACAAAATTACGGTACATTATTTACTGAAACAATTGGGAATCCTGCTTGGGCTATTATGGGACATTTCGCTTTTATGTTCATTACGATATGGGTTGTATCAAAGGGTGTACAAAACGGAATTGAAAAAGCAAGTAAATATATGTTGCCAGCATTGTTCGTTTTATTTGTCGCTCTTATTATTCGTTCGTTAACACTTGATGATGCAATGAAAGGTGTGAAGTTTTTCTTACAACCAGATTTCTCAAAGATTACTTCGGAAAGTATTTTGTTCGCAATGGGGCAATCATTCTTTGCAATTAGTATCGGGATTTCAATTATGGTTACGTATAGTTCCTATTTAAATAAAAAAGAAAGTTTACCAAAATCAGCAATAACAATTGTTGGATTAAATTTATTTGTTTCATTATTTGCAGGTCTTGCTATTTTTCCAGCTGTATTTTCATTAGGAATGGAGCCAACAGAAGGACCTGGATTACTGTTTATCGTATTACCATCTGTATTTAGTCAAATCCCATTCGGTGGATTTTTCTTAACAGTATTTCTTGCACTATTTACATTTGCGACATTAACATCGGCATTTTCTTTACTAGAGACTGTTGTTTCAGCATTAGCAAATGGTGAACAAGAAAGAAGAACGAAATTATCATGGATGATCGGCTTCTGCATTTTCTTAGTAGGTATACCATCTGCGTTATCATTTGGAGTATGGAGTGATATTACGATTTTTGGAAAGAATATTTTTGATGCAGTAGACTTTTTATCTAGTAATATATTAATGCCACTTGGAGCACTATTTATTAGTATTTTCGTTTCATTCAAAATGGAGAAGAAGGTACTAGAAGCAGAGTTTTTTGTAGGTGGAAATTATGGAAAGAAAGTATTTACTTGTTGGGTATTTTTACTTCGATTTGTAGCACCACTTGCAATAATTATCGTCTTCTTAAATGTGATAGGGATTATTTAATATTAAATGTTATAATATTCAGTAAAAAAAGGGGTGATGATCATAAAGAAAAATTTGATAGAAGCAGGGAAATATATGAATATTAGAGGGAAAAAGCTATACGTTGAAACACATGGAAATCCTAAAAATAAGCCAGTCTTATACTTGCATGGTGGACCAGGAGAAAGTTGTTATGATTTTTCATTTCATCAAGCGGAACGTTTAAAAGATTCTCTATATGTAATTATGATAGATCAAAGAGGTGTTTGTCGCTCAGAAGAAATTACTGAAGACGAAGCTTTTGGATTAAATGATTTGATTGAAGACTGTGAGGAATTAAAAAAAGTATTACAAATGGAGAAGTGGTCTATAATTGGACACTCTTTCGGTGGATATGTAGCATTGCTTTATGCGTCGATATATCCAAGTTCAATAGAGAAAATAATATTTGAAGGACCAACTTTTAATTTTGCATTAACAAGTAGGGCTTTGTTACAAAAGACAGGGCATTTATTAAAAAAGTATGGAAAAGAAGAAATAGCAAAAGAATGCTTTGCTTATTCATCTAGCGATGCTAGTTCAGAAGAGTTGTTAGAAGCTTATATAAGATTAAGCGCTGAATTAGAAGAAAAAAGAATGGAGATTTACAATAATAAGGAAGATAGGACAGATGAGAGTTTATACAGTGATGAAGAGTGGGAAATATTTTCAAATCGCTCCAAAATTCACTTTGATAGATTAAAATTAGAGGGAGCATGTCATACATCATTATTATCAAAAATAAAAGATGTACAAAATCTAATGTTATTAATAGTAGGAAAACATGATGTAGTAACGTGTGAAGAACAAATTAAAACATTTAATAAAGATGCCCGAAACGGCAAGTATATCGTATTTGAAGAGAGCGGTCATTCACCTCATTATGAGGAAGCAGATAGATTTGCAGAAACAGTCATACATTTTTTGAAATGAAGAAAAGGGTGCTTCTATAAATGAGAGGCACCCTTTCTAAATTTCTGGATATGTGATTGTGATGTTAGGCCACTTACTTTGCCAATTCTTTTTTATAACTCTGTTTTTGTACATATGTAATCGTTCTTTCGATTCAAGAAAATGAGCTGTTGGTTTCACTTGTAAGGAAAGGACATCTTCAATACCCCATGGGGCTGTTAAGATAACGTTGTTTAGTTCATCAAGTGTAACTCCTAAAGCCGTTGCTGTTTCAGGGAATTTAGAAATAGCATTAACAGAAGAAGAATATGGTGGCATATTATTCACTACATGCATACGAGCTTGATTTTTTACAGACCAAGGGATAGTAGCATCAATATTCATTAATTTCGTTTCTAATGATTGTTCGTATATCTCATCTTGATGTAGACTATCATAATAAATCACATCAACATCAGGCATAGCCGTTTTCGCTTCATAGTCATGTAAAGTATCCCAAATTTTAGAACGAACAAATCCGGCACAAATCCACCAATCAGGTAGCTCTAGTGATTTTGCCATTTGTAATACATTCATCATCCATTCGTCGTTTTCTATTAAGCGAATTATATCTTTCTCTGTTTTGATCTTCATTGATAAATTCACCTTTCTAGTAAATTAATGCATCAGTTCAATAATCCATAAAATCCAGTAAGCACCTGGTACAAATAGCAGTTGTGCTAATAATGTGCCGAGAAGTCTAGAAATCATTAGCCAACCATACATTTTACTCATAGATTCAGCACCGCTTTCTGATTGTAGAGCACGTTCTGTTAAAAGAGCAATGCGTGGATCGAGTAATACAGTTAATAAAATAGTGGCGAAACCATTTACAAGGCCAGAAGCTGTACTTGCATTTGTTGCATAATCTGGATTTAAAAAAGAAGCGTAAAGGGCTGAAAGTACCCCTGCTGTATAAATAGCAGTAGCAAACATGTTAATAAGCATAATACGCTTTGGAATACCACCGATACGCAGTCTATGAATCATTTCTAACTTTGGAAAACGGACATATTTTTTTGTGTACTTTAATTTTTGAATGTTATTCGTTTTCATCATTCGAATGAAAGAACCGTCTGTTTCAAAGTTTTGAATGACATATCCAAATAATTTTGTCAAAGTTGGATAAAGAATGATCGCGATTAATGTACCGATAGAAGCCGATAATAGTACGAGTCGTATAATATGCTCTAAATTAATAGAAGAATCAAGTTTTGCTTCATCGACAATACCACCGATTAAAAAGGCTTGTAGTAAGTTTGATGTTCTTGAAATAAGTAACACCATTCCTACAACAGACAAGGCAACCGCAATCTTCTTTAAACGTACTCCAGCTAATCGAATACTATAAGAGCTTGTTTCAACTGCGTGAATCACAATTGTGAAAGCCATTATAAAAATTAACGTAATTGACATTTGTTTCACCAGTTTCTATTAAAATAATTGTAACTTTTTTACTGTATCATATCTATCGTATTTTGTAACTGAAAGTATGTGACATATGGAAATTGATTTTTCGAAAAAATAGATAATAATAGTATAATAGGGAGAAGTGGAAGAGATGTTAGCACTTATTTATACAGCAAATTAAGTGGAGGAATGAAGCATGTATAAAACATTTCTATTTGATTTAGATGGAACTTTAACGGATCCGAAAGAAGGAATTGTAAACTCGGTTTTATATGCATTAAAAAAAGTAGGAATTGAAGAAGTACATATAAGTGAGTTAGATTCATTTATAGGTCCTCCTATTCAGCAATCATTCATAGAGAGATATAATATGAGTGAAGGAGAGGTTGAACGTGCTGTTTTTTACTTCCGTGAGTATTTAAAGCAGCGTGGATTGTTTGAAAATAATGTATACGAGGGGATTCTGAAGCTCTTGCAACAATTAAAAAGTTCAGGGAATCGCATATTCGTAGCAACTTCAAAGCCCACTGTATTTGCGAAACAAGTTATAGAGCATTTTCAATTAACGAATTATTTCGAAGACATCATTGGAAGTAATTTAGATGGTACGAGAATAAAAAAAGAAGAAATAATTGCTCATATTTTACAAACACATGAAGAACTAAATAAAGAAGAAATGATAATGATTGGTGATAGAAAGCACGATATAATAGGTGCGAATCAGAATGGAATTGCTTCAATTGGTGTTTTATATGGCTATGGCTGTGAAAAAGAACTGACTGAAGTTAGTGCGACCTACATAGTGAAAGATGTTGAAGAACTGTATCATTTTTGTGTAGAGAAAAATTTAATACAGCAGTAAATATAGATTCTAGCAATCCCTTTATAACGTATGACGATGAATTCGTTTCTGTTTAAAGGGATTTTTCATATGTAATCGAATAATTATAATTAGACATTTTTAGCATAAAAATTTGTATGAATAAGAGGAGGGATGTCAGAATTAAAAGTTTAGTAGAAATTTATCAATAAAATTTAGAATATTCTGTTTAACGGAGGGGTAAAATTGGAGTTAGTTATTATATTATTAGCACTAAGTTTACTTATGTTCGTAGCATACAGAGGTTTTTCTGTTATTTTATTCGCGCCGATATTTGCATTATTTGCAGTATTTTTGACAGAACCTAGTTATGTATTACCTTTCTTTTCTAATATCTTTATGGAGAAAATGGTTGGATTTATAAAATTATATTTTCCTGTGTTTTTATTAGGAGCAATATTTGGAAAAGTAGTGGAAATGTCAGGAATTGCAGATTCTATCGCAAAAACAATTATTGAGTTAGTTGGTGAAAAACGTACTATATTAGCGATTGTATTAATGGGGGCTATTTTAACGTATAGTGGTGTTAGTGTGTATGTAGTAGTGTTTGCTGTTTATCCGTTCGCAGCTAAGTTGTTTCGACAAGCTAATATTCCAAAGCGTTTAATCCCTGGAACGATTGTTCTTGGAGCAGTAACGTTTACAATGGATGCGCTACCTGGATCACCACAAATTCAAAATGTAATACCTACAACATTTTTTAAAACGGATATTTATGCTGCACCGATACTTGGGATTGTAGGAGCAATTTTTGTTCTTACATTAGGTTTACTATATTTAGAGAGTAGACGTAAGAAGGCAAAAGCAGCAGGTGAAGGATATTTTGGTTTTAATGATGGAAATACTGAAATGGCAGCATCTTTGCAAGTAGAACAAAAAAATATGCCATTAATTAATAACATTGAAATCACAAGAGCACAACAACTTATTGCATTTATACCACTTATTTTAGTAGGTGTAATGAATAAAGTGTTTACTATTATGATACCAAAGTGGTATCCAAGCGGTTTTGATTTTTCTGCAATTGGTATGAAAGCATTTGGAAAAGTAGAATTAAGTGCAGTGGTAGGAATTTGGTCTGTAGAATTGGCACTTATTATAGGGATCTTAACAACGTTATTATTATATTGGAAGCGAGTAGTAACAGGTTTCCAAGCTGGATTGAATACAAGTATTGGTGGAGCGCTACTTGCAACGATGAATACAGGAGCTGAGTTTGGATTCGGTGGTGTCATTGCAGCACTTCCAGGCTTCGCAATTATGAGAGATGGCATCTCTGCTACTTTCACAAATCCGTTAGTGAATGGTGCAGTAACGACGAATATTTTAGCTGGAATTACAGGCTCGGCATCAGGAGGAATGGGAATAGTATTAAGCGCAATGGGAGATAAATTTATTGCAGCGGCCAATCAATTTGATATTCCATTAGAAGTTATGCACCGTATCGTATCAATGGCATCAGGAGGAATGGATACACTACCACATAACGGGGCTATTATTACTATTCTTACAGTAACAGGATTAACACATAAACAGTCATATAAAGATATATTTGCTATTACAATTTTGAAAACGGTTGCTGTATTTTTAGTTATCGCATTCTATACTTTAACAGGACTCTATTAAAAAATTTGAATCGTAAAGATTCATCAAATCGATAATTTATATTATAAAATATTAATTAGGATAAGAAGGGGTGGGGGACTTGCAAGAGGTTTCTGAGTTTCGTATGCCAAAGTCGGTATTATATGGAAGAAATTCGCTTGAAAAACTGGGAGAACAATCAAAAAAGTTAGGGAAAAAAGCTTTTATAGTTACTGATACAATTATGGAGAAATTAGGATATGTTGAAAAGTGTATGCAACAACTAAATAAGAAAGGTATTACTGTTAGCACATATAATAAAGTGGATGCTGAGCCTACAAATATACACGTATTAGAAGCGTTATCTCTTTGTAAAGAGGAAAAGTGCGATTTTATTATCGGTATTGGTGGTGGAAGTTGTATTGATGCTGCGAAAGCGGTAGCGGTTTTATATACAAATGGTGGAGAAGTTGAGGATTATGTCCAAAAGGATATTGAAATAGAAAACAATCCACTACCACTTATTGCAATTCCAACAACTTCTGGTACTGGTTCGGAAGTTACAAGTGTAGCAGTAATTACGAATAAAAAAACAGATGTAAAAATGATGATGAAGCATCCTAGTTTTATACCGAAAGTAGCAATTATAGATCCAGTTTTGACAAGTTCGTTACCACCACAAATTACGGCAGCAACAGGAATAGATGCGTTATGTCATGCGATTGAAGCTTATATTTCTAAATTTTCACAACCACTTACAGATGTACTTGCTCTTTCAGCTATTGAAAGTATTATGAAATATTTACGTATAGCATATGAAGATGGACATAATATGGAGGCAAGAGAAGCGATGATGATTGCTTCCTTACAAGCTGGAATTGCATTTTCGAATGCATCAGTTACATTAGTTCATGGAATGTCAAGGCCAGTGGGAGCATTATTTCATGTACCGCATGGAATATCAAATGCCATACTATTACCTACAGTGTTAGAGTTTACAAAAACAAGTGCAGTGAAAAGGTTAGCAAAAATTGGACGTAACTTAAATAAGGATTTGTATTCGAATTCTGATGAGGAAGTAGCAGACTATACGATTGGGGAAATAAAAAAGCTTTGCTATGATCTTCGTATTCCAAATTTAAAAGAATACGGTATCGATGAAATTGAATTTGAAAATGCTATCTCTAAAATGGCATCAGATGCAATTGAAAGTGGTAGCCCAGCTAATAACCCACGTGTTCCATCATATGATGAAATCAAAGAGTTGTATCGAGAGTGTTTTAATTATAAGTATAAAGAATTTATAAAAATATCAGATTATTAATTTCAGAATATTCTATAAAAATTTCCTTGGAAATGAAAGTACAATTATTCTATATTATTACGTTAAAACAAGACTTTATATTCCAAACTTAAAGTCTTGTTTTATTGTGTATAATATACATAATAAAATGTTGTTATTAGTTTTATAAAAAAAGTTTAGGTAGGTGTTTGTTTATATGAAAACGATAGGTCTTATAGGTGGTATGAGTTGGGAATCAACTTCTGAATATTATCGAATTATTAATGAAGAAATAAAAGAGAGATTAGGAGGGCTACATTCAGCAAAATGTTTGATTAATAGTGTGGATTTTGAAGAGATTGAACGATGTCAGTCTAGCGGAGATTGGGATGGTGCTGGAGAAATTCTAGGGAATGCGGCATATTCATTACAAAAGGGAGGAGCAGACTTTATAATCATTTGTACAAATACAATGCATAAGGTAGTTGGAAAAATAAAGGCGAAAATTGATATTCCAGTCTTACATATTGCTGATGCAACTGCAAAAGAAATTAAAAGAAAAGACATTCAAAAGGTTGGTCTGCTTGGAACTAAATATACAATGGAGCAAGATTTCTATAAGTCACGTATAGAAGAAAATAATATAAAAGTAATAGTACCATCAGAAAAAAATAGAAAAGAAATAAATAAAGTAATATATACAGAATTATGTTTAGGAAAAATAGTATCTCAATCTAGAGAATATTATAAAAGAGTCATCGAAGAGTTAGTGCAAAAAGGAGCACAGGGAATCATATTAGGTTGTACAGAAATAGGGTTATTAATAAAGCAAGAAAACGTATCTGTCCCGATATTTGATACAACTCATATACATGCAATTGAAGCAGTCAAGGTAGCTCTAGATAGAGTATAATTATATTATGTAAACTTCATTCGTATATCTGGAAAACATTCAGAAAATATTTTATAATGTAAGTGGTTACATTTAAGGGGGAATGCGTATGTTTTCAGTTCAACCAATCGCATTTGTACATAATGAAAGAAAGGAAATAAAAGATGATGAGTGGGGAGAAGTAAGATCTCGTATAACTTTAACTGAAATGTATGCAGAAGAGAGTATACAAGGGGTTGAAGATTTTTCTCATATTGAAGTTGTTTTTTATTTTCATAAAGTAACTGACGAGCAAATTCAGTATTTTGCTAGACATCCTAGAAATAATAAGGATTATCCTGAAGTAGGTATTTTTGCACAGCGCGGGAAAAATCGCCCAAATCGCATAGCTGTAACAATTGTAAAGGTGATCAAAAGAGAAGGTAAATCAATTATTGTTGAGGGATTAGATGCTATTGATGGCACTCCTATATTGGATATAAAACCAATAATGAAAGAGTTTATGCCGACAGAAGAAATACACCAGCCTAAATGGGCAACGGATATAATGAGACAGTATTGGAAGGGGAATGGAGTAAAATGAGAATATATGAGGCAACAATTGCAGATTTAGATGGACTAGCATCAGTTTTTAATAACTATCGCATGTTTTATAGGCAAGATTCTGATTTAGAAGGGGCAAAAGTATTTTTACGAAATAGAATTGAGAAAAAAGAGTCTGTTATTTTCGTAGCAGTTGAAGACGGCGAATATATTGGGTTCACGCAACTATATCCATCATTTTCTTCTATTTCAATGAAAGAATTATGGATTTTAAATGATTTATTTGTACAAGCGGCGAAGCGTGGAGCCGGAACAGGTAAAAAATTATTAGAAGCTGCTAAAGAATACGCATTAGAAAATGGAGCAAAAGGTGTAAAGCTGCAAACGGAGATTGATAATTTATCAGCACAACGATTATACGCTGAAAATGGTTATTTGAGAGATAATCGTTATTTCCATTACGAATTAACGTTTTAAAAAATTAAGTTGAAAGAGACATTTTCAAGAAAAAGAATTTCTTTGTAATGAGAAATTCTTTTTTATTTTGCCTAAATTAAAAAACATGACAAAAATAAAACGATATTTATTTATTGTTAAACAATAAATGTTGTGATAAAATTATGTTGCCATTAAATAAGTGAGGTATTGTAAATGAATCTTAAACGAAGTTCAACAACGTTCTTAAAAGTAATTATTTTTCTTGCTGGAATTTCAGTACTTGCTTTATGCATATTTTTAGTGCCGGAAATGGCGAATTTCGCAGCAAATTTGTATCCTAATATTGCTCCGATGAAATATCTTGTTTTCATTGTGATGTATGGAGCAGCTGTGCCTTTTTACGTTGCTCTTTATCAGGCTTTCAATCTTTTACAGTACATTGATGAGAACACAGCGTTCTCGGAATTATCAGTAAAGGCGTTAAAGAATATAAAGCGCTGTGCAATTACAATCAGTGGTTTGTATGTATTAAGTTTGCCACTTTTTCATTTTATAGCGAAAAAAATGGACCCTCCTATTGGGCTAGTGGGACTCATTATCGTTTTTGCTTCGCTCGTTATCGCCGTTTTTGCTGCTATCCTCCAACGACTTCTACAAGAGGCAATTAACATAAAATCAGAAAATGATTTGACGGTCTGAGGTGGCGGATATGACAATCATTATTAATATTGACGTCATGTTAGCAAAACGAAAAATGAGTGTAACGGAGCTTTCGGAGAAGGTTGGAATTACGATGGCGAATCTTTCTATTTTGAAAAATGGGAAAGCAAAAGCGGTTCGTTTTTCAACATTAGAAGCGATATGTAAAGCTTTAGAGTGTCAGCCAGGGGATGTTTTGGAGTATAAAAACGATGAGAATACTCAATAAAAACAGATAACAAATGTAAATAATAGAAGTCAATAAAGAAGGGATAGCCACTAAGCTATTCCTTCTTTACGTTAATTGCTGTTACTAATAAAAAATATAATTTGAATTGCAATGTTTGCGTATCAAAAGGGAACTTGCTACCTTTTGAGGTGATCCGTTTTGTGGAAGACAATTATTTGCCAAAAAGGCTATTTAAACTATGTTTTAAATTATTTCGAGTGAATCAAAAACTTCATTTGTATTATAGTTGATTTAAAACCCAGTTCGTTGCATCTTCAAAGTTATCTGCAATGTAGTTTGGTTCAATATGTGCCCATTTGTCTCGGTACGTATGTAAAGCATCGTATCCAGCGCCTGTGCGCACCAATATCGTTATCGCATGTACTGTTGCTCCTGCAACGATATCGGTCCAGCGATCACCAATTACAGCGCATTTTGTTAAATCAAGCCCGTGTTTTTCAGCTGCTTGTAGCAGCATACCTGTACTTGGTTTACGACATTCACAACCATCACCGTGTTTGTGAGGACATACGTATATATCATCAAAGCCGAAACCTTTTAATTCTTGTGCGAAATCAGTAACAGTTGCTATCCCGTCTGCGATACCAGGTTGATTTGTGAAAGAGAAAATTTTTATATTTTGAGCTTTTAGTTTTTGCAAAGCTGCTTTTGTAAACGGAAATAATGTAAAAGATCCCGGATAATGTATTGTAGTGTCACCACCAATTGTACCGTCACGATCAATGAAAATTGCTTTAATGTTTGTCATAGTTATAGTCCCTTCACTTTATAAAGTAGTTTAAAAATATTTTACAAATCGGTAGCCATTTACTTCATAACCTAATTTTTTGTAAAAAGGATGAGCTGCTACTCTTTTTGTTCCACTAACTAGCCATGTGCCAATGCAATTATGTTTCTTTGCTAATTGCTCAGCATAATCCATCAACACTTGTCCAATGCCTTTCCGTCGTATGTTAGAATCAACGCTAATAATTGAAATCTCTCCATAACGTGTTACATCTTCTAAATTTTCACGTATACGAAATCCAAGTAATCCAAATATAGCTTCTTCTTCCTCGTAAACATATAAAAAATCAAACGGACTCATTTGTACGAATTGTAGGCGGTTGTTCATATCTTCATAGGAAATAGAGGAACCTTTTAATTCTTTCGTTAAAGAACAAAGTGCGTCTATATCATCTATCGTTGCTTCACGAATTTGAAAAGACATATTATCAACTCCAATAAAATGTAATCAAACATTTTATATTCTGTTAAAAAATGTTTTTTCCTGCTATGAAAATAAATATCTTATAATGATATATAGATAATTATATGTTATTCTTTTCCTTGATTGTAATAGTTATACTTTCTCGGTTTTATTTATTGCCAGCTGTGATTGGTGGCATTGTTTTTATTTTATTGATTGTATGGATTGTATTTCTACCATTAAAAAAGAGCCATTGATGGCTCTTTTTCTAGTCTGTAACACATTGATAAATAAAATATACTAAAACGAGTATGCTTGCGGCGGAATACATGACGTCTAAAGTCATTCAAGTGCCTCCTCAATATCGTGGTATTAATATTGTATGAAATCTTACAATTTCATATTCAAGTGAAAAATATGTGAACGTTAACAAAATTGTAAAGTGCAAAAATTATAATCATTTTGTATAATAGAATAAACCACCGTTATATAAAAAATAATGAGTGAAAGGGGAGGGAACATAAATGCCAAATTGGTTTAGAAAAACCTTAGTCGCATTAATTACCGTATTTACATTTGGTTTAGTGACGCCTCCTTCCATATTGCTTGATAATGCCAAAGCTGCGGACAAGCCTACGAGCACAGCTGGGCAACAAAGTTTGGAGAGTACGTCCTATACATATGAAGAAACGAATGACAGGTTAACCACCGATACTTTTATTACTTATGCGATGCAAGAAGCAGAGAAGCAGTCGATGCAAAAGTTTGGTACTAAAATTGGTCCAGTAATTGAAGATGAATTTAAAGATGTAATATTACCAAAGATTGAAGAGGCAATTGCTGAGCTTGCTAGTGATGTACCAGAAGATTCACTACAATCATTAGCGATTTCTCAAAAACCAGCTGGTGGGAATAATGAAAAGATTTTTCATGTCTACGATACGAAATCAGGAAATGATTTATTGCGTTTCCATGTAAGAAGAGATCATCCACCGCAAGATGGTTATTATTTTAATTTCCATTATCATCGTTTTGATGATGGATACTCAGGACATCATGAGTTAGGAAATATTTATTGGAATACGAATGTACCGCCGAAATGGCTTTCTTAAAAAGAACAAGAGAAAATCTTGTTCTTTTTTATTTTTATAGAAGGGACAGACAACCATGTTGTTGAATAACATAGGTTTAGAAAAAAGAAGCAAAGGGAGTATGGGAATGCAAAAATATATTGTTTTTGACTTTGATGGCACATTAGTAGATTCACAAAATATATTTGTACCAATTTATAATCAAATTGCTGAAAAGCACGGATATAAAACGGTAAGAGAAGAAGAAATTGAGTATTTACGCAAGTTAACGATGGCGGAGAGATGTAAACAACTCGATGTACCACTGTATAAACTACCGATATTAGCGCTGGAGTTTTATAAATTGTATCAACCTGCTATAAAAGATCTTATTTTGTTCCATGGGATGAAGGAAGTATTAGATGAACTACATAAAAAAGGCTACGGAATTGCAGTCATATCATCGAACTCAGAAGAGCATATTCGGGCGTTTTTACAAAAGAATGATATAGAAAATATACAAGAAGTGCATTGTTCTAAAAATTTGTTCGGTAAAGACAAGATGATAAAAAGATTTTTAAAATCGAAAAAGATAACAGAGAAAGATATGTTATATGTCGGTGATGAACAGCGAGACGTAGCAGCGTGTAAAAAGGCTGGAGTGAACGTAATTTGGGTATCTTGGGGATATGATGTTATTGAAACAGTGAAAAAAGATGCACCAGATTACATGGTTCATAAGCCGATGGAAATTGTGCAAGTAGTACAAGGAGCGTATTCTTAATATGAATACACTGCGAGCAGGCATTCATCATATTGAATTTTGGGTAGCAAATTTAGAGGAGTCCATTTCTTTTTATAATAAGTTGTTTTCCATAATTGGGTGGAGAAAGTTAAATGAAGTAGCATATAGCACAGGAGAAAATGAAATATATTTAAAGAGCCGCCCGAATCGATTTCAACACGATGATTTTCATTTAGAAAATATAATTGTACGGGATGGAAAATATGTAGGTGTTGTTGATTTTAATGGCTATGACTGGGGTGACCCAATTCATGATTTCGTAAAAATTGCACTGTTTGCAAGGGATATTAGTATTCCGTATTCAATCGGACAAATAGAAGGATACTTTAATAGGAAAATACCAGAGGAGTTCTGGAAATTATACACGGTGTATGTTGGCATGACAGTTTTCTCCTCAGTTGTCTGGACATTACGAGCAGCGCCGCATATGTTAGATGATATGTTAGAGCGTCTTACTATAGTTTTAGAGGATCATAATAACTTTGAGTTATCGAAGCCAATTTGGTTTCAACCAGATAAGATTGATATGAAATAGAAAAGGTAGGTGTGATTCGCACCTACCTTTATTTTTTACCATCAAGATACTTATTTAATTTTCTTAAATGTAAGCGGCTGAGTACTTAATGTAGCTGGTACATGTAACTGAAGGGATGGGAATTCACCACTTACATTCATTTCATAAGCGAATAATAAGCTCATTTTCATTTGGAATAAGTCAACTTTTGTGGAGAAGATGTCGTAATGATGATGCCCTAATTGAATATCCATTTCCATAAATTGTACATATAACGAATCATCTCGTTTGTATACTTGTAATGTTCCGTATGCAGGATGTTCAAAAGTACCAGTATAATCCTCTAACTTGTGCGAAGGTGTAGTCCCTTTAATTTGTTCAGGGAGGGATTCAGTTGCTTCTTTCATCATTTCCTTCATTTTTTTAGTATCTTCTACAGCACGTTTATGCCAATCAATGGATTCTAATTCAAGTAGTTCGTCATAAATTTGATTAGCGAGATAAGTAGGAAGTAATGTTCCTCCAGCATTCGTTAAAATGACAAGGCCTATGTTTTCTGTTGGTATGAATGAAACAAGCGCTGAAAATCCATCGATATTACCGCCATGATGAATCACTTTTTTACCACGATAAGCGCTAATAAACCAACCAAGACCGTAACTATTTAATGGAGATTCAGGGAGTGATAAAACCGGTTGGTCTGGAATTGAATTGTGTGGTGTATACATTTGTTGTAATAATTCAGAGGAGATTAATTCATGATCTCCAAATTTTCCTTCATTTAAGTGGAGAAGTACCCAATTTGCCATATCTTCAATTGTGGAATTAATACACCCAGCAGCGCCAACTGTATCGATGTTACGGAATGGAACTGCTTTTATTTCACCGTCATTTTCAATGTAAGGTAAAGCGTAATCATCTGTAGTTTGTGAATCGTTAACAGAGAAGTTTGTATGTCTCATATTTAAAGGTTCTAAAATATGTTCTGTAGTGTATTGCTCCCACGTTTGATTTGTAATGTTTTCAACAATGTAGCTAATTGTTGCATACATTAAGTTGTTATATAGAAATGCAGTCCGGAACGGTGCATCAAGTGGTAAATGTTTTATTTTTTCAACGAGATCTTTTCGAGATAAGGAAGAACTGTACCAAAGAGCCTCATGACGACTCACTCCAGTTCGATGAGAAGCTAAATCTCGTCCTGTAACTTGTGAGCTAGCAAGTAGTTCAGATAAAGTAAAGTTAGGTATATAAGACGGGACAGGAGCATCCCAATTAAACTTTTTTTGCTGTGCTAACAAGCTTAATGAAAGTGTACCAAATGCTTTCGTTGAGGAACCGATTGCGAATCGAGTATTCGGTGTAACAGCCTCTTTTGTTTCTATATTACGATAGCCGAAACCTTCTGAAAGAATAACTTCACCGTCTTTTATAACAGCGACAGCAACACCAGGAACATTTAAATCCTTCATCATTTTTTCAACCGTGGTTTGTAAAGAAGTCATAACAGGTGTTTCAATTTTAGACATATTTCTAACCTCCAAATATAAATTTTGATCTACCGCACTATACTTTCGGTAATAGAAAATGAAAACCTTTTAAAATATGGAAAGTTAATAATTTTGTAAGAATTAGCGCAAGAAATTTTATTAATTAAGATTATTAAATTTACCATTTTTCATGTTATGATAAATTCCATATACGATTGAAAGAAGGTTTTCCTACATATGAAACATGCTGAAAATGAATACTTAAATTTATGCCGCCATGTAATGGAACATGGTACGAAGAAAGAAGATCGTACAGGGACAGGAACGGTATCTGTATTTGGATATCAAATGCGTTTTGATTTGAGCAAAGGATTTCCTTTATTAACGACAAAAAGAGTACCATTTCGCCTTGTAGCAAGTGAACTACTTTGGTTTATGAAAGGTGATACAAATATTCGCTATTTATTGCAGCATAATAATAACATTTGGAATGAATGGGCTTTTAAGAGCTGGGTAGAAAGTGATGAGTATACTGGTCCTGACATGACTGATTTTGGTCTTCGCTCACAACAAGATGAAGAATTTAAAGTACAGTACGACGAGCAAATGGAATTGTTTAAAAAGAACGTTTTAGAAGATGATGAGTTCTCAAATAAATATGGTTATTTAGGAGACGTTTACGGTAAACAGTGGCGTGCTTGGAAAACGACCGCAGGTGAGACACTTGATCAATTAAAAGATGTAATTGAAATGATTAAAAAAACACCAGACTCACGTCGTTTAATCGTTTCTGCTTGGAATCCAGAAGATGTACCAAGTATGGCCTTACCGCCTTGTCATACGCTATTCCAGTTTTATGTAGCAGATGGAAAGCTCTCTTGTCAGTTATATCAAAGAAGTGGTGACATATTCCTTGGAATTCCATTTAACATTGCAAGTTACTCACTACTAACACATTTAATTGCACATGAATGCGGACTTGAAGTGGGAGAATTTGTTCATACAATTGGTGATGCACACATTTATACAAATCATTTTGAACAAGTAGAAAAGCAATTGGCACGTGAACCACGTCCATTCCCGAAACTTACATTAAATCCAGATGTGAAATCTGTTTTCGATTTTGAAATGGAAGATTTAACGATTGAAGGATACGATCCGCATCCAGCAATTAAAGCACCGGTTGCAGTATAATTGTAGAGGAGATGAAAAAATGATTGTTTCATTTATGGTCGCTATGGACGAAAATAGAGTAATTGGTAAAGATAATAATTTACCTTGGCGTTTACCGAGTGAATTACAATACGTGAAGAAAACAACGATGGGTCACCCGCTTATTATGGGAAGAAAGAACTATGAAGCGATTGGTAGACCACTGCCTGGAAGACGTAATATTATTGTAACTCGTAATGAAGGGTATCATGTTGAAGGTTGTGAAGTTGTTCATTCTGTAGAAGAAGTGTTTGAACTATGTAAAAATGAAGAAGAGATTTTTATTTTTGGCGGAGCGCAAATTTACGATCTCTTTTTACCTTATGTAGACAAGTTATATATAACAAAAATCCATTATGCATTTGAAGGAGATACATTCTTCCCAGAAATGGATATGACAAATTGGAAAGAGATTTTTGTAGAAAAAGGTTTAACGGATGAAAAAAACCCGTATACGTATTATTACCATGTATATGAGAAGCAACAATAATAAAAAAGATTGATGTGAGAATTCACATCAATCTTTTTATTTGTATTCACCAATATAAGTTTATAGATGAGATTCGATAGTGCTATAATGATAGGTAGCATGTCAAAATGCTGAAATTTTCAAAAGTACTAATATAGAAAGAGGAGGAGAATCGATTGAGAAAGATATGGGGGATTCTTTTTCTTTGCTTAACATTCATGTTAGTTGGATGTGGTAAAGAAGAAAAACCACAAGAAGCGTTTGATACATATGTAAAAGCGTGGAATAAACAAAAATTTGCAGATATGTATGATCAACTATCAAAAAATGCAAAAAAAGATATTTCAAAGAAAGAGTTTACTGAGAAATATGAAAAAATTTATTCTGGTATCGAAGTGAAAGACTTAAAGGTAGAAACAGGGGAAGTAAAAGAAGATAAAAAAGATGAAGGTCCTGTTCCTTTTAAAGTAAGCATGGATACAGTTGGTGGTAAAATCACATTTGGTCATGAAGCAAAAATGGTGAAAGAAAAAGATGGAGATAAAGAATCTTGGAAAATAGATTGGACTCCTGATTTTATTTTCCCTGGCATGACGAAAGATAGTAAAGTGCGTATGCAGACAACACAGCCAAAACGTGGTGAAATATACGATCGTAATGGAAAAGGTCTTGCAACGAATGGGAAAGCTTCTGAAATCGGATTGATTCCTGAAAAGTTAGGCGATACTGCTCCGCAAACGAAAGAAACAGTAGCGAAGTTATTAAATATGTCTGTAGAAGAAATTGATCAAAAATTAGCTGCTAAATGGGTAAAACCAGGGTATCTCGTACCAATTGGAATTTTGCCTGAAGGGGCAACACAAAATACGTACATTGATTTACCAGGTGTTTCAACAAAACCTGTAAATGTTCGTACATATCCGTTAGGGGAAGCGGCAGCTCATCTGACTGGTTATATTGGAAAGGTAAATGCTGAAGATTTAAAAACGCTACAAAAGAAAGGCTATCAAGCTGATGACCCAGTTGGTAAAGCTGGCTTAGAGCAAGTATTAGAGGAAAAGCTACGCGGTAAAAAAGGTGGCCGTGTCTTTGTAGAAGATGCGCAAGGAAAAGAAATTAAAAATTTAGCAAAAACAGATGCTGTTGATGGAGAAAATGTAACTTTAACTATTGATAGTGTTGTTCAAGAAAAAACGTATAATGAAATGAAGGGCGAAGCTGGTTCAAGTGCAGCAATTAATCCGAAAAGTGGAGAAACAATTGCACTAGTAAGTAGTCCAGCATATGATCCTAATATAATTGCACGAGGGACATCGAAGGCACAACGCGAAGCTTGGAATAATGATCCGAAAAAACCAATGACAAATCGCTTTACACAATTGTCGGTACCAGGTTCTGTATTTAAACCTATTACAGCTGCAATTGGTCTTGAAACGAAAACGATTGATCCAAAAGAAGAGTTGAAAATTGAAGGATTAAAATGGACAAAAGATTCTTCTTGGGGTAATTACTATGTAACGCGTGTGAAAGATGCAAATCCGATTGATTTTGATAAGGCGATGAAATACTCGGATAATATTTACTTCGCACAAGAAGCTTTAAAAATCGGAAAAGACAAGTTTATGAGTGGAGCGAAAAAATTCGGATTCGATGAGAAACTACCAATTGAATATGGATTCCCTGCTTCTAAAATTGCAAATGACGGCATTAAAAATGATATTCAAATGGCAGATACGGGATATGGACAAGGACAAGTATTAATGACTCCTCTTCATTTAGCTTTAACGTATGCGCCGATTGTAAATGATGGAACGATTCCGTCACCGTATATTATTAAAACAGATAAACAACCAAAAGCTTGGAAAGAAAATGTAATTTCTAAAGGAAATCAGGATATATTAAAAACTGCAATGACGAAAGTAATTAATGATCCAGATGGTACAGGGAAAATTGCTAAAATTGATGGCATGACTCTTGCTGGAAAAACAGGTACAGCGGAATTAAAAGTATCAAAAGAGGCCGAAGGAAAAGAACTAGGTTGGTTCGCTGCATTTGATTTAAATTCACCAGATATGGTCATTACAATGATGATTGAAGATGTAAAAGGTAGAGGCGGGAGTAATATTCCAGCTGAAAAAGTAAAACATGTATTTCAAAAATAATATGTAATAGAAGGCTATCTCTATAAGTTGTAGAGGTAGCCTTTTTATACGAAAGAATTCTTAATATCTGTATACTAAATTTTAAGGAAACAAAGTAAATCATTAACTTACGAAAAAAAAGTAGCTATTTTTTATTGACATTGATTAAAACTTTTTGTATTATACTTACATAAGGTAAGTTATTAACTTTTAAAAAACAAATCTTGAATTAAAGATAAAGAGAAAAAAGGGAGAGAATACAATGACAAAAGTACTATTTATCACAGCAAATCCAAATTCAGCAGAAGGTTCTTTCGGAATGGCAGTAGGGGAGGCTTTCATCGAAGCTTATAAAAACGAACATCCACAAGACGAAGTTGTAACAATTGATTTATTCAACACTACAGTACCAGCAATTGATGCAGATGTATTTGCTGCTTGGGGTAAATTTGCAGCAGGTGAAGGCTTTGAAGCTTTAACTGAAGTTCAACAACAAAAAGTAGCAGCAATGAACACAAACTTAGAAACATTTATGAATGCAGATCGTTATGTATTCGTAACTCCAATGTGGAACTTTAGCTATCCACCAGTAGTAAAAGCATACTTAGATAACGTAGCAATCGCAGGTAAAACATTCAAATATACTGAAAATGGTCCAGTCGGCTTATTAGAAGGTAAAAAAGCACTTCACATTCAAGCAACAGGTGGCGTATATTCTGAAGGAGCATACGCAGCTGTAGACTTCGGTCGCAATCACTTAAAGACTGTATTAGGATTTGTCGGTGTGAATGATACTGAATATATTGCAGTTGAAGGCATGAATGCAAACCCTGAAAAAGCACAAGAAATTAAAGAAGCAGCAATTGCTAATGCTCGTGAATTAGCAAAACGTTTCTAATATAGAATGCTTAAAAAGTCCGAACACTTGCTGTTTGGACTTTTTTTCTTCTTTTTCCTTCGTTTGTCTAGTATAATGAAGGTCGGAATGATAATAGGTGGGGGTTCTGTATGATTCAAACGTTTTTTAAAATCTTTTATTTAATTTTAATCGTAATTGCGATTACACCGAGAATGTGGCGTCTTAAAAGACAAGTAAATACGATGGCGCCAAAAGAAAAAGACAATGCTGTGTATAAAACGACAAATTGGTTTGGTAAGAAAATGGTACGTGTAGCTGGAGGGGCAGTAGAAGTGAAAGGACTTGAAAATGTTCCGAAAGATAAGCCAGTACTAGTTGTAAGTAATCACCAAAGTAATATGGATATCCCTGTTTTACTAGGTTACTTAAATAAACCAATTGGATTCGTTTCAAAGGCAGAGATTAAAAAGTTCCCAGTCGTACCAACTTGGATGGAACTTATGAATTGCGTATTTATGGATCGTAGCGATCGTCGTCAATCTCTTCAAGCGATTAAAGATGGAATTGAACTATTAAAGAATGGACATTCTATCGTAATTTTCCCTGAAGGAACGAGAAGTAAGGGCGGCGAAGTTGGAGAGTTTAAGGCTGGTAGTTTTCATCTTGCAGTAAAGTCAGGTGTAGCAATTTTACCTGTAACGTTAGATGGTACATATAAGATGTTTGAAGCGAATGGAAATCGTATGAAGCCAGCTCATGCAACAGTAACAATTTCTAAGCCGATTACACCTGAAGATTATGCGAATATGGATATTAAAGAATTAACGAAGCATACACAGGAAGTTATCGCATCACAATTACATAAGTAATAAAAAAGGATTCAGCTTATAGTAAGCTGAATCCTTTTTTATTATGCTGTAGGTAAGACATAAAAGAGTACACAGAAGAACATCATCGCACTACCACCTAAAACGAACAGGTGCCATATGGCATGGTTGAAAGGTAGCTTTTCCCAAAGGAAGAATATAGCTCCGACAGAATATAAAATTCCACCTGCTAAAAGTAGTGAAAAACCATGTCCAGTTAGATTTTCATAAAGTGGTTTAATGGCAACGATTATGAGCCAACCCATAATGATGTAACATAAAGTTGAAGCCTTTATAAAGCGACGTACAAAGAAAATTTTGAAGACGATACCTCCGATTGCTAGTGTCCATATTATAGCAAGCAACGTCCATCCTAATGGGCCACGAAGTGTAATAAGTAGAAAAGGAGTATACGTGCCAGCAATCAATAAGTAAATGGCTGAATGATCTAAAATAGTAAATATTTTTTCTACTTTAGGATGATGAATGCTATGTAGCAATGTTGAAAACAAGTACAGTAAGAACATGCTTACACCATAAACAGTAAATGCAACTACAGCTGATGCGGTACCGTGCTTAGAAGCATGAATAATCAATATGATTAAGGCAGGGATGCTTAAAATGGCACCGATACCATGTGTAATTGCATTTGCAATTTCTTCTTTTACAAATTGGGTCATTCGTGTCATTTTTTCAGTCATAATGCAAATCCTTTCTACTATCATAAAATAATATGTCATTTCCCTTACCATATCATACACAAGAACAATAGAAAATGAAATTTGTATAATTGATTATATTTTTGAATTTTTTTGACAAAAGACAATGGATTTGTTGACGTTTTCAAACTTTTTTGACAAAATAAAATTATGTAATAGTAGGACAAGGAAACTACTAATAAAGGGGATGGGGAAATGTTTTCAAATATTGGCTTTCCAGGGTTAATTTTAATTTTAGTAGCAGTACTCATTTTATTTGGACCTAAAAAATTGCCGGAAATCGGGAAGGCTTTAGGGGAAACGTTAAAAGAGTTTAAAAAATCAACGAAAGAATTGACAGATGACGCATTTCAAGAAAAGGAAAAGAAAGAAAAAATGTAGTGTATTTTCCTTGTAATGGATAAATAAAGTGTGGTGAACGAGATGGAAGATCGGGAAATGAGCGTAGTAGAACATATTGTTGAGCTTCGAAAAAGAGTAATATATACGGTGTTATCCTTTGTACTATTTTTAATTATTGGATTTACTTTTACAAAGGATATTTATTTTTGGCTTGTAAAAGATTTACCAATGAAATTAACTGTTCTCGGTCCAAGTGATGTATTGTGGATTTTTTTCTCGATTGCTACAGTATTTGCTATCGTTTGTACAATTCCTTTTGCTGCTATACAAATTTGGTTATTTGTAAAACCGGGTTTACATCCAAATGAACAAAAGATGACAATAATGTATATACCGGTATTGTCTATATTATTTCTCGCAGGTTTATGTTTTGGATATTTCATTGTAATGCCGTTTCTATTTCACTTTTTAACTACGATAGGTAATGAAATGTTTAATACGATGTTTACGACAGAAAAGTATTTTCATTTTGTACTTAATTTAACAGTTCCATTTGCTGTGATTTTTGAATTGCCAGTCGTTGTAATGTTTTTAACTAGTATTGGAATACTTACGGCGGAATTTTTAATAAAAATAAGAAGGTATGCTTACGTAGCATTAATTATCATTGCATCTTGTATATCACCGCCAGACTTTTTATCTCATAGTTTAGTTGCAGTGCCGCTTATTTGTATTTATGAAGTAAGTATTGCGTTATCAAAGGTTGTTAGTAAGAGGAAAAAGAAAAGAGAAGAAATGCAGTCGAAAAGTGCCTCGTTATAAAGGCACTTTTTTATTTATTTGTTATACTATAGCTATAAACGTATACAATATATAGAAGAAAAAAATTATAGAATCTCCAAAATTTAGACAAACTTTGCGCTTTTATAAGCTTATACTAAATGTATTAAACAATTGATGGATAATGAGATTCCCGTCTCAGAGATATTTAGGACGGGAAGGTGAATTAGGTGGAGATGAATAGAGTATAAATCTTCTAGCCATAAGGACTACAGAAATCATATAAGTCTGATTTTACTCCACTTTAAACAACGTGTTACAGCGCAAAGTAGAGGAAGTTCAAAAATCCAATGAAAAAGAGGATTGATATTGTGATTACGAAAAGTTTTTATTTCACTCATTCAACAGGGGATTGCATTAAAATATTCGAAATCCCTGTCCTACAGGCACAGCATCCATTATCGTTTCTAATTCAGTCTCGTCTTCAATTATTTATTGCAAAAATTCAAAAACAAAAACACCCAAGATTTTCGTATTCTTTCCGTGAATATTTACAAAATTGTTTGAAGTGGAATGATTATTTAAATGTATATAAAACAAATACCCTTGAAAAAAATGCATGATACGAAGTACGGACAGGGTTAGTAAACTCTGTCTTTTTCATTTTAGATATGAAAATATAATTAATTTGATGAAATTTCGTTCCAAATTGTTGAAAGCAATGGGAATACTAGTATAATAACAAGGAGAGCGTATTGGAAAGGGAAGAAGTATAGTATGCAAAAAATTAAAATTGTAACAGATTCAACGGCAGATTTATCACAAGACGTAATCGAAAAGTATGACATTCATGTTTTACCATTATCAATCTCTGTAAATGGACAAACATATTTAGATCGCGTTGATTTACAACCTGACGAATTTATTGAAGAAATGATTAAATCAGAGGAATTACCAAAAACATCACAACCAGCTATGGGTACATTTGTAGAAATGTATGACAAGCTAGGGGAAGATGGAAGCGAAGTCCTTTCTATCCATATGACAAGTGGAATGAGCGGTACTGTAGCAACTGCAAATAGCGCTGCATCAATGACTGATACAAAAGTAACAGTTGTTGATTCTCAATTTATTACACATGCTTTAGCATATCAAGTAATTGAAGCTGCCAAAATGGCAAATGACGGACGCTCACTAGAAGAAATTTTAAAACGTGTAGATGAAGTAAGAAAGAATACTCGTTTATATGTAGTAGTGGATACATTAGAAAACTTAGTGAAGGGTGGACGTATCGGTAAAGGAAAAGCGTTTATCGGTTCGCTACTTAATATAAAGCCGATTGCTAGTCTTGAAGACGGTGTTTATAATCCTGTAACGAAAGTTCGTAGCCAAGGCCAAATTGTAAAAACATTAGCTAAGTTATTTGAGCAAGATACGGCTGGAAAAGTCGTAAAAGCTGTTGCAATTCCGCATGCGAAAGCAATTCCTTTAGCTGAAAGTATGAAAGCGGCGGTTGAAAAAGTGAGTGGATTTGCTCAATCAGAAATTTTCTATACAACGCCTATTATTAGTACTCATACAGGTCCGGGCGCAATCGGATTTATGTATTTAGCAGAGTAATAAAAAAGCTACTTGAAAATATATTTCAAGTAGCTTTTTTATGTAAATAGAAAGTAAGAAATAAGAAGAGCTACACAGGCACTACCGCTAATGATATAGCGAGTCTGTAAATATTCATTCATAGAAAACACCCTTTATCCCGCTATTTGCGGACAGTAAAACTCTCTACCTCAAATTTAGCTGGAGCAAAGAGGTTAGGTAGCGGGCTGCCCGTAAAAGCTTGATTGGTGAAGGCAAATAATCAGTGGGGATGAAGAAATCCCACTAATTAAAGTTTCACTATAGGATTTTCTATATTATATGTTGGATATAGAAAATCAGTCATTACGTTACACATGTAAAGTTTCAATTTTTTCGTTTATTTGCTTATCATTTGTTGCGTTACTATAAATAAAAGTTTGACCTAAAAAGAGTACATGCAGTTGTTCCCACGGTAACATGCGCAAATTCCAATTATTTCGAAGTCTAGTTATTGCTTCACGAGGTGTTTCATCGGCGAGTGCAAAAGCTCCGTAATGCATTGGTATAAAATGTGTAGCGTTTAAATCTAAATAAGCTTGCACGGCCTCTTCAGGTGAAACATGAGATACTTTCATAAACCATTCTGGTTCATAAGCGCCAATGGGCATAAGAGCAATATCAATTAAAAAGCGTTCACCAATTTCTTTGAAACCTTGGAAATAGCCACTGTCGCCACAAAAATATATGGTTTCCATAGTCGTTTCATTATCAATAATCCATCCGCCCCAGTGAGACGTATTCATATCAAATAAGAATCTTCTCGTCCAGTGCTGAGCAGGTACGAAGTGAAAAGAAACTTCGTTAATTATCGTACTTTCCCACCATTTATACTCTTCTACATGTTTAAATTTCTTACGAGTAAATAATTTTTTTAATCCAATAGGTACAAGATATAGAACATCATCATTCAACTGACGAAGAGTTGAAAAATCTAAATGATCATAATGACCATGTGAAATAAGGACAATATCAATTTTAGGTAGTGCTTCTATAGAGAGTCCAGGTTCTGTAAGTCTTGGAACTAGCTTTAATTTATTAGCCCATACTGGATCTGTTAATATATTAAGTCCATTCGTTTGGATAAGAAAAGTGGAATGCCCAATCCATGTGATAGTCGTTTTTTCAACATTACTTTGCAAAAATGCACTTTGTTTAACGGGTGATTGTTCTACTAAGAAAGAAAAATCTTTTTTGTTTTGCTTTCGTTCTTTACGCCAGCGTAAAAAAGAGCGAATTGATTTTTTTGTACTAACATTATCCATATTTTCATAGCGCTTTGCCATGAACATCACCTCATTTAAAATCGTTGTATTTGTATTGTACCGAAATGTTGTTAAGGAATACAGTGTAAAACATGGATTAATGTTTAAGGAATTGTTAAAAAATAGGGAGAGGTATTTACAAAAGTAACAATGAAATTAGTTTTATCACTTTTATTTAGAGAAATAATAGTAAAAAAATATATTTTGTCTAGTAATTCGCTTGAAATAAAGAAGTAACATACGTAAATTCGTACGATTTCGTGAACAAATGTAGTAAACAATTTTCTCGTAGTGTTAACTTTTGTTATTATAAACATAACCTATTTAAATTTAGGATAGAGAAAAGAGGTTTATAAATGAAGCGTTATCAAAAAATAATTGGTCTTATGGTTGTATTTTGTCTCTTTGTACTTGCTGGATGTAGTGAATCAGGTTCAAAGCTTCGTAAACCATTAAATTGGGATTTAGAAACCTTCCAATTTACAAATCAAGATGGAAAGAAATTTGGTACAAAAGATTTAAAAGGGAAAGTTTGGGTTGCAGATTTTATGTTCACAAATTGTCAGACAGTTTGTCCACCAATGACTGCAAATATGGCCAAGCTTCAAAAGATGGCAAAAGAAGAGAAATTAGACGTTCAGTTTGTTTCATTTAGTGTAGATCCAGACCTTGATAAGCCAGGAAATCTGAAAGCTTTTATTCAAAAGTTTACAGAGGATACTAGTAACTGGAATTTATTAACGGGGTATTCGTTAGAAGATATTACAAAGTTTTCAAAAGATAATTTCCAATCACTTGTAGATAAGCCGGAGAACGGTCAGGTCATGCATGGTACATCATTTTATTTAATTGATCAAAACGGAAAAGTAATGAAAAAGTATAGTGGCATTAGTAATACGCCATACGAAGACATTATACGTGATATGAAGCGATTAGTGGGTTAAAAATAAGGGTGCATAGCACCCTTATTTTTTTTGTATTAGTCTATCGATAAAATGTCATGTTGCTGGGGAAGTTTCGGCGCACGAATTTCTAATACGCCGTTTTGATAAGAAGCTTTTGCCGCTTTTTTATTAATTGAATACGGCAATTTAATCAATCTTGATGCTTCTGAAATGGAACGTTCTCGGCGATAATAGTTATGGGATGTTTGTTCTTCTTCCTCTTCAAGTATCTCTTCTTTTACAGAGACTTTTAAGTATTCACTTTGTATTTCAATTTGGATTTGTTCTTTTTGTATACCTGGTAGTTCAGCTGTAACAACGAGTTCTTCACCAACTTCATATAAATCTACAGGGAATGTTAATAAACGGTTTCCTTTTTGGAAAAAATGATTTAAATCAGCGATTACATTGCGAAGAGGTGTTTGCTCGAAGAAATCATCAATTTGCTTTAAGTAATTACGAACCGGTGGGCGAGAAGAATCTTTTTTTTCTTCACTCATGGTATTCCCTCCTAGAAATCAATTTGCAATATCATATGACAAAAGCGGAGAAAGGTGAGTGCCTAGTTTTCATGTTTTCATAAAAAATTGTTAAAAATGTGAAATGGAGTGATTTTTTTATAGTTTTTGGTCGCCATATTCAGTTGATTATGCTAGTATAAATAGGGTTGATATAGTAGTATAGAGACAGAATGAAAACTGAAAGAGGGTAAGAAGTATGTGTGGTTTTGTAGGATGTTTATGTGAAAACCCTAGAGAGTTTTCAGAAACAGAAAAACATCAATTTGAAAATATGAACACGATGATTTTCCACCGTGGTCCAGATGACGAAGGATATTTTCGTGATGAACATGTACAATTTGGCTTCCGCCGTTTAAGCATCATTGACTTAGAGGCAGGACATCAGCCGCTAACTTATGAAAATGATCGATATGTAATTATTTTTAATGGTGAAATTTACAACTATGTAGAATTACGTGAAATGTTACTTGAAAAAGGTGCAACGTTTGCAACGCAATCTGATACAGAAGTTATCATTGCATTGTATGCACATATGAAAGAAAAATGTGTAGACTACCTTCGTGGTATGTTTGCATTTATGATTTGGGATCGTGAGGAAAAGAAACTTTTCGGTGCACGTGACCACTTCGGTATTAAACCTTTATACATTGCACAACAAGGTGATACTACATTCTTCGCATCTGAGAAGAAAAGTATTATGCATGTGATGGAAGATAAAGGCGTTAATCCAACGTCACTACAACATTATTTTACGTACCAATATGGTCCAGAGCCAGAAACGTTAACAATTGATGTTAATAAAATCGAGCCTGGTCATTATTTCGTAAAAGAAATCGGTAAAGAGATGGAAATCCATCGCTACTGGAAACCTTATTTCAACGCTTCAAGTGCAACGAAAGAGGAGCATATCCAAGCAATTCGTGATGTGTTATATGATTCAGTAAAAGTGCATATGCGTAGTGATGTACCAGTAGGTTCATTCTTATCTGGTGGTATCGATTCATCTATCATCGCTTCTATCGCAAGAGAAATGAATCCAAATCTTTTAACATTCTCTGTTGGTTTTGAGCAACGTGGTTTCAGTGAAGTTGATGTTGCGAAAGAAACTGCTGAGAAATTAGGCGTTAAAAACCATAACGTATTCATTTCAGCGAAAGAATTTATGGATGAGTTTCCAAAAATCATTTGGCATATGGATGATCCTTTAGCTGATCCAGCAGCTGTGCCATTGTACTTCGTTGCGAAAGAAGCACGTAAACATGTAACAGTTGTTCTTTCTGGTGAAGGCGCAGACGAGCTATTTGGTGGTTATAACATTTACCGTGAGCCAAACTCACTAAAAATGTTCTCTTACATTCCTAGCCCAGGTAAGAGCGTTCTAAAAGCATTAAGTGGTGCTCTTAAAGAAGGATTTAAAGGTAAGAGCTTCCTAGAGCGTGGATGTACACCAATTGAAGAGCGTTACTATGGAAATGCTAAAATCTTCCGTGAAGAAGAAAAAGCTGAATTAATGAAGTATTACAATGAAAGTGTTAACTATATGGATATCACGAAACCATTGTATAACGAGATTAAAGATTATGATGATGTAAGTAAAATGCAGTACATTGACATGTTCACATGGCTACGCGGTGACATTTTATTAAAAGCTGATAAAATGACAATGGCAAACTCATTAGAACTTCGTGTACCGTTCTTAGATAAAGAAGTATTCGATGTTGCATCTAAAATTCCAACTGAATTTAAGATTGCTAACGGAACTACGAAAGCTATTTTACGTGAAGCAGCACGCGGAATCGTTCCAGATCACGTATTAGATCGTAAAAAACTTGGATTCCCAGTACCAATTCGTCACTGGTTAAAAGACGAAATGCATGATTGGGCTATAAATATTATAAACGAAAGTAAGACAGAGCATTTAATCGACAAACAGTATGTATTAAACTTACTGGAAGCACATTGTGCAGATAAAGGCGATTATAGCCGTAAAATTTGGACTGTACTTGCGTTTATGGTATGGCACCAAATTTATGTTGAGCATAAATACGATACGAATAAGTTCCATGAAGAAACAAAACGTGCGTATAGCTTAGTTTAATTAGAAAAACCTTAAGATCGCATACGGTCTTAAGGTTTTTTTCATAAATAGGAAGTATTATTGATACAATAATAGTAAAAGGATGGACAACATATGATTACGTTTGAGAAAGTTACTGTAGAAAATGAAAGCGTTGTTAAAGAAATGTTTAAATCGCATAGTTTAGGTGAGAAAAAGGTACAGTACTGTGTGAAAGTTGATGATACATATATTGGTGTAATAGATTATAGTGTACAAGAGGAACGGGCTGTTTTATCACAGCTAATTATTCATTTTGATTACCAAGGTTACGGTTATGGTACAAATACGTATTTTACATTTGAAGAAATGATGAAACAAAGAAATGTGAAAGAAATAACAGTGCTACAAGAGAAATTAACAGAAAAGGCGAAGTCTTTCATAGAGAGTTTTGGTTTTGCTTCAGAAGATGAAGAGTATGTAAAGAAAATATAACGATGATTATTTATGCGATACAATAAATATAAGGCAGGTGGATGTATGACGATGACTTCTGGTCTTGTATTAATTGGAGGGTGCTTTATAGTAGCAGAATTATGTCATATAATCATTCGGAAAAGAATGAGTAAGAAAAAAAAGCCGTATGAATTACAATACATCCCTGTCTTTTTCATTATGTTTTGTATGCTTAGTACATTACAAAATTTAATGAACTTTCCACCACTTGTAAATGTTTTTTTAAAGTTTGGTTTACTTTATAGTGGTGTTGGAATAGCACTTTTATTTATTTTATTTTGCATACGTTATGTTCACTATCAATCGTATATATTTATTTTAAATTGGTTAAAGCAAGATGATAGAAACCGCCTTACATAAGGCGGTTTTTTTATTTGCAATTGTAACAGAACCTGTACATTTCACATAAAATAGGACGAGTAGAAATGCAAACATATTACAAGAAAGGGGCGGGGCAATAAAATGAAACTTGTTATAGACGCAGGGCACGGTGGATATGATTCTGGTGCTGTTGGTAATGGTTTAGTAGAAAAAAACTTAACACTTCAAATTGCTAGACGCGTTCGAGACATTTTAACGGTAAATTACCCAATTACAATTAAAATGACACGTGATAGTGATGTGTTTGTTTCTTTATCGGAACGTGCTAATATTGCTAATGCTTTCAGTGCGGATTATTTCATTTCATTTCATATTAATAGCGGCGGGGGTACAGGTTTTGAAAGTTATATTTATAATGCGTTATCCAATAGCAGCACTGCATATGCAAAGCAACAAAAAATGCATACAGCTGTCAATCCTGTATTAACAAAATATGGTCTTCGTGATCGAGGAGCAAAAAAAGAAAATTATGCGGTATTAAGAGAAACCGCAATGGATGCAATTTTAACTGAGACTGCTTTTATTGATACAGCGTTTGATGCAAATTTATTAAAAAATCCACAATTTATTGAAGATCTAAGTCAAGCGTATGCAAATGGAATAGCAGCTATTTTTGGAGTAGCTCCAAATCCACAACCTCCTAACCCACAACCGACACCTCAAACGAAGGGAATCGCTTATATTCTTGGGAAAAATGTAAATTTAAGAAATGGTCCATCAACTTCTTCCTCAGTTATTCGTCAATTAAATTCTCCAGAATCTTACGTTGTATATCAGGAAAGTAACGGATGGCTAGATTTGGGGAATGGACAATGGGTGTATAATGATCCTTCGTACATTAATTTTGTAAAGACAAGCAATAGTGATGGAAGCCCGATTGGGGTTGCATATATACAAGGGATGAATGTAAATTTAAGAAGTGGTCCATCAACTACATCTGCAGTTATCCGCCAATTAAATTCTCCAGAATCTTATTTAGTATATATAAATGAAAATGGTTGGTTAAACCTTGGTGGAAATCAGTGGGTATATAATGACCCAGCGTATATTAAATATACTCAATATTAGGAATTGAAATGATAATGCAATATGGATGCGTATCCTTGTTATGTATAACAAGGATGCGCATTTTAATAACAACATTTATTTTCATACTTATGCACTATATTTTAAAAAGAAACATTAGAAAAGCGGATAGAATCTAAAAAGTGTATATTAAAAAAGTTTTCTTATATACATTGACAATGTATGTAAGATACATTAATCTTTAAATGTTAATGATAATCGATTTCATCTAGGGAGGACATATGATACATACTAAAAAACTAATTATGTTCTGCATTATGATACTCATGGTTGTAATTGCAGGATGTAGTAAAGAAGAGAAAAAAGAAAATAATATATCGGCGAAAGCAAAAGATTCATATACGGTAAAGCATGCAATGGGTGAAACGACAGTAAATGGTACACCTAAAAAAGTTGTTGTTTTAACAAATGAAGGCGCAGAGGCTCTCCTAGCTGTGGGCGTAACGCCAGTGGGGACTACGAAACCACGTGCTGGTGATGAATGGTATCCTCATTTAGCGAAAGAGTTAAAAAACACGGAAGTTGTAGGAACTGAACGTGATATTAATTTAGAGGCTGTAATGAAGCTTAAGCCAGATTTAATTATCGGAAATAAAATGCGTCATGAAAAAATATATGATCAGCTAAAAGAAATCGCACCAACTGTTTATGCAGAAACATTACGCGGTGATTGGAAAGAAAACTTTACACTTTATACAAAAGCTGTAAATAAAGAAAAAGAAGGGCAAAAAGCTCTTGATGATTATAAAAAACGCATTGAAGGAATGAAAGAGAAGTTAGGCGATAAATTGAATTCTAAAGTTTCTATTATTCGTTTCGTGCCAGGTGATGTTCGCATTTATCAAAAAAACTCATTCTCGGGCGTTGTTTTAAATGATATTGGATTTAAACGACCACCATTACAAGATAAAGATGATTTTGCGATAAAAGGAATTACAAAAGAGCAGATTCCAAATATGGACGGAGACTACTTATTCTATTTCACGTCTGATAAAGATGCAGATAAGAATAATGAAGGAAATTCGTTAGCAAAGGAATGGACAGAAGATCCACTCTTTAAGCAACTACAGGCTTCTAAAAATAACAAAGTATTCCAAGTAGATGAGGTAATCTGGAATACAGCAGGCGGTATTAAAGCTGCGAACCTTATGTTAGATGATATTGAAAAATATTTCCTTAAATAAATGATAAAATACATCACTTTTACGAAGTGATGTATTTTTTGTTTGTGAAAATACAGAAAATTCCTTCTTTCAGGGTGTCATAAGTTGTACAATAAAATCAATCATGTGATAAAGGAGTGGGGAAGAATGAAAGCTACTCATAAAGATTGGATCTTGTTTAATGGGAGAATGATTAATACGAAGGAAGAACAGCCGATGGTCGCATTAGAAGAGCGAGGCTTCCAATTTGGTGATGGGATTTATGAAGTATTTAGACTATACGATGGCAAGCCTCATTTATTAGATTTACATTTGGAACGATTCTTTAACTCTATGGCGGAAATAAAACTAATTCCACCATTTACGAAGGAAGAATTAGTAGAAGAGTTATATCAAATGATTAAAAAAAATCAATTTCAAGAAGATGGGAATGTATATTTACAAATATCAAGAGGGGCACAACCGCGCAATCATGTATATGAATCAGATTTACAACCGACATATTTTGCAAATCTTGTTTCGTTCCCAAGACCAGTTGCTTCAATGGAGGCAGGGATTAAGGTGACAGTAGAAGAGGATATCAGGTGGAAGTTTTGCCATATAAAATCTTTAAATCTGCTTCCTAATATCATGATCAAAAACAAAATAAATGAACAAGGGTATCAAGAAGCAATATTAGTACGAGATGGTATTGTGACTGAAGGGTGTCATTCCAATTTCTTTATCGTGAAGAATAATAAGTTGATTACACATCCAGCGGATCATTTCATTTTACATGGTATTACACGTCACTACGTAATTACATTAGCGAAAGAGTTACATATCGATGTAGAGGAACGAGAGTTTTCATTACAAGAAGTATATGACGCTGAGGAGTGTTTCTTTACAGCGACGCCGCTTGAAATATTCCCAGTCGTTCAAATTGGTGATGAACAGTTCGGGGCTGGTGAAAGAGGACCAATTACGAAAAAACTACAAGCTGCATACGAAGAGAGTATTCGTTTATTTAAAGTGATAAATTAATTATGAAGAAAAAAGCTGGTATTCTTCCGGCTTTTTTTCATGATATAATTCAAGCATAGGACAAGTTTTGAAAACGCTGTAAAAAGGGGATTTAATATATGAATTATGAAGATTTTAAAGAAGTAATTCACGGAAGACGAAGTGTTAGAAAGTTTACAGATCAAGAAGTATCTACTAATGATATAAAAGAAATAATTGATTGTGCTCGTTACGCACCGAGTGATACGAATTCACAAACGTGGGAATTCGTAGTTATCATGAATCGAGAGAAGATTAAAGAAATTGAACAAATGACATGGGATGCATTACATAAACTTGCGACAAAAGCAGCAGAAAATGGAGAAGAGAAAGCAGGGAAATTACTTACACGTTCTTTCGGACCATATGCAACAGCTTTCTCGGAGGCACCAGTATTAATCGTATGTTTGGCAACACCATATGAATCAAAGTTCCGTGAAAAGATATTTGATCCAATTGCTTTTGTTCCAGATTCAGTTTGGGAAGAAGAAGGCATTAAGAGTAGCTGTTTAGCGGCACAAAACTTAATGTTAGCTGCACATGCAAAGGGACTTGGTACTTGTCCAATGACAGGGCCAGTATTGCTAGCTCAAGATGAACTGCGCCAATATTTACAAATTGAGCCTGAAAAACAAATAAATATGGTTATTTCACTCGGATTTCCGAAAGATAAACCGAAGAAACTTCCAAGAAAAGAAGTAGATGAGATTACAACGTTTGTTTTTTAATTGCTGTATAGAAAAGACATTGAACTAACAATGTCTTTTTATTTTTGAGGGTATGTAATTCATATGTTGGGCTAAAATGATAGATAAGAGGAAATTACTATTTATTTCATAAAAAAAATTAATGTTCTATTAAGGAAAGTATGATACATTAATCGTGAGCAAGATTCTATTTGTTCATGAAAGTGTTGAAAGTAGTCTCAAAATTTAAAAGTTATTTTTGTATAATAAATTATAATGAAGTTACAGGGGGGATGAATTTTGAAAAAATTCATAATCACTGGATTGTCTGTATTGTTATTAGTTGGTTGCGGTGCTCCACAGGAAAAAGAGGACGCGCAATCAAAACAGGAAGAACAAGTTGTAAACGCAAGTGATGAGAATATGGTTGTATTTCCTGAAGGAGCAATGTCAATTGGAGAAGGGAAAGTAAAAGTTATTACTCCAGATGGTACTTCTGAAAACGGCAATATACCGACTGTATTCATCAAAAAGGATACGTTAATTCAGCAAGTTGAATTAGAGCTTTCTAATTTTCAAAGTGATAAAGAAACATTCGTATTTGTAGATCAAATGTATACGGATAAACATCAAGTAACTAGTACAACGCAGACAACAGTGCAGTTAAAAGAAAAAACGCTGGAAACAGGTAGTCATACAATTACTGCAGTTCAGTATGAAAACAATGACCCGAAAGGAAAGGTTATTAGTTTTAATCAAGCAACATTTGAGACAAAACCAGCGTCTTAATATGAATAAAAAGTACATTACTCAAAAAGTAGTGTGCTTTTTTGTTTGGACTAGAGTGTGCAAGAGTGAATAACTTATTTCATTTTCTAATACGATTAAATAGGAAGTAATCACTTGTTACTACTATGACAGAGAAAGAGGTTGAAGATGTGAATCGGTGTATTCGTATCATTTTGATTAGCCTAATGATGGCAGTAATTTGGTTTACGATACAAGAGTTTATGCAAATAACGCTCAATTATCAAATTCATGACTTGTTAATAGGAGCTATTTGTTTTACCATTGTTTATCTATTATATGATAAACTCGGGCTAAGGTAAGTTTCAGAAGAAAAATGTAGGTATTTCATTTGAAATGTCGAATAGTACATACGATGTCGTAATAACAAATTTTCTATTGTTTACTGTGAAACAGAAGAAGGAGAGATAGTAATGAAACGAGCTCTTATAAATATTGATTATACATATGATTTTGTAGCTGAGAAAGGCGCTTTAACATGCGGGAAACCAGGACAGGAAATTGAGAAGGAAATTGTACATATAACGAAGCAATATATTGAAAATGGAGATTACGTTGTCTTTGCTATTGATAAACATGAAGAAAATGATGTATATCATCCAGAATCAAAGTTATTCCCGTCTCATAATATAGCTGGTACAAGTGGAAGAGATTTGTTTGGTGAATTACAAGATGTGTACGAAACATATAAAAATGCAGAGAATGTATATTACATGGATAAAACACGGTATAGTGCATTTGCTGGAACGGATTTAGAGATGAAGCTAAGAGAAAGAGGAATTGAAGAGGTTCATCTTGTAGGGGTATGTACTGATATTTGTGTTCTTCATACAGCAGTAGATGCGTATAATAAAGGGTTTAAAATTGTTGTTTATGAAAAGGCAGTTGCATCTTTTAATGCGCAAGGACATGAATTTGCACTTGGACATTTTAAGTCATGCTTACATGCAGAAGTGAAGTGAAAAAAGAGGCCTTTAAAAAAGGTCTCTTTTATTTGTCCTTGTTTATTGAAAACAGCTACCGCAACGCCTAATAAATTGAGTGGTCTTGATCCGACAACTTTTCTAAGTTCTTCAATATATCCCATTGTATGTAACCTCCGTAAGAAAAAATAAGAGCAAATAAACTATTCGTTATTATGTAAATATATTCCTCTTTATAAGGGGAGAGAAGACATATAACTTATTTGTGTTATTTGGTAAAATATACATCAAAAAAGGTCAAACAAAACCTTTGACCTTTTTTGACCAAATGTTATAATAAAGGCAGAAAGAGATAATCTTTCATTCATAAATAATAAGGAGGAAAAAATATGCGTAATTTATTTCCAGAGATAACAAAACGTCAAAATGGTATTTTTGATTTTGGGCCTTCTTTATTAGAAGGGATGACAGATGCTTTCTTTAAGCCACTGAACATGGATACTTTTAAAGTAGATGTTCATGAGCAATCTGATAAATATACTGTGAAAGCAGATTTACCAGGTTTTCAAAAAGAAAACATTCAAGTTGATTTTGAACAAGATGTATTAACGATTCAAGCAACTAACCATAATGAAGTAGAAGAAAAAAATGAGAATGGCACATATATTCGTAAAGAACGTTCTATAGGTTCTGTAACTCGACGCTTTAGTTTTAAACAAGTTGAGGAAGAAAATGTTAGAGCAAATTATAAAGATGGCGTACTGACAATAGAATTACCAAAACTGAAAGAAGAAAAAAACAGTAAGACAACAATTAACATCGAATAAAAGAGCTGATGATTTCAGCTCTTTTTTGTACTTAGTTAATAAATTAATTGAAATCGTAATGAGTAGAATAAAGTTGTAATATTAAAAAATCACTATTAGCTCCCTTTAGATTATTAAAAAGGGTATATTTAAAGGGACAGGAAAAAGAACAGCTAGACATACTGTTTAAAGTGAATTAGTAATAGAGTCAAAATACATAGTAAGGGTAGTGGCATTTAAGATTAGGATAATAGATTTTTCTGGAACAAACTTAGGCGATTATGAATTTTTTAATTAGTAAGGAAGTGGTTAAATGAGCTTATTAACGTATACGGAAGAATTTTTTAATTATGTACGAGAGTTTTTACTTTTAAGATTTTTACTATTTGCTTTAGTTTTAATCATTATTTCTTTTGTAATAAACCGTATTATTGATTGGTTTTTTAGGAAATCAAGCTTTTTTGATGAAGAGGTAGAGCAGACAATTCAAAGTGTAATTCGATCTATTTTTAGATATATCATTATCATCAGTCTTATCATATATTTAATTAGCCAATTTGTAGATATAAAAAGTATTATTGCAGGTGCAGGGATAGCTGGAGTTGTCATCGGTTTTGCTGCACAACAGATGCTAAAAGATGTTATATTAGGCTTTGCAAGATTAGCGGACAAAGAGTTTCGGGTTGGTGATTTTGTAACTTTTAACGGAACAAATTCAGGAACTATTGAAGAGATTAGTATTCGTTTTATGCAAATTCGTGAATGGTCAGGAAAACTACTTACCATCCCGCACGGAGAGATTAGAACGATACAAAATTTTAATAAAGGATGGATGCGTGTAATTGAACGCATCACGGTAAGTTATCAGGAAGATCCAACAAGAGTGAAGGAATTGTTAGAAGAAGTATGTGTTATATGCAATGAAAAATTGAATCAAACTCTTTATAGAGTAGAGGATGAGGCTGTTGAACCATTTAAATACGTCGGTGTTACAGACTTAAATCCTAACTTGAAATATGTTGGCTATGAATTTTGTATTACAGGTTTAATAAAGCCAGAAGATTATTTTGAAACTTCTAGACAAGTAAGATTTGAATTAATGTCTATGTTCCATAAAAATCAAGTGCAAATGCCAGCAGCGAATATGGTTGTTACTACTGAAGGTTTACAGCATATCCATGGTGGACAATCTTTATCGGACAGCTAAAGTAGAATCGTTTGTTAACAAAAATTCTGCTTCCAACATTGGATAGAATAACAATAATAAAATGATTGATATAAAGAAAGGGCTGAAGGAATTCGGTTCTTTTTTTATTTATAGAATTTAGAAATTTCTTAATGTTATAATTGTAGTTGGTGATGAGAATGAACTTTGAAGAAAAAGAGATGCGTCGTTTAGAAGCATTAAAAGAAATTGCTGAATTATTAAATGAAGCAACAAACTTACAGGATATGTTAGAAAAAGTGTTGCATACATTGTTACAAGTAATGAATTTACAAACAGGGTGGATATTCTTTATTGATGAAAGTGGAAAGCACAGTATGCTTGTAGACGAAAATTTACCAGAGGCTCTTACGTGGCAAAAGAAGAAGCCGATGTGTGAAGGAAACTGTTGGTGTGTAGAACGTTTTGTGAATGGGAGATTGGAAAAAGCGACTAATATTATTGAATGTAAGCGAATAGAAGATGCAATTGAATGTAATTGGGGAGAGACAGAAGATGTTACACATCATGCGACAATTCCGCTTAGGTCTGGATCAGAAAAATTTGGTCTACTAAATGTGGCTGCACCTCATAAGACTCATTTTTCTGAGGAAGAGTTAGCATTATTAGAATCAATTGCATTTCAAATTGGAACGACAATACAACGTATTCAATTAGTTGAGAAAGAACGTAAATATGTAGTGGTAGCGGAAAGAAATCGACTTGCACGTGATTTACATGATTCAGTAAAACAATTGTTATTTTCTATTATGCTAACAGCGAAAGGTACTCTGAATATGACGCAAGATAGAGAATTGCAAGAGATGTTAAGTTATATTGGGGAATTATCACAAGAAGCATTACAAGAAATGACGCTATTAATTTGGCAATTAAGACCTGAAGGATTGGAGAAAGGATTAGCAGAAGCAATTCAAAATTACGGGAAGTTATTAGGAGTTCAAGTGGAAGTTCGAATTGATGGGATGGTTTCAATTGGGGATGAAATAGAAGAAGTTTTATGGCGTATTAGCCAAGAGGCGCTACATAATTGTAAAAAGCATGCTTCGTGTGAAAAGGTACATATTCTTTTGAAAATAGAAAATAACCAGTTACATTTTTACATAGAAGACAATGGAATAGGATTTATACAAGAACAAGTAAGGGAATCAGCACTTGGCCTGAAAAGTATGAAGGAACGTATTCAGTTAATGAAGGGATCGTTTCAAATTATAACAGAGCTGAAAAAGGGTACAAAAATAGAAATTCAATTGCCGATTTGAAGGGGAGAATAAGGTTGAAGATTAAACTGCTACTAGTTGAGGATCATCATATCGTTCGAAGAGGACTTGTATTCTTTTTGAAAACGAGAGAAGAATTTGAAATTATTGGGGAAGCGGAAAATGGCGAAGAGGCATTACATTTCGTGCAAAAAGAAAGACCAGATGTCGTACTAATGGATGTATCGATGCCGAAAATGGATGGAATTGAGGCAACAAAACGTCTAAAGCAATATGATGAGACAATAAAGGTACTTATATTAAGTAGTTTTTCAGAGCAAGATTATGTTATACCAGCACTTGAAGCTGGAGCAGATGGTTATCAATTAAAAGAAGTACAACCTGAGCAACTTGTCGCTTCTATTATTGCAGTACATCAAGGAAATGCGAATTTTCACCCGAAAGTAACACCTGCATTAATGGGGCGTTCTGCAGTAAAGAAGGAAGTAGAAAATCCTTTTTCAATGTTAACGAAAAGAGAGCAAGAGGTACTTCGCGAAATTGCGAAAGGAAGAAGCAACAAGGAGATTGCAGCAGAACTTCATATTACAGAACAAACTGTGAAAACACACGTTTCAAACGTTTTAGCTAAATTGGAAGTGGATGATCGTACGCAAGCCGCATTATACGCAGTGAAACATGGAGAGAATTATTCATAAGCATGAATAATTCTGTTATATCGTATGACAGAATACATAGGAGCAATTAAAAATTATAGTAATCCCTAATATAGGTTTTTCTTCTTTCGATAATTAGGTACAATAAAGTGAAACTCTAATCAGTGGAGGACCATCCCCACTGATGATTAGTTCAACTAATCGGTTTTTACAGGATAAAGCTACGATGGAAGGGGAGGATATGCTATGCCTGGTACAAGAAGTGGGATTGGAAAGATTCAGGCTTCGTTAAATGGTTTATCACCGAAATTGCGAAGTATTGCCGAACATATTTTGAAACATCCACAAGATGTTGTACATAAATCTATTACAGAATTAGCTGAAGTTACGAATAGTTCCGAAGCTACGATATTCCGCTTATGTAAAAACCTTGGTTTGCAAGGTTTTCAAGATTTAAAGATTACATTAGCTCGTGAAATTGTACATACACCGATGCAAAATATCCATGAAGAGGTATCAGCAGAAGATAGTATGGTAACTGTTGCTAAAAAAGTTTTTCATTCGCATATTACAGGACTGCAAGATACTTTACATTTGCTTAATGAAACGGCACTTGAGCAGGCTGTACGAGCCTTACAAGAAGCAAGTCGAATTGAGTTTTATGGAAATGGTGGCTCTGGTATTATTGCAATGGATGCGTATCATAAGTTTATGAGAACGGGTATTTCTTGTATCGCTCATACTGATTCGCATTTTCAAATTATGGGGGCAGGTTTACTCTCGGAAAATTCAGTTGTTATTGGTATTTCTCATTCTGGTAGCAATAAAGGATTACTTGAAGCGTTAGAAGTAGCGAAAGCAAGAGGAGCCAAAATTATTGCGATTACGAGCTATAAGAAATCAGCATTAAGTCAACTTGCTGATATAACGTTATATACATCAACACGTGAGACTGAATTCCGCACAGAAGCAAGTTCATCACGATTAGCACAGTTAAGCTTATTAGATACTTTGTATGTAGGGTTGTCGTTGCAGCGACAAGAGGAAACTCTAAAAAATTTACAAAGTATACGTGAAACGATTTCGATGAAGCGAATATAAAAAAAGCTCTTCAAATGAAGAGCTTTCAGACTGTAGACAAACTATTTTTGGAGAGTTCAAATGCTAAAAATAGTTTGTTTCTTATTTTAGGGATAATTTATCCAATGGAATTTATATGTAGTGCTTTCTATACTATAATTTACTATAAGTGAGGAAGGTGTCTTATGAAAATATCTGTTTATGTTGCAAGTGCATTTAGCAAGGATCATAAAGGCGGAAATAAAGCAGGAGTGGTATTTATTGAGAATATATTGACCACTACTCAAAAAATGGAAATAGCCAAACAACTGGGCTATGCGGAAACCGCATTTATATCAGAATCTGAAATTGCTGATTATAAATTTGAGTATTTTACACCAAAAGAAGAAGTTGATTTATGTGGTCATGCCACAATTGGCTCTTTCGCGATACTGATGCATTTAAATAAACTTTTCAGGAATCGCTATACGATTGAAACGAACAGCGGTGTTCTTACTATTACTATAAAAGATGACATCATATTCATGGAACAAAATAAACCGATATTCTATGATGTTGTATCTCCAAACGAGTTCATCGACTGTTTTGATAGTAAAGATATAGAAAATAAATACCCAATTCAAATTGTCTCCACGGGCTTAAAAGATATTTTAATTCCTATAAAAAGCGAAACACAATTACATGCACTGCAACCTAATTTTGAAAAAATTAAAGAAATCAGCAAGTATTATAATGTTGTCGGGATGCATCTATATACTTTTAATGACAATCGAATTATATGCAGAAATTTTGCTCCGCTATACGACATCAATGAAGAAGCAGCGACTGGAACTTCGAACGGTGCATTAGCTTGCTACCTTTATGAACAGGACTACTTGAAAAAAGAAGTCTATGTATTTGAACAAGGTTATTCTTTACACTCGCCTTCTGAAATATTAGTTAAATTAGCAACCAATAGCAAAAATAAAATAGAAAAAGTTTATGTTGGTGGCAAAGGATATTACTGTGAAACTAAGTGTTTACATGTAGAAAATATTGAGTGAAGAGCTTTTTTATCGGTGAGAAGTTTGTTAATTTATTTTGTTTTAGAAATATGTGACTTACTTATAGTCAATGATAAACTCTCATTTTTAAAAATTTAAAATAAAGACCGATTTGTGTAATAATTCAAATATTGTTCATAATTTCACAAGTTGTTTATGAAATGTCATGTTATGATGAAGATGTAATGATGATTGAACACTTAAATTTGGTAGAATAACTAGCCAAAGTAGTGAAGAAAGTAGTTGTGAGATAAACTCATTAAAATGCTAAAACACTAAAGGGGAGATCACATATGAAAGCAGTAGTGGTTAATAAAAACAGCAAAGCAAACATCGAAGTGATTGACAAAGAATTACGTCCGTTACACTCAGGTGAAGCGTTAGTAGATGTAGAGTATTGTGGAGTTTGCCACACTGATTTACACGTTGCGAATCATGATTTTGGTAACACTGATGGCCGTATTCTTGGCCATGAGGGTGTAGGTATTGTTACGAAAATAGCTGATGATGTTACTTCACTAAAGATAGGTGACCGTGTAAGTATTGCATGGATGTTCCAATCTTGTGGACGTTGTGAATATTGCGTAACTGGTAGAGAAACATTTTGCCGTGAAGTTAAAAACGCTGGTTATTCAGTGGATGGTGGTATGGCTGAACAATGTATCGTTACAGCTGATTATGCGGTAAAAGTACCAGAAGGATTAGATCCTGCTCAAGCATCATCAATTACTTGTGCTGGTGTAACTACATATAAAGCTATTAAAGTATCAGATATTAAACCTAGTCAACCTATTGTAATCTATGGCTGCGGTGGATTAGGTAACTTAGCTATCCAATATGCTAAAAATGTATTTGGTGCAAAGGTAATCGCAGTAGATATTAATGACGACAAATTAGCCTTAGCGAAAGAAGTTGGTGCTGATATGACTATCAATCCAATTTCTCAAGGTCCTGCTGATAAAATTGTGCAAGAGGAGTTTGGTGGCGCTTATGCTGCGGTAGTAACAGCAGTCTCTAAAGTAGCCTTTAACTCAGCAGTTGATGCAGTACGTGCTTGCGGTAAAGTAGTTGCAGTAGGGCTACCAGTAGAAACAATGGACTTAAACATCCCACGACTTGTACTGGATGGAATTGAAGTAGTTGGTTCTCTAGTTGGTACTCGTAAAGATTTGGAAGAGGCGTTTATGTTCGGGGCAGAAGGAAAAGTAGTGCCAGTTGTTCAAACTTGTTCTCTAGATAAAGTACAAAATGTATTCGAAGAAATGGAACAAGGTAGAATTCAAGGGCGTATGGTAATTGATTTTAAAAAACATAATTGTGATTGCAAATAATTCACTTTAAATATAAAAAGCATGAGTCTAGCAAAGGACATGTAAAAAAGTTAGACAGTATAAGAAGATGATCCCTGTATTTAATAGGGTTCATCTTCTTTATTTTTTACTAATATCAATGCCAATTAATACTTGATTAATGAGAAATGATTAAAGGTTTACTTTATTTGCAAACGAAAAGGAATCTTTATGTTTAACAATTTTTTTATGATCTGGAACGTTTTGAATTGCTACAATTTGCGAATCTCTTACTTTCAGTGCATCTTGAATCCCGATGGTCATAAGCTTAATAAATAGAATCGTAATAAAGAATGAAGCGAGAGTATAAAAAATAATCCACCATGAAAGATTCATTTCATTACGATTTAATCCAATAAGACCTGCCCAATCATTAGATAGAGAAACAGGTTTGAGCACTCCGTCATAGAGTTCACGCATTTGTATGCCACCAATTACAATGTTAAGCAACGCTAAATGGATAACGAGTATGAGTGTTTGGACGATATGTTCCATAAATAATACAAATAAGCGGTCAAGTAATAAGACTCGTAAGTGTTTTTTAATAATATGAAAACGACTAGCCCCCAGTAATTGTGAACTTAAGATGTAATCTTGTTTCATAAATTCATCAACCTCTGAGGATATGTATAAAGAAAGTGTAGGCAGAGCGACGAAAATAAGTACGAGTACTTGATAAAACGTAAATGAAATATTTGGATCTACCCCATCAGCATTTGATGTGATTATAATATTAACGGGCGTGATGAGTATGAATGCGATAAATAGAGTTGGAATATAATAAAAAACTTCTGAGCATGACTGGAAAAATCTCTTGAGTTTTGGAGCAAATAAACTTAAGAGGATTCCTATACATGTTCCGCATAAAATTCGAAAGAAGCTAATTGCCACGGCTAATAAAATAGTGAATTTTGCTCCTTCTACAATTTGTAAGAAAACAGACTCTCCAAAACGATCAGATCCAAAAGGTGGAATTAACGATGGCGGAAAGGGGGCCTTTCCAAGTAATTCGTTATTTTCATTGTAAAGTAACTGAGGAGGTTTTGGGATGTTATCTTTAAAGAACCAACTATAAATAAAACTAGCTGAAATAAGTATGAATAGATAAGCAAAGCCGATTAAAAAGCGTTTTGATTTCCAAATAGATTTCATAATGATACTCCTTTCAATTGCTTTTTCCATCTATTCATCATGAATGAGACTATTTGGAAAATGGCGTAAAATGGTAAAACAATCATAACAAGTATGATAAATGCAGCTGGAGGTGAAACAAACGCCTTATTAAATAAAAATTGAATAATGCCTTCCATATTAAAAACAAATTCTAAAATGAATAAATTAGAAAGTAAGAAAACAAAAATCGTTTTTAAATGGTGGAAGAAGTGGATAGATATATTTTTGAATAAATGAATGCATAGTATATAACTTGATGAAAGGCCTTTTCCATATGCAACCTCTACGTAATGTTTTCCTTGCTCTTCTTTTATGTATAACACCATCATCCGAAACATTTGTAATGTAGGTAAGACAGCTAATGATAAAATAGGGAGTAAATAAGCTCGATTTTCATTAAAAGAAATAATAGTGACAGGAGATTCCCCAAATTTCTGAAGTACCCATATGAAAAATATTTGCAAACAAATCATCATCATCATATCAGGGACAGCTTCTAATATGAACACAATTCGGTTTATCCATTTTTTTATATAATCTTTTGCTAAAAAATAAAAAAATGCCATGCTAGATGATAAAAAGAGAGCAAGAAAAAAGGCTAAAAATAATATAGTAAATGAATATAGGTAAGGTTCTAAAACAGTTGGAAATAATGGTGTTTTTTTGAAATGGCCAAACTTCGGGTCTGATCCTATAATCACTAATGATTCAGGGGAAAAAACCTGTTTTAACATAGTAACGGTCTGATTAAAAAAATAAATTGGTTGAAAGGTAAATCCTTGTTGAGTGATAAATAAATAAGGTAAATTTAATAATAGTAAGAGTGATAAAAGAATTGATGAAAGCTTAATTGTGAATTGAGATATTTTATTTAACATTAAATCCCTCCGACATCTTTTTACAACATTATACAATAAATTTCATGTTATTGTTTTTATTTTTCTGAAAAATAAAAATACTTTTCGGTTTTATAGTATGCAAGATATATTTACAAGATAAAAAAGTGATAGTAGGGGGCCGCGCTCTATGTTTATCAAGATAAAAGGACTAGTGAACCTAAAACAATAAATAAGAGCAAAATGCACAGAATTCTCATTCTGCGGTTAGTTACTTTTCTTGGCTTGATGGTGATGTTACGTGAACCCTAAAAATGAATATTGCGTTTCAACTCTTTCTTCATGCAAATAAGTAGAACGTATGGAGGAGTATGTATGTGTTGTTAATGGGAGGAAAGAGTGTATTGCGTAACGAATATAACGTAAGTTTACCGCATGGAAAAGCTAAATGTAGTATATAAGTGAAATGGAATGAGGGGATTTATTTTTTTTGGTATGAAAAAAATTTTCTTTGTATAACTTGATAAATGAAAAAATATTTTATATACTAATTCATGTAAACGGTTTACTAAATCGTATTTTGCTAGAAATGAAGGGAAGATTCGCATGGAAACAAGGGGGAGAGTAATCGGGATTGATATCGGTACCACAAGTACAAAAACGGTTGTGTTCACAGAAAAAGGAAAAGTTATTGCATCACATGCAATCGATTACCCAATTATTCAACCGAATGTAGGATGGGCTGAGCAAGATCCTGATGTAATATGTGCCGCTGTATACAAAAGTGTAAGCGTTGCCATTGGAAAAGGTAATGTATTACCAGAAGATATTTCTTCAATCGGTATTAGTACAGCTATGCACGCATTAATTGCAGTAGATGAAAATGGTGCGCCATTAACGCGTTCTATCATTTGGGCAGATAATCGAAGTACGAAGCAATCAGAAAAATTATTACAACAAATGAATGGGCATGAAATTTATAGACGTACAGGTACACCGATTCATCCGATGTCACCACTTTCTAAATTGTTATGGATGAAAGAAGAGGAACCAGAGTTATATACAAGTGCCTATAAATTCATTTCCATTAAAGAGTATGTGATTTACCAATTATTTTCACGCTACGTAGTTGATTATTCGATTGCTTCTGCTACAGGGTTATTTAATTTAGAAACATTAAACTGGGATGAAGATGTTTTAACTATGTTACATATGTCACCAGAACAATTATCAACCCCTGTACCAACTACATATATTTTATCAGGTATGAAGCCAGAATTAGCACAGAAGATGGGGATAAGTGCAGAAACACCAATTGTCATCGGAGCAAGTGATGGGGTTCTTGCAAATGTAGGAGTTGGTGCGATATCACCGGGTGCGGCTGCAATTACGATTGGAACGAGTGGTGCGGTTCGAACAATCTCATCAAATATAAATACAGATGAGAAAGGGAGAACGTTTTGTTACGCATTAACAGATGAGCACTGGGTAATCGGTGGTCCAACGAATAACGGCGGAATATTACTGAGATGGTTACGTGATGAATTTGGTAGTCCAGAGCAAGAAGTAGCAAGAAAGCTCGGCATTGATCCTTATGATTTATTAATTAAATATGCAGAAAGCGTACCAGCTGGAGCGGATGGGCTATTGTTCTTACCTTTCTTATCTGGAGAACGCGCACCTTACTGGAATGCCAATGCTCGTGGTACATTCTTTGGAATCAATCTTCAACATAAGCGAGAACATTTTATACGTGCAGTGATGGAAGGTGTTTGTATGAGTGTATATTCAGTAGCACTCGCAATCAGGGATTGTACAGGTCCACTTACTGAAATACGAGTTTCAGGAGGGTTTGCAAAATCTGCATTTTGGAGACAAATGTTGTCCGATATGATGGGAAAAGAATTGTTTGTACCTGAAAGTCATGAAGCATCTGCGCTTGGGGCAGCGGCAGTTGCTTTATATGCTGTAGGAAAAATTGATTCTCTTGAAGAGGTAAAGGATTGGATTGATATTGTCCATCATCATGTACCGAATAAAGAAAATACGGCTATATATTTAGAAATGTTTTATATGTATGAACGACTTTACAATCGCTTGAAAGAAGAATTTGATTGTATAGCTGCTTTCCAACGTAAAAAATAGGGGGATTGGGAGAAATGGTAGTTGGGATCGTACTAGCGGCAGTTGTCATACTACTTTTACTTATTACGGTAGTAAAATGGCATCCATTTGTCGCATTAATTTTAACAGCAATTGGTGTAGGATTAGCAATGGGAATGCCTTTAATTGGAACTTCACCAAAAGATCCAGGGATTATTGATTCTATTAAACTAGGGCTTGGTAATACGTTAGGATTTTTAGCGATAGTTTTAGCACTAGGAACGATGCTTGGAAAAATGATGGCCGAATCTGGTGGTGCTGAACGAATTGCTAACACATTAATTAATCGTTTTGGGAAGAAACGAGTTCACTGGGCGATGATGTTCGTTGCATTTTTAGTCGGGATTCCGGTATTTTTCCAAGTTGGATTTGTACTATTAATTCCGTTAGTATTTACAATTGCATTAGAAACTGGGGTATCACTTATTACAATTGGTATTCCGCTAGTAGCAGGACTGTCAGTCGTACACGGACTTGTTCCACCGCATCCAGCGGCAATGGCGGCAGTTGGTATTTTTAAAGCAGATGTAGGGAAGACAATTTTATATGCGTTAATTGTCGGACTTCCAACTGCAATTATTTCAGGTCCACTTTACGGGAAATGGATTGGTGCTCGTATACATAAGGAAGTACCATTAGATATAGCGGAGCAATTTGTTGAAAAAGATAATAAAAAAGAGCTTCCTAGCTTTTGGAATACATTGTTTACAATTTTACTTCCAGTATTTCTTATGCTTGGTGCATCAATAGCAGAAGTTGCATTAAATAAAACGAGTCAACTAGCACAAGTATTACACTTTATTGGAGATCCGATTGTGGCTTTATTAATTGCAACCATTTACTCTTTCTTTAGTCTTGGATATGCAAAAGGTTTCTCAAAAGATAAAGTGTTACAATTTACAAATGATTGTCTTGGACCTATTGCAAACATATTGTTAGTGATTGGTGCAGGCGGCGCATTTAATAAAGTATTATTAGATTCTGGAATTGGAACGACAATTGCAGATATGGCGAAAGAATCACATATTTCACCGATATTATTAGGGTGGGGAATTGCGGCACTAATCCGAATTGCAACTGGATCAGCTACTGTTTCTATGATGACAGCGGCTGGAATTGTTGCACCGATTGCAGCAAGCACACCAGGTGTAAATGTTGAATTATTAGCACTTGCAACTGGTGCAGGGTCATTAATTTTATCACACGTGAATGATTCAGGATTTTGGATGATTAAAGAGTATTTCGGAATGACTGTGAAAGAAACATTATTAACATGGACTGCAATGGAGACTATATTATCTGTAGTAGCACTTGGGCTAATTTCAATATTAAATATATTTGTATAGAATAGGAGATTGATTAATATGAAACTAGGTTTAATTGGATTAGGAAAAATGGGATTCCCATTAGCTGAACACTTATATGAAGACAAGCATGAATTAGTAGTATACGATGTAAATAAAGAGCTTGTTGAAAAGGCAGGAAAACTAGGAATTACTGCACGTCATACATTAAAAGAAATGATTGCTGAACTAGAAGCTCCTCGTACAATTTGGGTAATGGTGCCTGCAGGAGAAGTTGTAGAGTCAGTACTAAAAGATCTATATTCGTTATTAGATGAAGGTGATATCGTTATTGAAGGCGGAAATTCATTCTATAAAGATACGTTACGCCGTGCTGAAGAAGCAAAAAGCTTCGGATTACATTATGTAGATATCGGTACATCAGGCGGTGTAGAAGGAGCTAGATACGGTGCTTGCTTAATGGTTGGTGGAGAAAAAGAAATTTACGACCAATTAGAACCTTTATTTAAAGATTTAGCAGTAGAAAATGGCTATTCTTATGCTGGCCGTGTTGGTAGTGGTCATTTCTTAAAAATGGTTCATAACGGTATTGAGTACGGCATGATGCAAGCAATCGCTGAAGGATTTGAAGTACTAGATAAGAGTGACTTTGATTTCAATTATGAAGATGTTGCAAAAGTATGGGCGAACGGATCAGTTATCCGTGGTTGGTTAATGGACTTAACTGAAAAAGCATTTGCAGAAGATCCGAAACTAGATGGCATTAAAGGTGTAATGAACTCTTCAGGAGAAGGAAAATGGACTGTTGAAACTGCACTTGAACTTCAAGCTGCAGCACCAGTAATCGCTATGTCATTATTTATGCGCTATCGTTCTCAGGAAGATGATACATTCCATGGAAAAGTAGTTTCAGCACTACGTAATCAGTTCGGTGGACATGAAGTTGTGAAAAAATAAGGATGTTTTTGAAAAGAAACTTGTGTATAAGCGCAAGTTTCTTTTTTATAGTTTAAGAAACTACTAATTTAAAAATACCAATCAATCATTGTTTTTTTGTCACAAATGACAGCTTCAACGTTCATTGAATGAACAATATATTCTATATTTTCTTCTTTAGCTAATAATAAGGTTGTAAAGGAATCAAATATACTCATAAACGCATACTCATTATCTTCGCCAGTAATAATTAACTCATTATTGCTAATGTCCCAAATATCTAATGGAGTAGTATTATCTACCGCTAATAATCCGTTTGTATCAAGAATTGGTTCAGAGAAATATAAATTTTTTGCACCTTTAGAACCGAGGAGTTTAAGTAATTTATGTAATAAAAATATAGACGTATAATCTTCTGTTGGATAATAAAGATCTTTTTTTAAGTTTGAATATAGCTTTTCAGCTAAATCCTCTCTTTTATATTCTTCTGTAAAAGCACCAATGGAAGTCAACATGGCCATTGCTAATTCTGCGTATGAATGTAATCCACTATAAGACATCATTTCCTTCCAAGAAACGGATTTCCCATTATGAATGATTTCTTCAGCGCTAGGATAGATGTGCTCATATGGTCTTTTTCTCACAGACTTTTCCCATCCTAAAGGCATTTGGACAAAAGGGTGTAGCAATATAGCTGCAGATTTAAAGGTGTTTGGTAGTTGTTCTAAAATTGGTGATTTGTCATCTAGCCAAATGTAATCCAACAAAATATAACCTCCTCTTAGACTTTGCAATGTACGGATTCCCGCAATATGTTTTTTGTATTGATTGTATCAAATATAAAGCGCTGCATGAAATATGTCCCAACATAAAAGTAAGAATAAATAAAATGAAGTTTTCATAAATAGTAAAAGGGTGCTTATGTCATCAGTATAGCTAAGAAATGTTGTTACATATGAGAAGAGCGTGTTAATAAAATATGAGGTGGTTAAATGGGAAATGAGCAAGTGAAGTCTGTAAAGGAAGAAAAAAAGTTATGTCTTTGTATGATCGTCAAAAATGAGTCTAGAATTATGGAAAGATGTTTAAATGCAACAAAATCAATTGTAGACTTTGTTTCTATTTGTGATACTGGATCGACGGATAATACGCCTGAAATTATTGAAAATTGGTGTAAGGAAAATGAGATACCTGGGACGGTTCATCATGAGCCGTTTAAAAACTTTGGTTATAACAGAAGCTTAGCTGTTTCGTTAGCGCAAAAAACATACCCAGAAGCAGATTATTTATTAATATTAGATGCGGATATGATTTTAGAGGTTGATCCGAATTTCGATAAAACGAGCTTAACGGAAGATCATTATCTTACATTACAATATGATGTTCATATTAAATATTGGCTTACGCGTCTTTTAAAAGCTTCTTTACCATGGAAATCTGTCGGTGTTACTCATGAGTATTGGGATATAGATCGTTCAAAAGTTGGAGCGAATTACAATACGAGGGTAGCTCGGTTAGAGACTCTTGTCGTGAATGATCCCGGAGATGGCGGGAGCAAAGCTGATAAATTTGAAAGAGATGAGAGGTTGTTGTTACAAGGAATAAACGACCCAGAAACAACGCCAGATTTGCATATAAGATATTTATTTTATTTAGCTCAGACTTATTTTCATTTAAGTCAATTTGAGAATTCAATTAAATGGTATAAAAAACGAGTGGAAGCAGGAGGATGGGTTGAAGAGGTATTCTATTCGTTATTGCGAATAGGATTTTGTTATGAGCAGTTAGCAAATCGTTCAGCAAATAAACAAAATGAAGTGACAGATGCTGATGAAAAAGAAACTGTTAAAGGGCAAGAAGAGCAATATTTAGCATTAGCTGTTTTTTATTTTCAAAAAGCTTGGGAATATAGACCAACCCGGGCTGAACCATTATACCAACTTGCAAGGTTGTATCGATTACGATCTCAAAACAATATTGCTTTGATGTACGCTCTGCAAGGGAAGGAAATTCCTTTTCCAAAGGATGATCTTCTATTTGTAGATTATCATGTGTATGATTACTTATTTGACTATGAAATTTCTATTAGTGCTTTCTATATACCTCATAAAAAACATTTAGGGGCGGTATCGCAAAAGTATTTGGAATCGATAAAAGAAAAGATTCCATTTCATATAGCAAATATAGTAGAGAATAATGCGAAATTTTATTAAATACATTTTCGGTTAAAGGAGTAGTGGAGTAATCATGGAATTAATGAGATGGGCGATTGAACTAGGAGAATCGGTGCATGGAAATACGTATGAAGAATTGATGCCACTACTAGACTATTATTATGATCGTGATCATTTAAAAGCGTATTGTATCGCAAATCTTCTTTTAAACATGGATGTATTAGATGAGGACCGGGAAAGAATCGAATTAAGAAGATGCATCGCTGCTTATTATGCTGGATTATATAAAGTAGCAAGAAAACATGCAAATGAGTTGGTACTTAAACATCCAGATGTAGATTTATATAAAAATAATTTAAGATTAATGGAAGTTTATTTGAATAAAGAATATGATTATTGTCTTTTTATATGCCCAAAGACATACGGTAGTTTCATAGATGTTGCGCGAGCTTTAAAGTGGCGGTTGGAGCAGGAGGGTAATACAGTAATTATATCAGAAACAATACTGGAAAATGCAAAGAATACAGTTGTTTTTGGAGCACATACATACGCATATAACCCGAATCTTCTTCCGAAAGATGCAATTATTTATAATTTAGAACAGCTATACGAAGGAAGTCCATATGCGCATCCCCTTTATTTAATATTATTAAAAGATAGAGTGATTTGGGATTATAGTAAACAAAATATAGAATGGCTTCAACAAAAAGGGGTAGGAAAAGAAATAAAACATGTAGAAATGAACTATGCTCCAACTTTGGAAATAAAAAAAGATGCGTTTGAAGATGAGATTATTGAAGATATTGATATTCTGTTTATAGGTGCTCTTAATCCGAGGCGACAAGCTATTTTTGATCATCTAAAAGCGATTGCCCCGAATTTAAATATAGTTTTTAAAAATAATGCGTGGGGAATTGTTAGAAATGAATTGATTGCTAGAGCTAAAATTATATTAAATATTCATTTTTACTTATCAGGAATTCTTGAAACACCTCGCGTGTCTTATGCAGTTGCGAATAAGAAATTTATTATTTCCGAAAATAGTAATCCAGAAGATGAGGTAGAGTGGCCAGGAATTGTATTTACTCCGTACGAAAAAATAATTGAAAACGTAATGAAATATATAGAATTACCAGAAGAACGGAAAAGATTAGCGGAAAAGGCATATAATCATTTTGAAGCAAATGAAAGTTTAGGTACATTGAGCATGAGAGATGAAACAAAGTAATTGTACGAAACTCATACGAAAGTATGAGTTCTTTTTTGTTTATCATACTATTTTATGAAACAAGTTAACTCTTTATATTGTATTTTGTATAGAAATTTCTGATAATATATAAGTAGAACTTGAAAACAAAGGGGAGAAATAATCATGAAACTAGTCGTTATTAACGGTACACCAAGAAAATTTGGTAGAACTCGCGTGGTGGCAAAATATATTGCGGATCAATTTGAAGGGGAATTATATGATTTAGCAATTGAGGAGTTACCTTTATACAATGGAGAAGAGTCACAACGTGATTTAGAGGCAGTGAAAAAATTAAAAACGTTAGTGAAAGCTGCGGATGGGGTTGTATTATGTACACCAGAATATCATAATGCGATGAGTGGTGCGCTGAAAAACTCTTTAGATTACTTAAGTAGTAGTGAATTTATTCATAAACCAGTTGCGTTGTTAGCGGTTGCTGGTGGCGGTAAAGGTGGAATAAATGCATTAAACAGCATGCGAACTGTCGCTAGAGGTGTTTATGCAAATGCAATCCCAAAACAAGTTGTGCTTGATGGATTACATGTGCAAGATGGTGAACTTGGGGAAGATGCAAAACCATTAATTCATGATGTAGTTAAAGAATTGAAAGCATATATGAGCGTATATAAAGAGGTGAAAAAACAACTAGGAGTGGAGTGATATGTCCTCACTTTATCATGATTCTCGCTTGTATTACATTCTAGGAGCCAATAGTCTATCTGCTATTGGTTCCGGAATTGTTATGATAACGATTCCTTGGCTGTTAATTAAAGAGAGTGGAGGAGAGACAACATTTGGTTATGTTTCTATCATTGCAACCCTCATTATGTTTTTATTAACACCATTCATTGGGCAAAGTATTGATCGTTTTTCAAGAAAATCTTTATTGCTATGTAACGAAGGAATCGGAATAGCCGTAATCGGAATAATGGTTATATGGGGATTTGCTGGGCAATCTTATCATTCTATTCACTATATTCTTATTTATATAGCCGGATCATTCTACTATTTATTATTTTATCCTACAATATTTGCGTTCAACCAAGAGATATTTCAAGCAGAACATTATAAAAGTTTAAGTGGAACGATGGAAATACAAGGACAGTTAACACAAGTTATTTCTGGAGCGGCCGCGAGCTTCTTAATTGAAATTGTATCTTTGAAGTGGATTTTGTTAGTAGACATGTTAACTTTTGCTGGAGCATTTTTTCTTTTCTTATGTATACCGTACGTAAAGAAAAAAGAAGTGAAAAGAAAAATAACATTTAAGAAGCAATTGTTTGAAGGAATTCACTTTATGAAAAAACGTCCTAAGCTCTTTTGGTTCTTACTGGCCACTTATATGCCGTTTATAGGTGTTATGATGGCAAATTATTTAATACCAGTTTATATTTCGGATATACTTAAAGCCAATGCCTCTGTATACGCAATAGAGGGGATGATGTACGGTGTCGGAGCGGTTGTTGCAGGAATCTGTATTCCACTCATAATGAAATATGTAAAAACAGAAGTTTCAATCGTTATGACGATGTTCATTTATGTAATTTCAATTACCGCAATGATTATTGAACCTTCCGTAATTTTCTTATATGGACTTGCAATTTTTCAAGCAGTTGGAAATGCGGGTACAAGAGTGGCGAGAAATGTATTGATGATGGAGGAAATTCCAAACGAAGTAATGGGACGTGTAGACAGCTTATTTCGCTTAATTGGTACTGGAATACGAATTGTATTATTAATGCTGTTTACAGCGGGTGTATCTAAAGCCGGAGTAATGCTTCCATTTTACGTATTAAGCTGCATATTGATCTTCTCATTAGGAATCGCTATTTATTATGTACTATCACAACGTAAAGTAGCGGCGAATGTTTCTAATAAATCAATCGTTTAAAAAACACTTCTGCCGCCCTTTCTTTTTCTGTATAATAAAAAGAAAGGGAGTGCAAACTTATTTATGAACAAATGGATCTTTCTTATCATTTTATTATTACCGCCACTATATATCATTTATATGACGTTTAGAATGAACAAAGTTGCTCGTGAAAAGTTGAGCTATCACTCTCCGTACGTTCTTATACTGGGTGCAAAGTTATTTGGAGATAGACCGTCTTTATCTCTTCAAAATCGTTTGGATGTAGCGTTGGAGTATTTATTTTCCCATCCTGAAGCGAAAGTAATTGTTTCAGGTGGTCAAGGAGAAGATGAAGATATACCGGAAGCTCACAGCATGAGAAACTATTTAATGGTACACGGTATAGATGAGAGTCGTATTTTAATAGAAGATCAATCTACAAATACGTATGAAAACTTAAAGTTTAGTATGAATTTATATAATGTGAAACATGCGGTAGTTGTAAGTAATACGTATCATTTATATCGAACGAAAATAATTGCAAAGCGTTTAGGCATGAAGATGGAGGCACTAGCTGCTGAAACACCAATTCGTTCTAAGAGAAAAATGTATGTTCGCGAATATGCTGCTATTATGAAAACAATATTGTTCGACCGTTAGAGCTCAAATGTGAGCTCTTTTTTAATTTAAAAGCGTATCATTTGAAATGAATGCCATATTCCATCAAAATAAAGGAAACAACAGTAAAGGAGTTGTATTTGTGATTCAATTTAATCATGTGTCAAAATCGTATGAAGATGGCACGAAAGCAGTGGATTCATTGCATTTAGAAATTAAAAAGGGAGAATTTTTTGTTCTCATCGGTCCGAGTGGTTGCGGGAAAACAACGACAATGAAGATGATTAATCGTTTAATCGAAACGACTGAAGGATCGATTTTAATCGATGGAAAAGATATTCAACAATATAATATAAACGAATTACGTTGGGATATAGGATACGTGTTGCAACAGATTGCTTTGTTTCCTCATATGACAATTGCTGAAAATATTGCAGTTGTTCCTGAAATGAGGCAATGGAGCAAAAAAGAAATTAAAGCACGCGTCGATGACTTGTTACATATGGTTGGATTAGATCCGGATATTTATCGAAATCGTATGCCTGATGAATTGTCAGGAGGACAAAAACAACGTGTCGGTGTCGTGCGAGCATTAGCTGCAAACCCGAAAATCATTCTTATGGATGAACCATTTAGCGCGTTAGATCCATTAAGTAGGGAACAGCTTCAGAAGGATATTGTACAGTTGCAAAAAAAGATTCAAAAAACAATCGTATTCGTAACACATGATATGCAAGAAGCATTATCACTTGGAGATCGCATTTGTATTATGAAAGAAGGAAAAGTTGTTCAACTAGATACACCAGAAGGAATTATACATAATCCGAAAAATGAATTTGTAGAGGAATTCATTGGAAATCGTGGGCGAACTTGGTATCAGGGGAAAAGTATAGCAGATGTATTGCCACTTGATCAAAGTGTGCAATTAGAAGGGCAGGCGCTATCATTACATTCTTCTTTACAAGAAGCGTTAGTTCGTGTGCGTGATGAGGAGGTCGTTCCAGTTGAAAAAAACGGTCAATATATTGGAGCGTTAACAAGTCGTCACATTGTCAATTACATTGTTGAACAAATGAAGGAAAGAGGCTAAACAGTGACTAATTTTATACAAACGTTCCAAGAACGAAAAATAGAATTACTAACTGCATTAAGTGAGCATTTACAAATATCGCTTATTTCATTATTTTTTGCAGTAATTATAGCGGTGCCACTTGGCATCTTATTAACAAGAAAAGAACGAATGGCTGAATTTATAATAGGAACTTCTGCAGTAATGCAGACAGTGCCATCACTTGCATTACTCGGACTATTAATTCCATTAGTAGGAATCGGAAAACTTCCAGCGATTATCGCATTAGTTGTGTATGCACTATTACCTATTTTACGAAATACATATACAGGAATAAGGGAATTAGATGAATCTTTAATAGAAGCCGCGAAAGCTATGGGGATGAATAGTTGGAGAAGATTGTGGAAGGTAGAACTTCCTCTTGCATTGCCTATCATTATGGCTGGTATTCGTACAGCGATGGTATTAATTGTTGGAACGGCTACATTAGCAGCTCTCATTGGTGCAGGTGGGCTCGGTAAGCTTATACTATTAGGTATAGATCGAAATGATCATGCGCTTATCATTTTAGGGGCCGTACCAGCCGCGTTACTCGCTTTATTCTTTGATATAGTACTTCGCATACTTGAACGACCGAAACGCTCTTCTAAGCGTGTTATATTGACGATATGTATTGTTTGTATAATGATTGCTTCTCCATTTCTTTGGAGTACAGAAAAGAAAGATATTGTTATTGCGGGCAAACTTGGATCAGAACCTGAAATTTTAATTCAAATGTATAAGCAGCTTATTGAACAAGATACAGATTTACACGTACAATTAAAACCAGGTCTTGGGAAAACAGCATTTGTATTTGAAGCGTTGAAATCAGGAGAAGTAGATATATACCCAGAATTTTCAGGAACAGCTTTATCTACTTTCGTGAAAGAAGAACCAAAGAGTACAAATCGTGATGAAGTATATGAGCAGGCTCGCATTGGAATGGAAAAGAAATATAATATGATTATGTTGAAGCCAATGGAGTATAACAATACATATGCACTAGCTATGCCGAAAAAAATAGCAGATCAAAAGAATATAAATACAATTTCTGATTTAGGGAATGTTGCGCAGGAAGCCAAAGTAGGATTTACATTGGAATTTGCTGATCGTGAAGATGGTTATAAAGGAATGCAAAAATTATATAACTATAAGTTCTCGAATGTTAAAACGATGGAGCCGAAGCTGCGTTATAGCGCAATTGAATCTGGAGATGTTAACGTAATTGATGCATATTCAACAGATAGTGAATTGGAGCAATACGGACTGAAAGTGCTAAAAGATGATAAAGGGTTATTCCCACCTTATCAAGGAGCACCATTATTAAGAAAAGAAACGTTACAGAAATATCCTGAACTTGAAAAGGTATTAAATAAATTATCTGGAAAGATTACAGATGAAGAAATGCGAAAAATGAATTATGAAGTTAACGTAAATGGTAAAAGTAGTGAAGAAGTCGCAAAACAATTTTTACAAAAAGAGAAGTTACTTCGTTAAATTTACAAGAAATATACAAATTTATATGTTTGAAATGGCCGTTCATTACAAAATGAGCGGTTTTTTTGTGCATACTTATACATTTTTTCAAAAAAGTATTCCATTTTTGCTCATTTTCTTTTAGAATAAGTAATGTTTTCCTGAAAAAATATAAGAGAAACGTCTATTAGAGAAAAAGGTGACTTTAATAGTTGAACGAACATAACACCTAGAATGACAGATGGGGTGGTACAAATAGAAAAGAAGTTAGGATTTTTTCCATTAATCGCATTAGTAGTTGGAACAATGGTTGGTGGCGGTGTTTTTAGTTTACCGCATGATTTAGCAGTAGGAGCAAACAGTGGTGCAATAATAATTGGCTGGTGTATTACAGCGATGGGAATGATTCCACTTGCGCTCGTATATCAAACGTTAGCAAGACAAAAACCGGAACTTGAAGGTGGAATTTATAGTTATGCACGTGCTGGTTTCGGTGAATATATTGGATTTAATAGTGCTTGGGGATATTGGCTAGCAGGAATCTTAGGTAATGTCGCAACAATTATGTTACTGTTTAGTACATTAGGTTATTTCTTTCCAATTTTCAAAGGAGGAAATAATGTTGCGTCTATCGTTGGGGCATCACTTTTATTATGGACACTTCATTTTTTAATTTTATTTGGAATTCGTGAAGCTTCTATTATGAATGTGATCGCAACAATAGGGAAGTTAGTTCCAATCGTTTTATTTATTGTTGTAATGGTAACAGCCTTTCGCTGGGACACATTTACACATGATTTTTGGGGAGAAGGAACGATCTCACTTTCCGCTATACTTGGTCAAGTGAAAAATACAATGCTTGTAACACTTTGGGTTTTCATTGGAGTTGAAGGAGCAGTTGTATTATCTGGAAGAGCGAAGAATAGTCGAGATGTTGGAAAGGCAACAGTATTGGGACTTATTTTAGTAATGTCCATTTATATTTTAATTTCTGTCCTGTCAATGGGAGCTATGACAAGAGGCGAACTTTCTGTGTTAGAAACCCCTTCAATGGGGCATGTATTAGAGCACGTTGTTGGTCCATGGGGTGCAGTTGCGATTAACATCGGATTAGTTGCTTCACTTGTCGGTACATTAATTGGTTGGTTTTTACTTGTTTCTGAAATTTCTCATGTGGCAGGAAAAGATGGCGTATTTCCGAAAGTCTTTACGAAAACAAATAAAAAGCAAACACCGCACATGGCATTATGGATTTCAAATGGTGTTGCCCAAACTATATTTATCATCGTTTTGTTTTCGGAATCAACATATCAAATTATGTATTTCATTGCCTCAACATCAATTTTATTACCATATTTATTATCAGCGTTATTCCAATTTAAATTAGTCATTACAAACGAGCTAAAAGACGCTAAATTAAAAAACGGAGCGTTAGCTTTAATTGCTTCTATTTACTCTGTATGGCTTCTTTATGCAGCTGGTTTAAAGAATTTACTACTCGTTTCAATTGTGTATGGAATTGGAATTATTGTTTACACATTTGCAAGAAAAGAACAAGGGAACCGTTGCTTTGTAGGTGCAGAGAAGTATGTGATGTGGGCAATTATTGTTGCGGCTATCACATCCATATATATGTTATTAACTGGAAATATAAAAATGTAAAAAGTCCTTTTCATTTAAAGGGCTTTTTTCTTTGTTTAGAGAATATTTACTACATAAGATATTCAGGAGGGATGAGAATGGAAGAAAAAGAACAGTTGTCTAGAATAATTGATTTAGCTAGTGAGTTAAGGAAAGTATTAGTGCAAGAATCTTTTTTTAATCATCATCCTGAACTAAGAGGAGTCATTGAAAATTTAGCAAGTTCTGTTGAAAATTTGGCGGAATTACAAATAAGTAAAGATGAAAACGCTGAAGATCGATTACGTTACGTACTTGCGAAAATGAAAATTGCTCATAATGCAATTTTACAGGAGAAAAAAGCATTTCCTTCTCATTAATATAAGTTTTTATTTTGAACCTGGCGGATAACGTCAGGTTTTTTATTTCTAGTTTTTCGTTTCTTTCATACACTAAGAATAGTATGAAAAAAGAAGGTGACTAAGGTGAAATTACATAAAGCTCTTCAGCCAAGTTTTATAAAACGAATGTACTATATGAGATTTTTAGGGAAATTTACAAAAGCTGAGAAAGAGAAGAGTGGAGAGAATTTCTTTGTACAATGCTTATCGCCAATACCATTCACTTTACAGGAACAATTTACAAATGAACCATATGTATTTGAAGGGTTATGTAGCAATAAAAAGAATGAAAAAATCTTTTCGGAATTAAAGAAGAGGAAATTAGAAAAGCAACTAGTAATGTTTCGTCTTTATTATGAAAGAGGAAATGTATACGTGGAGTTAATATGTACAGAAGAACCGAAAGAAATAGCAAGCAGCTATAAAATGATTCCGGCACCTAAAGTTACAAATAATAAAAAAAGAGAATCTTTAGAACGAAAACTTAGCAACGGTTATTTATCATTTCTTATGCCAAAATTTCCGAAAGACTTTGAGCCTCCCGAATTATTGTGGCACGATGGAAGACTTTACGGAAACATATCCCTAAAGTCATCAATTAGCTCAATCGCCTATTTTGAACAGAAACGTGAGTGTAAATATATAAACTGCAGTGACTGGACGAAGTATGTAGAAATAGCGGTAGAAGATCAATTATATTTTGTAAGTGATTATGTGTATGAGCAATTAAAAAAACGAATGCATGAAGAAGGTAAGCTAGTTGAAGTAGAGGATATAAAAGTACAAAAAGATGAATGGGAATGGGATGAGCGTGAATCGTCTTTTTTACAGTATGTACAAAGTATGGTGCATAATAAAGGGTTATATTTGGATGAAACGGATATTTATAATTTCCATATAAGTGTAAAAACAAATATGTTAACGATTCTTGGTGGTATACCGGGCGTTGGGAAATCACGGTTTGTGCAAACTTATGCAGAAGCATTAGGGTTACAGTATGGGGAAGAGTTGGTTTGGATTCCGATTTCGCCATCGTATCAAGAACCACATGATTTACTTGGTTACCTTCATCCAAATGGTACTTTTATTGAAAGTGAAACGAAGTTAGTTAGGACGTTAATGAAGGCGAAAGAAAATCCAAATCAACTGTATATAATCGTTTTTGATGAAATGAACATGTCTCATATTGAGCATTGGTTTACTCCGTTTCTATCTGTTCTTGAACTTGAAACAAAAAATCGTATTTTAAACTTGTATGAGGGTGTACAGGACATAGAGAATTCAATTCCATCAACAATTGAAATTGGAGAAAATATTATATTTGTAGGTACTGTGAATTTTGATGAAATAACAAAAGAGCTCTCTGATCGATTATTAGATCGAACGAACCTAATAACGTTACAGAAAATTCCGTTTTGTGAGATGGGCATGGAACAGGCGAAAGTCGTATTACATCCACCTTTGAAAGTAACAGCGGGAGAATTTCGGATAAATTGGATGAGAAATAAAGCGATGATTGAAGTGTTTTCTGAAGAAGAATTAGAGCTATTAGATAAGTTGCATGTCGTATTGTCATCACATGACGCGTCTAAGGGAATTTCTTTCCGATGTGCAAATGCAATTGCGACTTATTTGCAAAACATACCGTTCCAAAATAATCATACCTATATGATCAGTAGAGAAGAGGGGTTTGATTTACAAATAAAGCAGCGTGTATTGACGAAAATCAGAGGGACCGAAATGATGGTTGGGCCTTTACTTTCTGAAGAAGCAAAAAGGGGGGCGACCTTAGTACCTCTTTTGCAATCTGCACTTGCAAACAGAGTATCTACATTTGAACACTCTTTAGCATATATACGAGAAAAACGTAGAGAACTGGAGCTGTATGGATATGCAAAATGAAGGGCGTTACGAAACAAAAATCGTTGATACGAATGAAACGCTCCCTTTTGTATTAAAGTTAATCATTGGAAATGAGGGGAAAGGAGATTATATTTTATTAAATCGTCTTTGTACATCTACTACAGCATTAGTTCAATGTATTTATAAAGTACAAGAATTAAAACCAATAAGATTGCAGTACAATTATGAAATTCCAATGAATATTACTTTTATATGGAATAAAGTATATGAGGGACAGAAAAATATAAAAGAGGCTCAATATGAAATAAATGAAAAAAAACAAAGAGTATTAATATATGAACATGGGAAAACAGAATTCTTTTATCCATGGCGCTGTGGTTTATACCATTTTGAAGTGCGTATAGAAGATACAACGTATTATGGCGCATTTCAAATCGTACCGAAAAACTTTTTTGATGATCAATTTGAAATGATTCAAGACTATGTGAAGTCAATTTTAAATGAGTTGATTTTGGATAGAGGTTACTATAAAAAGACCTTCTCTGCACTTAGCGATATTGAGGATTCTTCTTATTTAGTGTTACTTAGAAAGTTACCCCAAAAAATGAAAATGATAAAGCAAATCTTTAAGAAAATAGAATCAAGCTCAAAATTTATAAATGAATATAAATGGGAAGGAAAAGAGCGAAGGCCAACAAGAAAAGGAACTATAGTGGCAGAACGAAAACCTTATGCCAAACATTATAATCGTAAGTTTATGGAACAAAAAAATAGTAAGGAAAATGCATTTCTTAAATATAAAGCGATGCAATTTTATCATTATTTAATTGAAGCAAAAAGTTTTTTACGTCAAACAATTGAAATCTTAGAAAGAGAAAAAAAGAAAAAATCAGAAGAGTTTCAAGCCGTAAAAACGATTATACAAACAATTGAGCGTAATGGATCGGTAACTGATAGAGAGAAGCAAAAATATAAAAATATACATTTACTAAAAGAAGCCGATTTACGAAAGAGCTCAATGAAAATACAAGAATATAAAATATTGGCGCATATTGTGCGTGAAAATGTACAATACTTTCAAATGTTAATGCATTCTTCGTTTTGGAGGGAAGTTACTGAAACAAGTAACATGAACTTACATGATTTACCGATACCACATCAACAATTACTACATCATTTAGAAGTACTCCCGCAATATACGGATCAATCTCCATCGTTATTATTTGTTTATAAGCCAACGTTTTTAGTGTATGAATATTACGCTTTTTTTATCGTTATTTCAATTTTAGAGCAAATTGGTTTTGAAGCTAGAAACTCTATCCGTGAACAAATACAAGAACATTTTTATGTAGATGGATTACAAGATGGAACGACAGTAGTTTTAGAACGAGATGATATAAAGGTGCATGTTGCATTTAATGACTTAATTGAAACACATCCTCTTATTGCATTAAGTAAAGGTAGTAATTTTTACAATGGTGAGGATACGAAGAAGCCAGATATTCGCTTAGACTGTTATGTAAAAGAAGATGGGAAATACGTATATAAATCTTCTATTATTATTGAAGTGAAGTATAGTCCAATGTACAATATTTTTCAGCACGTCGGAAATACGAAAGCAACTGAGCAAATGTATAAGTACTGGTCTATAAAGTATGTAGAAGAACAGGATGGAAAGCGAGTCTATTATCGAAGGTCAATTTATGAAGTCATTTGTGTATATCCAGGAAGCCATATGCATAGTAAAAAAATTGAGTCTGGATGCGGTGTTTTCTTGCAGTTATATCCATATAAGACGAAACAAGGGGAAGAGAAATTAGCTGGAAAACATGGGATGGTACAAATTTTTGAAAAATGGTTAAAAAGCATTAAGAAGTAAAAGAAATCCTTTTTCATAAAGGATTTCTTTAGATTAAGAAGAATTATATGCTGTATGGAAAGAAACATAATGTAATTTAGATTTGAAAAGTGCTACAAATGTGTTATTAAAAGGAATTTGAGCGCGGGATAAAAGTCGATTAAATTGGAATCTAATTCATTTTGCAGAATATAATAAGTCATAAATATTTTTAGTTGCATACGAAGATTTGTTCTTATATGATAGATAGTGAAAGCGTTATCAAAAAACAGAGCGGCGATGGGAAAGGCGGTTAAATATGTTCCAGCGTGTTCAAACAAAGGAAGAACATTTTGGGTTCGAGCAACTATGGGGAGATTTTTGTGAGGAAAGAAACTTAATGTTCGTAGAACGTAATTTAAATCCATCACGATTTTTATTAATAGAAGATGAACATCCTATTGGTACAGTGGAATGTATTAAGTATACGGTACCTGAACAATCAAATTCTGAGTTTTTCTATCCGTTTTCTAAAAATGATTTAGTAAAAGATTTGAAGAATGTATATGAAATAGGCAAGTTAAGTATTTCGAAAACGTCTCGTGGGAGAGGACATTTCAAAAGGCTAACAGCTATTTTATTTATACATGCGTTAGAAACAAAAGCTGAATGGTACATTGCAGCAGTAACAAAAAGAATGTATATGTATTTACTTACACTTGGTTTTCCAATTGAGCCAATAGATAATCCATTTCAGTTTCATGATACTTTACAAGGTGTACCAGTAAGAATTCATGCTCGAAAAGGGGTTACGCATTTGTATTCTTTAAAAGAATTTCGTGATGTGATTCAAGGGAATGCTCATGCACAGGCATTAATTGCAGAATACAGTAAAAATATTATGTTAACGAAATAAAGCGAAGTGAATATGTATAATAAAGAGAATAATATTTGTATAGGATATAACTCTTCATTAAAAAAGACCCTTATTATTTTAATAAGGGTCTAAAAATTATAATCCAAATATACTAAAAATCATTTTGCGGCGCTTCGGTTTCTTTTCTCGTTCATATGTTGGTTTTGAATCAGGAGTAATATAAATGGGTTCTTCTTTCGTTAGGGCAGCTTCTAACTTTTGAATTCGCTCTAACATTTCCTCCATTTCACGACGGTGTTGTAAAAGTTGGTACGTGACGACATCATTTGCCTTATCTTGCATTTGTTCTTCCATTCGATCAAGTCTTCTCGTAATAGTATTTAATTGATCAGCTAATTGCTCAAAATCATTGGGTAATATGTTTTGAACAATTGTATTAACTTGAGTTTTTAATTCCTCAACTTCCTCAACTTCATTTGAGGAAGCCTTTTGAGTAGATTGAGAATTTTGAGATTGCTCTATTTGAAATCGATGGTGTTCTAACATTTGATCGACATCCTCTTGTGTGAAAATAAAGTGGCCATATTTGTTTTTCTCTATCGTAAGATTTAATTGTTGTGCGATCCGGACAACAGCCTTTGGGCTAACACCTAATTTCTTTGCGATAAATGGTGTTTTATATTCCAAAATAATCCCTCCTATATATATCCTGTTGAATGATTTCGAGCTATGAAGTAAGTTCCCTTCTAGTGCGACAAAAGAAGTGTGGAATCGGCAAAGAAAGTGTTTTTTCACGAAATTGAGTTGAGAAGAATAGTTCGTTTAAATAAAAATGTTTTATCGTAACATTTAGAATAATTTGACGAGTGTAAATGAATTAGATTATCATAATGATAAATATCTTTTTTATGTATGCATATAATATATAAAAAGGTGGTTGCTAATGTAGAATTTTGTTAGAGTATTAGAATGCTTACTTCACTTGAATAAAATTAAGTAGGAGGTGGCTTCCTTGCTTACAAAGTAAGTAAGGAAAAGTATTTGGACATATATAGTATAAGTATAGTGATTGTTTTAATTGCTTTAACGGCATTTTTCGTTGCAGCAGAATTTGCAATTGTTAAAGTGAGAAGTTCACGAATTGACTATTTAATTGCAGAAGGAAATAATCGTGCAACATCGGTCAAAACAGTCATTACAAACTTAGACGAATATTTATCTGCTTGTCAGCTGGGAATTACTGTTACAGCTTTAGGAATTGGGTGGTTTGGTAAACCTGCGTTAAAGCAAATGTTTGATACGCTTTTTGCAAATTGGAATATTTCTACTCAACTAGCAGACATTTTTGCTGTAATTTTAGTGTTTTTGTTAATTACTTTTTTACATGTTGTAATAGGTGAATTGGCCCCAAAAACATTTGCAATTCAAAAATCTGAACAAGTGAGTTTACTTGTTTCTAAGCCGTTAATTTTCTTTTATCGTATTGCATTCCCATTCATTTGGCTATTAAATGGTTCAGCTCGAATCATTACGAAGCTGCTAGGGCTGAAACCGCCGAAGGGACATGATGAGGTTCATTCAGAAGAAGAATTACGGTTGTTAGTTTCAGAAAGTTATAAAAATGGTGAGATTAATCAATCTGAATATAAATATGTGAATAAAATTTTTGAATTTGATGATCGCATTGCAAAAGAAATAATGGTACCTCGAACTGAAATGAATATTATAAGTAAAGAGATGCCTGCTGAAGAAGCTTTGCAAAAAATGTCTCGTGAAAAATATACAAGGTATCCAGTTGTTGATGGCGACAAAGACCACGTAATAGGTTTTGTGAATTTTAAAGATATTTTTACTGAATTTGTACAACATAAAGCTGTTAATAAGAAGACAGTAGAGCAATATATGAGACCAATTATTTTAGTTATCGATTCTATTCCAATTCATGATTTGTTTTTAAAAATGCAAAAAGAAAGAACGCATATTGCTATATTGATAGATGAATATGGTGGAACATCTGGACTTGTTACTGTTGAAGATATTCTGGAAGAAATTGTTGGAGATATTCAGGATGAGTTTGATACGGATGAGCAGCCAGAAATTCAAAAGGTTAGTGAAACGAAGACGATACTAGAGGGAAAAGTACTTGTTAGTGAAGTGAATATGTTATTTGGTTTAGGGATTGATGATGATGGTGTTGATACAATCGGTGGTTGGATTTTAACGAAGAATATAGAGATTGCTGAAGAGGATTCCATTGAAATTGAAAATTATAAGTTTTGTGTGAAAGAATTAGATGGACATTATATAAAAAGATTAGAAGTTACAAAGATAGTAGAATCGATTGTTATTTTAGAAGATGAAAAACAAATTTCGTTACAAGAGCAAATTAGCTCGTAAACTCTGCTATATAGCAGAGTTTTTTTGAGCATAATGTTTTTTGAGGGATAAGGGCTATGATACAATGACATAAGTCAAACCTTTCACTAGGTGAAGTATTGTTGTATACATATATTTGGAAGGAGAAGAAGTATGAAAAAGCATTTATATATAAATGGAGATTGGAAATCTGTAAACACGTATAAACCATTATATGCACCATATTCTGAAGAAACATTAGCGGAAATTGCACAAGGCACGGAAGAAGATGTAAAAGAGGCTGTTACCGCTGCAAAAAATGCAATGACAAAAATGAATACATTATCTGCATATGATCGTGCGACTATTTTAGAGAAAGTTGCACAAAAAATGGATGAAAGAAGAGAAGAATTTGCAGAGATTATTGCAAAAGAAGCTGCAAAACCAATACGTGCTGCAAGGGGAGAAGTAGATCGTACTGTTCAAACATACAAATTTGCAGCTGAAGAAGCGAAGCGTATATATGGTGAGACATTGCCATTAGACGCCGCACCTGGTGCAGATGGGCGTATTGCATATACAATCCGAAAGCCGATTGGGGTTATAGGGGCTATTACACCATTTAATTTCCCATTAAATTTAGTAGCGCATAAAGTTGGACCAGCAATCGCTGCCGGAAATACAGTTGTATTAAAGCCAGCTGATCAAACGCCATTATCATCTTATGCATTAGTTGAGTTATTTGAAGAGGCAGGATTGCCAAATGGAGCTTTAAATATCATTTCTGGTCCTGGCTCCACGGTTGGTGAGGCAATCGTCAAAAATGATTACGTTGCTTCTATTACTTTTACCGGAAGTCCAAAAGTTGGAATCGGAATAAAACAAAAGGCTGGGCTAAAACGAGTTACGTTAGAACTAGGCTCAAATGCTGCTGTTATCATTGATGAAGATGTAGAGTTAACAGATGAAATAATTGAACGTGTAAAATGGGGAGCATTTGTTAATAATGGGCAAGTTTGTATTTCAGTACAACGTGTTTTTGTACATGAAACGAAAATGCATGAATTTCTTTCGAAGCTAAAGAAAGCGATGGAATCAGTTGTTGTTGGTGATCCACTGCTTGAGGAAACGGATGTATCAGCTTTAATTTCAAAAAGAGATGTAGAGCGAATTGATATGTGGGTTCAAGAAGCAATTAAGGAAGGAGCAACTGTTTTATGCGGTGGTAAGAAGCGGGATGCACGAATTTTTGAACCGACTGTATTAAAAAATGTTCCAAATCATGTATCTGTGCAGTGCCAAGAAGTATTCGGTCCACTCATGACAGTAAATACATTTAAAGAATTTGATGAAGCGATTGAGCAAGTAAATAATTCGCGTTACGGCTTACAGGCAGGAGTATTTACAAATAATTTATTTAAAGCAATGCGTGCAATTGATGAGCTAGAGGTTGGTGGTGTCATGATTAATGATATTCCAACGTTCAGAGTAGATCATATGCCTTATGGTGGCGTGAAAGAAAGTGGCACGGGGCGTGAAGGAATTAAATATGCAATAGAAGAAATGACAGAAATGAAATTAGTATGTATTAAAAAATAAAGTAGAAAAACTTAAAACTTGCACTAAAAAACGAGTAGGAAATGTTTACGATTCCATACTCGTTTTTTACGCTTCTAGTAACTATTTAATTAAGTGTAACTTTTACTTCATTTCTTGTTTGAAAATAGTATCTTCTACATAAATTTGTTCTTTATCTACAGCAGTAGCATGAGTTAATACTAAACCGATTGGTGTTTTTGTATCTTTATTTTGAACAATTGTAAAAGGAACATTTTTTTCGTTTGCTAATTTAATGTATTTTGATAAATGTGGGTAAGCAATGCCACCATTTAGGAGGAGTTGTAATGATTGAGAAGGGCGCATGCTACCCGCCACTTCAGAGTATACATTACTTTGCATTACTTGACCGATCGTTAAAGCGATTTCCACACGCTCACGTAATGTAGTTAAATACATATTACGTTCTTCTGGTTTGTTTTGCTTTTGGCCGTAAATGCCTTCTTGGAGATAATCTTCCACATTTTTATTTACCATATTTTTCACACCTTTCATTTTCTATTGTACGCAAGAATTAAAAATGATGCAAAAAAAGTCGTTTTGACTACGGAAATAATGAAAATATGTGAAGGAAAAAGGGGATTTGCATACAATTAGTTAAATAAGAAAGAAAAAATAATTTTATCAACAGAAATTAACAAAATGTGACAAAAATCTATTAACGAATCGTATTTTTTGTGTTAATATTCAAAATATAAAGGGTATTCGTCGTATGGAAATGGAGGGAATGGAGGTTTTTCCAATCGATAAGGATATTAAAGAAATATTTTGTTCACACTTGAAAAACAATAGGCACCAATTCGTAGAGAACTGGAAAAACAAAATGATAATTTCCGAAAAAGATCCATTTAAACTAGAAGTAGTTCAAAATGGAGAGGATTTACTAGAGTTAATTATCGAACTTACTATGGAAGATAAAGATATAAATTATCTTCAACCGTTATGTGAGAAAATTGCTATTGAACGTGCTGGAGCAGATGCGAATATTGGAGATTTTGTTTATAACGCAAACGTGGGAAGAAATGAACTTTTCGAAGCGATGTGTGAATTAGATGTTAGCGCTCGTGAATTGAAACCAATTATGGCAAAAATACATACTTGTTTTGACAAATTAATTTATTATACCGTTTTAAAATACTCGGAAATTATATCGAAGAATTTAGAGGAAAAACAGCAATATATTAACGAAACACATAAAGAAAGACTGACGATTTTAGGACAAATGTCAGCTAGTTTTGTACATGAATTTCGTAATCCGCTTACTTCCATTATGGGGTTTGTCAAATTATTAAAGGCAGATCATCCGAGTTTATCGTATTTAGATATTATTTCGCATGAATTAGATCAATTAAATTTTCGTATTTCGCAATTTTTACTCGTATCAAAAAAAGAAATGTGGAATGAATCGGAACGGTTTTGGCTTAATGACTTGTTTCAAGACATTATACAATTCTTATATCCGAGTTTGGTCAATGCGAATGTTTTGATTGAAAAGAATTTACCGTATCCAATTCCGCTTGTTGGTTATCGGAGTGAAGTGAGACAAGTATTTTTAAACATATTAATGAATTCAATTGATGCTCTTGAATCAATGAAAGAAGAACGAAAAATTATCATTGATGTATTTGAAGAAGATCAAGCTATTCGAATTGTGATAAAAAATAATGGACCAATGATTCCAGCTGAAAATGTAGAAACGATTTTTGAACCATTTGTAACTACTAAAAAGTTAGGAACTGGTATTGGATTATTTGTATGTAAACAAATTGTGGAAAAACATAATGGATCCATTATGTGTCGATCAGATAACGATTGGACAGAATTTCAAATTGCATTTCAAAAATAAACAGTCTACACCAAATGAATGGTGTAGACTGTTTTAATTTGTGAGTATAACGGCTTCTAATTTAGGATCTTTAGTTGAATAACCTACTATTGAAATTGTATAAATAACATTTGGTTCAACATTGAATTTCGGTATAGTCAATAAAACGTTTTTATTATCTGCGAGTGAAATTTCAATATCTGCTGTACCAGGGCTAACTTGCAAAAAATCGGTTATTTGTTTAAAGAGTACATTTTCAAATAAATGATCTCCATCTTTTAAATCTACATTTACAACAGGGGTATCTGGAGAGAAATGTGCAAAGCGTATTTTTGCTTGACCAGCTGGTAAATGTGTATTATCAAGTATAGGTTGTAATTGTAGGTGATTATCACTATTTATTGCAGCAAGAGTATAAGTATGATTTCCCATTATTGGTACCAACGCTGAAAAGATTGGAGTTTCATTTCCGACAGGAACAATATCTATACGGTATTTACCTTGCACTAATGATAAATAAGGGCTGAATTGCTTAAATGAAATATTTTTAATAACCTTTTGTCCGTTTACTAAAATGTCAACCGCCGGTATATTTGGATCGGCATGAAAAATTCTTATATGTGATGGTAAAGCAGCTTCTTGTGAGTCTCTTGTTTCATACGCCTGTACAAGTTTTGATAGTGCATCGTAATATTTCATATATAATTCTATATATTTTTTAGGGTTACGAAACTGATAGTAACGTGCGAGCTGTTCGTATTGCGTAACTTCTTGTCCATATTTTTCGATTTCAGATTGAGACATGAACATTCCTCCTTTGTCATCATTAAAACTATATGCGAAGCAAGAAAGCGGTTATGCAAAAAAAAATGATTTTATAAAGGGAAAATTAAAAAGTGACAACAAATATGTTTTCATAAAGAGGTGCTGGTGCTTACGAGAATTTCACAGAGTAAAGCAGTACATATGACTGTACGAAAGTAAAATAAATGCCAAATTGAAAGTGCATTTCAATTAACATATTGAATACATGTCCAAAAATCGCTAGAAAACTAGGGATTTTTTTAATTATAGGCAAATACACATACAAAGTGATAATTGTCCTACATAAATTATAAAGGAAAGATACTTTGAATCTGAGGAAAGGAGTGCCACTTCGGGATAGGGATATCCCGATAGTAATTGTGAATGAAGTTATGAAAAGGTTTTGTGTTATAGACTGTAGGATGAATTTGTAAACTTCATTTTTCTATTTATTTTAGCAATTGACAGTATTAACCCATAAGAGAGCGTCATGACGAACTGATTAGTGTGGTTAATCGGTTCTTTTTTTATAGTTTAAAAATGAAAAGTTTACATAATGAATAGGAATCTGAATTGATTAGTAAGGTGGGTGTCGAAATTTGTTTTAAAATATGCAATTTAAAGTAGGATAATAGGAAGGAGTTTAACGGGAGTTCCGTCGAAGTGTACAGAATGTCGGTATTTAAGGACAGTTGGCATTATGCTATAAAAACATTTGGTGATGCAGTCATTTCATATAAAAAGGAGGGTCATTTGGGCGTATAGAAAAGGGTTGGTCTTCGGTTTTTTAGTTCTGAATTTTCTGTTTTGTAAAATTTTTTAAGCACTCATTTGTATATTTTATAATAGTTTTTTGATAAATTCACTGCTTTTGCAGAGGATTCTTTTTTATGAAAGAAACGTCAATTTTCTTCATATATATATACAAATTGGAGAAATGGGGGAGCGCTATGCGAGATTACTTAATTAAACCACTTGTTGGTCAGCCGTATCCAATGATTTCACATGGAAAAGGTGTTTATTTGTATGATCAAAATGGCAATAAATATTTTGATGGTTCGTCAGGAGCAATTACGGCAGGTATTGGGCATGGCGTAAAGGAGATTGCAGACGTTATTAAAAAGCAAGCTGAGGAGATTGCTTTCGTTTATAGATCACAGTTTACGAGTGAACCAGCTGAAAAATTAGCGAAGAAGTTAAGTGATTTAAGTGTAGGAGATTTGAACTGGAGTTTTTTTGTAAATAGTGGTACGGAAGCGAATGAAACAGCTATGAAAATTGCAATTCAGCATTTTCAAGAGCGAGGTATTCAAGGGAAACATAAAATTTTATCAAGATGGATGAGTTATCACGGTATTACGATGGGTGCTTTATCAATGTCTGGGCATCCACTACGTAGACAACGTTTCGTATCTATTTTGGAAGATTATCCGACTATACCAGCTCCATATTGTTTCAGATGTCCTGTTCAAAAGGTATATCCAACTTGTCAGCTGGCATGTGCGACTGAACTAGAAAGATCAATTGAAAGAATTGGTGCAGAGCATATTGCTGCTTTTATTGCTGAGCCGATTATCGGAGCAGCTGGAGGCGCGGTTGTTCCGCCGAAAGACTATTATAAAGTCATTAAAGATATTTGTAATCATTACGATATTTTATTTATTGCGGATGAAGTAATGACTGGGCTTGGTCGTACTGGAGCATGGTTTGCGATGGAGCATTGGGGCGTAGAACCGGATATTATGACACTTGGTAAAGGGTTAGGAGCGGGATATACACCGATGGCAGCGACAGTTGTAAGTGATCGTGTTATGGAACCAATATTACGTGGATCACGTTCAGTAATGAGCGGTCATACGTTAAGTGCAAATCCATTGTCTGCAGCAACGGCTTTAGCTGTTATTGAATATATGGAGAAACATAATCTTCCTGAGAAAACAGCAGAAAAGGGAGAGTATTTAATAAAAGGCTTACAGAAAGTTCAACAACAATCGACAATCATTGCTGATGTGCGCGGAAAAGGGTTGCTAATCGGAGTAGAATTGCAACCGTTTACAAAAGCGTCGGAGCTTATTTCAGTTGCAGCTAAAAACGGCCTGCTTTTATATCAAGCAGTTTCAGGGCAAGCAGGAAAAGAAGATAGTGCGCTGCTTGTAGCACCGCCAATGACAACTACATATTCCGAGTTAGATGAATTACTTTCAATTTTCTCTAAAAGTGTGGAAGAGATGATGCAAAAAGGAGGGCATAGTATCGCATGACAACTATTACAAATACATTCGGTAAATTAAAAGAAATTGAGGAAGTAATTTCTTTGTTCCATGATGATATGACATTAATGTTTGGGGGATTTGGAGGGATTGGATCCCCTCCATCTTTAATACAGGCAATTTTAGAAAAAGGCGTTACAAATTTAAATTTGATTGGAAATGACACTGGATTTCCTGATGTAGGTATCGGTCGTCTTGTTACAAATGAAAGAGTTAAATCAATAATTACTTCTCACATTGGCTCCAATCCAAATGCAGGAAGGCAACTAAACGAGGGAAGATTACAAATTGAGTTTTCTCCGCAGGGAACATTAGCAGAGCGTATTCGCGCTGGTGGCGTTGGTCTTGGTGGTGTTTTAGTTGATGTTGGTGTTGATACGATTGTGGAAGAGGGAAAACGAACAGTTGAAATGAATGGTAAGACCTACTTAGTTGAAACAGCATTAACTACTGAAGTTTCAATTGTATATGCAAAAAAGGCAGATCCGTTTGGTAACCTTGTATTTGACAAAAGTGCACGAAATATGAATCCTCACGTAGCGATGGCTGGGGATATAACAATTGTAGAAGCGGAAGAAATAGTCCCGCTTGGAAGTTTAGATCCAGAGGAAATTGTCGTTCCAGGTGTTTTCGTAAATTATATTGTACCGTCGGAAGGAGTGAACTGGAAATGGGTATGGGCGTAGAAGTGAGGGATAAGATTGCTAGGCGTGCGGCGAAAGAAATACAAAATGGTATGATTGTAAATTTAGGTATTGGCATACCATCGCTTGTACCAAATCATTTGCCTGACGATATAAATGTTATGTTTCATGCGGAAAATGGAATCGTGGGTATGGGACCAACGCCAAGTAAAGGGAATGAAGACGAAAATTTGTGTAATGCAGCAGGTTTACCAACTTCTCTTATAACAGGAGCGAGTTATTTCGATAGCTGCACAGCGTTTGGGATGATTCGAAAAGGTTTGCTAGACATAACGATTCTTGGTTCATTACAAGTAAGTGAAAAAGGCGATTTAGCAAACTGGATTGTACCTGGAAAACGTGTTCCAGGTATTGGTGGAGCAATGGATTTAGCACAAAAAGCGAAGCGGGTCGTTGTTGTGATGAATCATGTTGATAAGTACGGAAATGCAAAAATTGTTTCAGAGTGTACATTGCCATTAACTTCAAAGAAATGTGTAGATTTAATTATTACTGATATGGCAGTCATGGAGGTAACTCCGAGTGGACTTATATTACAAGAATTAATGAGCCCATACACAGTAGAAGATGTAAAACGACATACAGAAGCTGATTTTCAAATTAGTTCTAACTTACTAGTAATTGAATGAAGGGAGATGTAATATATGGAGCAATTAAAAAAGCAAGTTTGTGATTATATTGAGAGCCATGAAGAGGAAAGTGTGAAATTTTTAAAACGATTAATTCAAGAAAAGAGCGTATCTGGTGATGAAAGCGGTGCGCAGGCAATTGTGATTGAAAAATTACGTGAATTAGGTTTAGATCTCGATATATGGGAGCCCTCCTTTTCTAAAATGAAAGATCATCCTTATTTTGTATCACCCCGTACAAGTTTTTCAGATAGCCCAAATATTGTAGCAACTTTAAAAGGAAGTGGCGACGGGAAATCTATGATATTAAATGGGCATATTGATGTAGTTCCAGAAGGGGATGTGAATCAGTGGGAACATCACCCTTATAGCGGTGAGAAAATAGGGAATCGTATATATGGCCGTGGAACGACGGATATGAAGGGCGGAAATGTCGCACTTATGCTTGCGATGGAAGCGATCATTGAATCTAGTATTGAATTAAAAGGAGACATCTATTTTCAAAGTGTAATAGAAGAGGAAAGTGGCGGAGCAGGGACATTAGCAACTATATTACGAGGATATAAAGCAGATGGTGTCATTATTCCAGAGCCTACTAATATGAAATTTTTCCCGAAACAACAAGGTTCCATGTGGTTTCGTCTACGTGTAAAAGGGAAAGCTGCACACGGTGGAACGCGCTATGAAGGGGTTAGTGCAATTGAAAAAAGCATGTTTGTTATAGAACATGTAAGAAAGCTAGAGGAGAAAAGAAATAGTCGAATTACAGATCCGTTATTTAAAGGAATTCCAATTCCAATTCCAATTAACATTGGCAAAATTGAAGGAGGGAGTTGGCCAAGTTCTGTTCCCGATGAATTAATTTTAGAAGGAAGATGCGGTGTTGCGCCGAATGAGACTATAGAGGCGGCAAAAGAAGAGTTTGAGAATTGGATTGTTGAATTAAATGATGTGGACAATTGGTTTGTTGAAAATCCGGTAGAAGTAGAATGGTTTGGAGCGAGATGGGTTCCTGGTGAATTAGAAGAAAATCATGAACTCATTACAACACTTCATCATAACTTTGTTGAAATCGAAGGGAACGAACCAATTATTGAAGCATCTCCGTGGGGGACTGATGGAGGTTTATTTACACAAATTGCAAACGTACCAACAATAGTATTTGGTCCAGGAGAGACGAAAGTAGCACACTATCCAAACGAATATATAGAAGTTGATAAAATGATAGCTGCCGCAAAAATTATTGCATGTACATTACTAGATTGGTGTGAGGTGAAAAAATGAAATACTATGAATCTTTTAGAGAACAGACGAATTGTTATACAGTAGAAGGCGTTTTAGATTATTTTAATAAACGTATCCGGGTAGATCACTATACAGGAAATGTTGAAAGTATTATACAGACAATTGACGAACTAGCAGAGAAACATTCTTTCACTAAATGTATTATTAAAGGAAAGGGAGAGCATGTTTTAACATGGCTCTCTTTCGGTTTTTTGTTGGAAGCAACGATACCTCATTATTTTCAAGGACACGATGCATACTTTTTTGTGAAATATAATAATGATGAAAGACGAAATAGTATGCATTGGACTGAGGAAGATACTATATTAAGCGGTGTAAAAGGAAAAGAAATAAAAGAAAAAGTAGTTCCAGAGAAATTTTTGCTGAGAAAAGCGACTGAAGAAGATGCAGAAGAATTAGCAACTGTCTTTGGAAAAGTATTTGAAGTGTATCCGACACCTTTAAATGAAGCGAGTTATGTATTACAGACGATGAAAGAAGACGATACAATTTACTACGTGTATGAATTTGAGGGGAAAATTATTAGTACAGCATCTGCAGAAATGAACATAAAGGAAGGGAATGCAGAATTAACGAATTGTGCTACTTTACCTGAATATCGTAAACATGGATTTATGAAAAGTTTACTAATTAAATTAGAGGAAGAGCTTCGAGAAAGATCTATTTTCTGCTCCTATACAATTGCTCGATCGCTTTCTTTCGGAATGAATGCTGCCTTTCATCAATTAGGCTATACGTATACAGGAAGACTGGCGAATAATTGCTACATTTTCGATAAGTTGGAAGATATGAATATATGGGTGAAAGATCTATCTAGTTATTCGAAAGCAGTAAAACTTCCGTCTCAAAATTTGGTTGTAAAGCAAAACAGTTAGGTGGAGCTGGGTGTTCGAAAAGCTGTACTAATTAGAGTTTCGAGTTATCTAATTAAAATATAAAATTGGTCAAAATTATAGAACGGAATCGTCATGCTTACAATCGCACATAGGTGTGCCGAAAATCCGGCATGTAATTGCCGGATTTTCGGCAAGAGGGGGGATGACATTGCTAGCAGTTTCGACACAAGAAGTCATTGAAGCGATTTTGGGCAGTATTGATGAGGCTATACACGCTGTAGATGAAAATGGAATTACAATATTTTATAATTCTGTAGCTGCAAAACACGATGGATCCAAGATTGAAAAAGTGTTAGGGAAACATCTGTTAGAAGCGTTCCCGTCTTTATCAAGGGAAACGAGTACATTGATGAAAGTACTAGATACAAAAAAACCTATCGTACATCAGGTACAACATTATCAAAATTTAAATGGTGAAGATGTTTGTACAGTAAATACGACGTTACCTATTTTTATAGATGGGAATATTGCTGGGGCTGTTGAAATTGCAAAGGATTACTCTACAATTCAAAAACTTACTGACACAATTGTTGACTTACAGTCGAAAATAAAGCGATCATCTAGAAAAAAAGTGATTAAAAAGCACGCTGCATTTGAGACGATAGTGACAAATGATACGCGGTTTAAACAGACGAAAGAGTTAGCACAAAAAGTAGCACCAACAGACGCGAATGTTTTAATATATGGTGAAACAGGAACAGGAAAAGAACTGTTCGTACAAGCAATTCATGAGGCTTCTAAAAGAAAAAACAAGCCATTTATTGCACAAAACTGTGCAGCTTTACCAGAGTCGCTATTAGAAAGTTTATTGTTTGGAACGACAAAAGGAAGCTATACGGGAGCGATTGAAAGAGCTGGGCTATTTGAACTTGTTGATGGTGGTACATTATTTTTAGATGAACTGAATTCAATGCCTCTTGATTTGCAGGCAAAAATGTTACGAGTGTTAGAAGATGGAGTCATTAGAAGAATTGGTGATAATAAGACGAGAAAAGTAGATGTTCGTGTTATTACCGCAATGAACCAGCCTCCAGAAATATGTTTACGAGAGAATAAAATTCGCACTGATTTATATTATCGCTTAAACGTATTTTCATTATATATCCCACCGCTTCGTGAAAGAACTGAGGATGTACTATTATTAGCATCTTATTTTTTGAAAGAATATAATAAAAGTTATAAAAAAGGTGTACTTCAAATTGATGAGGAAGCGAAAGATAGACTGCAAGCTTATCAGTGGCCTGGAAATGTCCGGGAGTTAAAACATACGGTTGAACATGCTGTTATTATTGCAGAAGGGAATACATTAACAGCCAATTGTTTACCACGTACATTTCGGAAAGAGAAGTTTTCGAAGAAGAAGGGTATAATGCCACTTAGAGAAGCACTTCATCAAACAGAAAAAGAATTAATAGATCAAGCGTTGATTGAAACGGAAGGGAATATATTACAAGCCGCAAAAATGTTGGGTATCCCTCGTCAAACGCTTCAATATAAACTGAGCAAGTACGACAAAACCGCCGAATAATCGGCGGTTTTTGTGTGTTTGCACGAATAAAAGAGCGTTTACATATATAAAAAGTAATGAATATGATGTTAAGTATTGATTTCATACAACGCTTAAAAATATTTTTTCGCTTATGTAATAGGGTTCTCCGCACATTTACTTATCAACAATGTAAAGTTGGCATAACTATTGCTTATATAAAGGATGAGCGTATAAAAAGGGGGAATAGCAATGTTACATGATGTATACAAACCAAATCGTCACTGGAAGGATATCGAATTATGGAAAGATGTTACTGAAGAGCAATGGAATGATTGGGTTTGGCAATTAACGAATACGATCAAAACGTTAGATGACTTAAGAAAAGTGATTAACTTAACACCTGAAGAAGAAGAGGGCGTTAAAATTTCAACGAAAACGATCCCGTTAAACATTACACCGTACTATGCTTGGCTAATGAATCCTGATGATCCACGCTGTCCGATTCGGATGCAATCAGTACCGATTTCGGAAGAGTTATATAAAACAAAATATGATTTAGAAGACCCACTTCACGAAGACGAAGATTCACCAGTTCCAGGGCTAACACATCGTTATCCGGACCGTGTACTATTCTTAGTAACAAATCAATGTTCTATGTATTGTCGTTACTGTACACGTCGTCGTTTTAGTGGACAAATTGGAATGGGTGTACCGAAGAAACAATTAGATGATGCAATTGCGTATATTCGTGAAACGCCACAAGTACGAGATGTATTAATCTCCGGTGGTGACGGACTTCTAATTAACGATAAAATTTTAGAATATGTATTAAAAAATTTACGAGAGATTCCGCATGTTGAGATTATTCGTATCGGAACGAGAGCACCAGTAGTATTCCCACAACGTATTACAGAAAACTTATGTAATATTATTAAAAAATACCATCCAGTATGGTTAAATACACATTTCAATACATCTATTGAAATTACTGAAGAATCGAAAAAGGCATGTGAAATGTTAGCGAATGCTGGTGTTCCAGTCGGAAACCAAGCAGTAATTTTAGCTGGTATTAACGACAGTGTTCCAATTATGAAAAAACTTATGCATGACTTAGTAAAAATCCGTGTACGTCCATACTACATTTATCAATGTGACTTATCTGAAGGTATCGGTCACTTCCGTGCACCAGTATCTAAAGGTCTTGAAATTATTGAAGGTTTACGTGGACACACATCTGGTTATGCTGTTCCGACATTCGTTGTTGATGCGCCAGGTGGAGGCGGTAAAATTGCACTTCAACCAAACTATTTAATCTCACAAAGTGCAGATAAAGTTGTACTTCGTAACTTTGAAGGTGTTATTACGACGTATCCAGAGCCAGAGAGCTATATTCCAGGAAGAGCGGAAGGATACTTTAAAGAGATTTATCCGAACTACGAAGAAAAACGTTCAGATGTTGGTATCGCAGGTCTTATGAGCGATAAGAAATTTAACCTCGTTCCAGACGACTTACAGCGTATGAACCGTCGTAAAGACTACGAAGATAATGATACTCACGCATCTTTAAAAGATAAACGTGATAAGCGCGATCAATTAAAAGATAAAAAATATCAAGCACAAATGGCTAAATTAGAAGAAAACGACAAAAAAACTGAGGGTGATGCAGTATGAATTGTATGTGGTGTGACAGTACAGAAGCGAAAGAAAGCTTGAATACTGTATATTGGGAATTACCAGATGGTACGAAAGCCATTGAAATCCAAGAGACACCATGTATTTCTTGTTCCTCGTGCGGGATGGACTATCAATCAGACCATACAGTAAAAGAAATTGAAGATCAATTATTCTTAATTTACACGAAAGATTTACCAAAACAACTAACATATGAAGAATTAATGGGCAGACCGCGTCTATTAAAAAGAAATTATTTCGACTTTTAACCAGCTTTTATGCTGGTTTTTTTCTTTTTTGCCTTGTATAATGTACCCAAGTTAGAAAGGTAGGGAATATTTTTGAAAAAAACATTTTACCATTATATGATGAAGCATCGTGCAGCTTTATTTAGAAACGAAATTTCAGATTTAGCAGAGGCGATGTATGATGATTTAAGTTTTCCGAAGCAATCTGAAGACTATGATGAAATTAGTTCATACTTAGAGTTGAGCGGAATGCTAGAAAGTATGTCTATATTTGATGAAGCCTGGGATTTATACATACAAGATAGATAAAAACTATTTGAAAACATACAGAATACATTACTTTATTTAAAGTGAAGTATTCTGTATGTTTTTTTATTATGAAATTTGTTGATTTGAAGCTAGTCTAGTTACTAGTTTTTGTTTGAGTGTAATGTAAATTTTATAAGATTATATTTTTTATTGAAAAAATTTATGAATATAAGCTTCTGTGATAAGCGTTTTTATGTAGGTTGCATATACTGATATCAAAATCACGACGTCAAAAAAAGGAGAGATAGAGATGGCAAGAAAAAAACAACCTAAATACAACGTAGGGGACATAGTCGTGATTACGCTATATGGAACCGTTGGGAAAATCACAAATATGAAGGTTTTAGATGGAGTTTATGTATACGAAGTCAATAATCACGATGGATTTTACGTAGAGCAAACATTGCAGCACGTTACAGAGCAAGATATGAAAAAGGGCGATACGGAGTGGATTGAATTAAATTATAATTTCACGTTTGGTGATCTTGTGCAAGTAACTGGATATGATAAAGATGTTTTCCGTATTGTTGGTTTTCGTACAGAAGTATGGAGATATAAGAATGACGCATGGGAAGATACAATTTATGAATTGTCACGGATTACGGATGGTGAATGGTTAGAAGCGGATGAATCAGATTTAACGTTACTAGCCAATGCTCAAACGGCAAATGCAATTTTGAAGAAAATGAAACAAGATAAAGCAGGTATGAATAAATTGGATTTAGGAAAGTTAAAGTCAATTAACAACTCGAAAAAAGTGAGTGTTAAGACGAATCGTCAAGAAATCATTGATGGGTTACTTGACATTTATAACGATTATCAATTATTGTTCGATACATTTAAAGATGAAGAATATAAAATTGTAATGGATGTTGTTCATAATTATTTAGTTAAATTGACAGAGAAAAAATAGTTAACTAGAAAGAGAGAATAAATTGAACAACAACATATGCAGTATAAGGTATGCCTACAACTATTAAAAAAATAAAAAGCCACTTTATAAGAGAGTCTGCCCATTGATCTTCATGCATGAACTCTTCTTTTGTTTGTCCTACTTCATATTGATTTTCCATTATTATTTCCCCCTTTGAATAGCTTGTACTACAATCGTATGCATCTCGTCCAAAGCTTATGACCTATAAAAAAATAAAATCTATTTTTCTAATCTCATATACATAATTTTGAGATTTTTTCATAAAACAGAAATAAAGGAGTGATGCTCATGAAGGAAATTGAAGTCGTGATTGATACGGAAGAGATTGCGGAGTTTTTTTATGAGCAACTAATTGAAAGAGGGTACGTCCCAAAACGAGAAGAAATTGAAGATCTCGCAGATATTACATTTGAGTATTTATTAGAGAAATGCATGATTGATGAAGTTTTTGATGAAGAGGATGAATGAAAGTAACGACGGGCATAACTCGTCGTTTTTTACTCTTTACAAACCTGTCACAAATATAGTCAATAATTATTGATATAATGAAAAGGAAATTTTACTCAAGAGGTGAAGGAATGTTCAAAAAAATTATTGATTCTTTATTAGGAAAGAAAAAATATCGTTCGTATTCAAGTAGTGATTATCGTCGTAGAGGGCGCTCGTATTCAAGTAGCGATTATAAACGACGTTCATCTGATTATGGACATCAACATTATAAAAGAAAACGTAAAAGCCGTAGCTTCTTTTCAAGTAGCTGATGAAATGGCGTCGTGTACTAGCATTATTTGATAGACCACTGCGAAAAAATACAATTGTTGCAGAGCGTTATAAAATTGAATCAGTAATTGGAATGGGCAGTTATGGGGTTACATATGTCGTTAATGATTTACAAATAAATAGATATAAAGTCTTAAAACAATTAAGACAAAGTAAACAAAGATATGAGTCTGGTAGAAAATCATTTGAACAAGAGAAAATGATTTTACAAACATTAAATCATCATGCAATTCCTAGTCTATATGATCATTTCATATGGGAGAAAAAGAGCTTCTTTGTGATGGAGTACATGTCTGGTAAAAATTTTGAAGATTATATTTTCATAGATGGGTATGTATATACAGAACGTGAAGTTTTTGAGATTTTATATGAAATATTAGAAATTGTATCGGTGTTTCATAGTGAAGGCATTATTCACCGAGATTTACGCATTCCAAACATATTAATGAAAGAAAATCAAATTAGTATTATTGATTTTGGATTAGCTAAATGGAAAGGTGAGGATGATGAGCGAGCTACAACTTACGAAGGTGAACAAGCTTTGATGCGAGAAGTTCAATTTCGTAGCGACTTTTATGCGCTCGGTCATTTCTCATTATTTTTATTATATGCAGGATATGAATCTAATGAAAAACAGGAAAAACCATGGTACGAAGAATTAACTTTGGAAAATTATAATCGCGAAATGCTTATGCGAATGTTACAAATAAAAACGCCGTACTATGAGAATGTACAAGATTTAAAACAAGATGTAGCTTCTGCTTTAGAAAGGATGGAGACTCCATGTTTCAAAAGTTTTTAGCAAGCGTTGGTATTGGAAGTGCAAAGGTAGATACTGTTCTTGAAAAAGATGAGTATATTGTTGGGGAAGAAATAGTTGGAAAGGTTCATATAACTGGAGGTTCAGTTAGCCAACAAATTGAAAGCATTTACTTAACATTATCGACGTCGTATGTACGAGAAGTGGATGATAAAAAAGTAACAGCAACATATGATTTAGAGCGAGTACGCTTAACCGAACCTTTTTCTGTAGAACCAAATGAAACAGTTGACATTCCATTTTCTTTTCCAATGCCAATTGAAGCACCACTTACACTTGGTATGAAAACGGTTTGGATTCATACAGGTCTTGATATTAAAAGTAGTATAGACCCAAGTGACCGCGACTACGTTCAAGTGTTACCTAATGCATTATTAAGTAGTGTTTTAGATAGTGTAAATGAATTAGGGTTTAAAGCACGTCATATAGAATGTGAAGAATTACCGCATCGATTACGTAAACAAGTTCCATTCGCACAAGAATTTGAGTTTATTCCGGTTTCTGGAGAGTACTACGGCAGATTAGATGAATTAGAATTATTAATTTTGCCACGTGCATACGACCGATTAGAAATAATTATGGAAGTAGATAGAAAATCACGTGGATTAGCTGGTTTATTCGCTGAGGCACTTGATCTTGATGAGAAGGTTATTCGCTTCACTGTAACAAGAGAAGATATCCCTGAGATGAAGCAAAAAATTAATAATTATATTTTTTAATAAACTATGCATAAAAAAGAAATGGAGAGGAAAACTAAAACAACCGCTCCATTTTTTTGCATAGTGAGGTTATGTATGTGAAACGATATCGACATTTATACTTGCTAAGTTTTACGTTACTCATTTGTTTTGTCGTATTATCACTTTCGTATCATACCGCTTGTATTGAGAACTTTGACAATATAGTCGCACATTTTATTCAAAGCTTTCGAAACGATTATTTGACGACCTATTTTACTTGGGTGTCTTTTATCGGTTCCAAAAGAATATATTTTCCATTACTCATTATTCTTGTAATGTATTTTCTCGTTAGAAAAAAGTTGCTTAGTGCGTTACTTCTAACAATTAATTACTACGGATCTCGTTATTTAAACAGTATGCTTAAACTATGGTACGAACGAGCAAGACCTGATGTCACGCAGCTTGTTACTGCAACTGGATATAGTTTTCCGAGCGGTCATACGATGAATGCTACTGCTTTTTTAGGATTTATTGCATACGTCACAATTACTGAAGAGCGTATTTCGTTGCATAAAAAATTGTTAATTATTCTTATAGCAAGCTTTGTTGTATTATCTATTTCAGTTAGCCGAATATATCTTGGCGTGCACTATCCATCTGACATATTAGCAGGATGGGCAGCTGGTGGTAGCTGGCTCGTTTTATGTGTTATATTCCATAAAACGTTCATAAAAAAAGAACCTATGTCATAATAGGTTCTTTTTTCATTGGCTCAACATGAATGTGTGCATGGTAAATTCCAAACTTTTTGCGAAGCATAGCTTCGATGTTGTCGGTAATACAGTGACTTTCTCCAACATCCATGCGAGCATCTACTTCAATTGTAATATCAACGTACGTTTGATTCCCATACATACGTGCTCTAATATCTACAATGTTTTCCACACCGCCAATATGCTCAATAGCATCAGCGTATTCTTCCATTTTATCAGGATCAATTCCATCTGTAAGCATATGAGAAGATTCTACGAAAATCTCCCATGCAGTTTTACAAATAATAAGACCGACAATTAAAGCGGCAATAGGGTCTAAAATAGGCATTTGGAACTGAGAACCGACAATACCTACTACGGTACCAATACTTACGAGTGCATCTGATAAATTATCCTTTGCAGCGGCTTCTAATGATTTACTTTTTGTTCGTGCTGCAATTTTTTTCGTATACAAATACACGCAGTACATAACGACAGCAGAAAATAAAGCAACCCATGCAGCGAGTATATTAGGCGCTGCTTGTTTCGGATTTAAGAAAGATTGAATGGCACTAATAACAACTTCTAATCCGACTGTTGCCATAATGAAGGACGCAACAAGTGATGCGATTTGTTCGGCCCGCGAATGCCCATACGGATGATCTGGGTCACGAGGTTTACGAGATATTTTTAGACCAATTAATATCGCTAAAGAAGCACCGATATCCGTTAAGTTATTTAAACCGTCAGCACGTAATGCGCTAGAGAGGGTAATATAACTGATGATGATTTTCATAGAGGATAAAAATATGTAGGCCATAATGCTGACAATAGCGCCTTTATCAGCTTCTTTATGAGAAAGAGTATCCATTTTAATCACTCACCTTTCTTTAAAGGAATTTCTTTCTATAAATAGAGTATCAAACGAAAGTCGTGTGGGTCTATACAAACATTGTTGACGTTTTATAGCTTTTTAAGAAGGGGATAACAAAGTTTCGTGAAGGAAAAATATGTTGAAAAGTACAAAGTCAGGGTGTAAACCTAATTAGAGTCTATTTACTAAAGAGATAGGAGGGGAGATGGATCAAGAAACGAATACTTTTCTTACTACATATTATTCTTATCATGACAAGGTGTAATTCATTAAACGAGGAAAAACGTCAAAAGATAATTATGAAAACAGATGAAAGCCCTCTGGAAAATATTTTCCAGAGGGCTTTCATCTTAGTATGCTTCTAAAAACTCAGTAACTTGCTCTTCTGTTTTTGCGTTAGCACTATGTAAGTGGCCTAGCTTCTCACCGTTTTGGTATACAAGTAAACTTGGAATACCCATTACTTGATACTCTTCAGCGATACTTGGAAACTCATCTTTATTAATAGAATACCATTCAAATTTATTGAACTCTTCCATTACATCTCCGATAAAGTTGTCCATACGTACGCAATCTGGGCACCATGTAGTAAAGAACTTAACAACTACTGGCTCCTCGCTTGCGATGATGTCTTTGAATTCTTGTTCTGTTTTAATTTCTTTCATAAGTAAAACTCCTTTCAATATCACACGAATTTATATGCAAAATTCGCATTTGCAAACATGTTGCAAACTTATTATTTGTTTTTTAGTTTTGTAGTTCGTTCACACTTATAAAATTGTATGTAACATGACTGCGCTACTAAGTGTGAAAATAACGGAACCTCACTTTTCTTTATAAGCTTTTTCCAGGATTGTGTCAAACTTTTGAATTTTATACAGAAATTAAAGAAGCCCAAACTTTGATTGAGTATGGGCAGAGTGACTAAAATTAATTGCTTATTAATTTCGAATAAATATTTAAATCGATAAGCTTTCCAGCTGATTTTTCGCTTTTTCTCAGAGTACCTTCAAAAGTAAAGTTTAATTTTTCTAATACTTTTACGGAATTTACATTTGCTGGTTCAACTTTTACAAAAATTGAATCAGGTTAGAAATTATATGGTTGTAATGGGAATTGAGGGATATGAATAAAAAAATTGTATCCCGCATTAACGGGCAGTAAGACCTCCACTGATTAAAGTTTCACTTTATTAGGGATTTGCCTTAAACATTTATTACAGTCAAGAATATTTATAATAATATGAACTAAAAAAGGTCCAATTTTTGTAATGTTGGAGGGGAGTATTGTGGACATAACTCAAAGCGTGGCAAGAATAGTGGTTAATGGGAAAGACCTTTCTTTCACTTCAGTTCAAACCTCTGCATGGAATCATGGACCTGTAAATGATTTAATCGTTACGACGAATCAGAGAGTGAATGAGCTTTATCAATTCATGTGGTCACAAGTACCGGTTACGATGTCGGTATATTTTCTTCAAGGGGCGGATTTACTTAGGTTCGTTAGGGTTGCTGGAATCGATGAGCGTGTAACCGGAGAATATGTATATCATTTCATTTGGTAATAAGAAGAATTCAAAGTAGTCTAGCAGCTACTGTTTTATTTTGTCATTTGAATATAAGCGAGCGGACTAGCTTATAGTACCTACTGAAATAAAGAATCATAATATAATTTGTAATAAATTATACGGAAGTGAGTTGAAGATCATGTTTTATTCATATTTTAATTCTGAAGCTGGCATACGACCAGCGTATGGTACGTCTATAACGTATAGTGGAGCACAAAGTACAGTCCAAGCTATTCAACAAGCATTGCAAATGCAACAACAAATGCAGCAGCAAGGAGTACAACCATATTACTCATCCGTAGAGTATTTTTACCCAGTACATCATGTTACACCGTACGGAAGTTCTTTTCTTACTATTCCATATGGAACTATATACAACTTATAGCTAGTAAGGAATGAAGTTGTTTATATAAATAAGGGTGCAGATTAATAGCGCCCTTATGAATAAGAAAAATAGCTAGTCCAAACCTTATAAATCAATCTTACATAATATGTAGTAATAAGTTTGAAAGGGGAATTAGTATGTCTTGTTATTACTACTGTAAGTATTGTAAGGAGTATAAAAAGAAGCATCATGATTGTTGTAAGAACACTAGTAAGTGTCATGATAATAAGGACAATCTTGTTAGAGCATCGGCATTTAGAGCTAGAAATACTGTGAATCAAAATGTTCCTGCTAATACTTTTGTGAAAGTGTTATTTCAAAATGAACAATTTGATTTAGCGAATGAGTATAATCCAGCAACATCTATTTTTACGCCGAAGACTAAAGGAGTATATTCTATTATTGGAACGATTGGTTTCTTTCCAAACGATCCAACTTTAAATTATAGAGCGCGTGTAGAAATTCGTGTGAATGGAAACGCAGCGATAGCTATAGATAATGACTTTTTTGGTCCAATAAGTTTTGGAAATGTCGTAAGTGTTTCGACGATTGTTCAATTGAATGCAGGGGATGAAGTTGAGATTTATGCACAAAGTAGTATAGATGGGGTTTTAAGTCCTTTAGAAGATGGGGCACATTTTGAAGCAGCAAGATTTCCTTCTCCAATTAAATAAAACAGATCATTAAATGTTTTTTAGTAGGTTTAGTTAATCCCCTTACCAAATGGTGGGGGAATATTATTGTTTTTCTAAAATATATAAGTAAATAGGTAAAGTGTAGTTTAATTTGTAGAGGTTTCAATCTTCTTCAGATAATAAACAGAATAATAAGTAACATGCTTGTGAAAACTCATTGTTAGTAAGTTTGCTAGTTTTCTTATAGAACAAGAAAGACGGAATACATAAAAGATCGTATCATTACGTTTTTTCTTTACTATATAGAAATTATATATTGAACATAGATTTGTGTAGGGAATCCTAATACACTGAAAAGAATAACATAAAGGCGATTACACTATATAAAAACAAAATCAATCCTAAGATGAGTAGTATTGGATGCAACTTGAACATATTTGACCTCCTTGAGTATATAAAGAATTTTAATATATTGTTGGTCAATTTAGAAGGGGGACGGTTACATAAAAAAAGAGCATACATAAAAAGTATGCTCCAAAGAAAGATAGGTTTTATGAGTGGATAATCTCCATACGATAATATATGTTCTATTAATAAAAACGTGTAAAAAATCAATGAATTATCAATGGAATATCATAAAATGAGTAATTTTAATTTAGGAATGCAGTTATTTTCTTTCTCAGTTATCTTTAGGTAACAAAGTTGTGAAAATCGTGCATTATGCGGACTAACAACGGGATAACGATCGTACTTCAGTTACATATTTCTGAAAGTCTGGATATTGCGTGATAGTTTGACATTTAGGGGTGCATAGTTGATTAATTATAGACACATTTGTAATTACTTCGTTACAAGGACCGAAAAATGTAACTTTTAGTTTTGAATTTGGTGGAATTTTAAACACGATAGGTTTTTTTTCCATGAAATCAGCTCCTAATATTGAGTATTATAATTTAAAGGATATAGAGTCGTATTAGTATAATATGAAATTTCAGTGGATTTGCTTATAATAAAGAATTTCATAGTAGTAAAAGTGCTTAAAGATGTAAAGGGGAAATTGAGAATGTGAAATAAAATGTTTAATTAATATAACTAATGCATTTTTTAGTTTGTTACATATTATGTTAGTAAGAATGGTATAAGGAGGTAGTATAAAATATTGGAAGAAAATGTACAAGCTCAGCTTTCGCCACCGTGGATCACATATTTTAATGAATTAAAAAATTCAACATTTGACTTAATAATATATAGAAAATGAGTAGTGATTTTTATTAACTGAAAGGGAATTGATACTGGAAGTTTTAAGTTAATAATATAAGAGGATTTTTTCTAATATCTATAAAAATGTTCAATACCTAAATTGATAGGATGAGACTACATAACAAATAGTAAGGTATATTTCGAATATGAGAATATTTTTTGTGACATACATGTTAAAGCTAATAGAAATATTTCTGAAAGAGAATATATTTTGAAAAACGGTAAAGATTCTTTTTATTTATATTATAGATAGCTAGTTTTAGAGAGAGGAGGCTTACAATAAAACAAGCTATGAATAAGACATTAAAAAGGAGCTGGAATGTATGGGGTATATTGTAGATATTTCAAAATGGAATGGAACTATCAATTGGGATATTGCAGCATCTCAGCTAGATTTAGTGATTGCTAGAGTTCAAGATGGCTCTAATACGGTGGATTTTATGTATCAAAATTATGTTAGTGAAATGAAAAAGCATAGTATCCCATTCGGTAATTATGCTTTTTGCCGTTTTATATCTATTGCTGATGCAAAGAAAGAGGCACAAGATTTTTGGAATCGTGGTGATCAATCTGCTAAGTTTTGGGTAGCGGACGTAGAAGTTCAAACGATGGTAGATATGCAAGGCGGGACACAGGCATTTATTGATGAATTACGCCGTTTAGGTGCGGAAAAAGTAGGATTATATGTAGGGCATCACACGTATCTATCATTTGGAGCACGTAATATTGAAGCTGATTTCGTATGGATCCCTCGCTATGGAGGGAATAAGCCAGCATATCCATGCGATATGTGGCAATATACGGATTCAGGGAATGTTCCTGGGATTGGGAAATGTGATCTGAATCGATTAGTAGGAAATAAGTCACTTTCTTGGTTTATAAATTCGAACAAAGCAAATCAATCTAACATAGTGTATACACAGCAACCGAATGGCATTGGTATTGCAGTTTCGAAATATCCTGATGGATATGGAATAAATTTATATGAAAACCCCATGAATCCCCAATTTACAGGTACACTCACTCAGAAAATTCCATATTTAATCTTAGCAGGTTATTGGGGAGGCGGTGAGCAAGATATGATTTGTTTAGGGAACGATAAGCAGTGGGTATATTTAAAACATTTTAATGTGAAATGGTTTTATGCAACTTCAAAATATCCTGTCGGTTACGGAGTAAATTATTATGAAGAGCCTGAATGTATGAATTATAAAGGAAACATAGATGGATCGACATCTTTTCGAGTGTGGGGTAGAGTGGGAAATGCGGTAGATATCGGACAGAATAGTTGGATACCTGAAAAACATGTAATTATTAAGCAACTATAGAAGCTATATTTTTTTGAGAATTATATAAAGAGTCTTCTTACTATGCATAGTAAGAAGACTCTTTATATTTAAAAATGAAAATACATGATACATAGTCAACTCATATGAAATGAATTACATGTAGAAAACACACTGTTTTCACAATGACTGTGTATAGTTAATTTGCATAATGATAAAAGTGAGGTATTTGAATTGAAAAAGAAGAAAATATTTATTGGAACAATTATTTCATGCATGATGCTAGCATTATCTGCATGTGGTTCCTCAGACAACGTAGTAACATCAAAAGTAGGAAATGTTACAGAGAAAGAATTAAGTAAAGAATTACGACAACAATATGGAGAAAGTACTTTATATCAAATGATGTTAAGTAAGGCATTGCTAGATAAATATAAAGTTTCAGATGAGGAAGCAAAAAAGAAAGTAGAAGAAGCAAAAGATAAAATGGGTGAAAACTTTAAATCGACTTTAGAACAACTTGGGTTGAAAAATGAAGATGAATTAAAAGAAAAAATGAAGCCAGAAATTGCATTTGAGAAAGCGATTAAAGCAACAGTTACAGATAAAGATGTAAAAGATAACTATAAACCAGAAATGAAAGTAAGTCACATTTTAGTGAAAGATGAAAAAACGGCTAAAGAAATAAAGGAGAAAGTAAATAATGGTGAAGATTTTGCTGCCTTAGCAAGACAGTATTCAGAAGATACTGGTTCAAAGGAACAGGGCGGGGAAATATCTGGTTTTGCTCCTGGGCAAACAGTGAAAGAATTTGAGGAAGCTGCGTATAAATTAGATGCAGGCCAAGTAAGTGAGCCGGTTAAAACAACTTACGGTTACCATATTATTAAAGTGACGGATAAAAAAGAATTGAAGCCATTTGATGAAGTAAAGGATAAAATTCGTAAAGATATAGAACAACAAAGACTACAAGATACGACAGGTAAATGGAAACAACAAGTAGTCAATGATTTATTGAAAGATGCTGATATTAAAGTGAATAATAAAGAATTTAAAGATACATTTAAATTTCTAGAAAAGAAATAATGACTGTAATCATAATTAGAAAAGGGAACTCATATAGAGTTCCCTTTTTCTAATTAGTGTGTGAGTTATAAATAGATAGTAAGACAATACAATATTACATTTAAATATTAAGAATTACAATGGAAAATTATGGATTGTAGTTATTTCAACGAAAGTGGATATTCTACGGTTTTCATTATGCAAGTTTATTACATATATTTACTCTTTAATAATGGATATCGAACATAATTTAAAAAATAATACATATAATGTTTTTGAATAAATATTTAACATGGATAATTAGTAAAAAGCTGAGCATTCGATTGGAAAGGATGTTCTTTTTTATATGAAAATTTTAGGATAAAGAATGAATCGTTTTAAACGCGTCATTTACCACATCAATAAATTAAGGTGGTGGAGAATATATGAAAGTAATCTTTCAAGGAGAGGGCGGCGCGAAAATTTTTGAGTCATATGATGAAAATGTAAGTGATTTATTAGCTATATTAAAAGAAACGAAAGGGATTAAAATCGGGATGGTTGAGTATAAAGTGTTAAAGTACGAACTTAATTATTTTCGTCATCCGAAAAAAGCGGATACAGAGAGAGAGTTACATATAATAGTACAACCTAAGTATATGTAATAAAATATAATAATAAAAATCATTGATTCAGTTTTGTAAAGTTCCATAGAGTATGTAAGAAAAGAGAGTGTTGTAAATGCTCTCTTTTCTTATGCTTTGTGAGTTCGTTCATCATAGTATATGTTTTCAGTTATAGATGGTTAATAAACGATAAAAATTTAAAACTTTTTCGTTTAGGCAGGGATTTTATATTTAAGTAAATAAATATACTATGAAGTATTTTTTATTCGAATACTGGAGGAGTATAAAATGAGTTTAGCAAGTTACATAGGCTGTAATGTAGAAATTCCGTTAACGGATCCGGATTCTAATAATCTAATTGTTTTTGGACCGTGTTTTTCAGATGAAAGTATGCTTGAAATTGTACAAGATTATCAATTCCAAACAAATTACACATATGAGGTTTCAACTAGTTGGGGAATTGAACTTGTCGAGTGGCAAAATGTAAAGGAAAAAAAGAAGCGAAAGAAAAACTTTTAACTTTATGGAAGGTTATTCGGAAGATAGAGACTATTTCGAATTATTTAGTTGTTGGGTTGGTGATGAAGATAAGGAACGAGTAGGGGAATTGAACTTAAAAATAAATCATTTTAATATAGATGAATTATGTATTCCAGAAAGAACATTAGTTAGGATAGAAAAATAAGCTTTGAAATATTTTTTAGAAAAAGGTGATTTCACTTTGGGTGAAGTCGCCTTTTAGTTGTTATATGCATGTTATATAAGAAATGAGAAGTTTATTTGATAAAGGAAAAAAGTATGGAGATAAATAAAATTATGTTTTTTGTTAAGAAATAATAAGTATGGCTCTTCTCAAAAGAACGTAAGTTCGTGTATAATAAGAACGAATGTTCTTTTAAGAAGTAACCTAATTATAGTTTAGAAGTAAATTCGAGTTTAGTAAGTATTAAAAATAACTAAGGGATAGTATGGCTAAATAAATGTATAAATGATCAAGGAGATAAAAAATGAACGATGTAAAGATACAAAAAGAAGAAAGAGAGTGGGTTCCGTTTACAGTAATGTCCGAACAACTTTTAAATATGAGAAAGATTATTGGAGAGAAATTAAAAGTACAAAAACCGCTTTTAACAAATGAAGCAAAAGAGAGAATTTCTGATAAATTATTAACGTCATTACTGTCTGAGAAAGAAATATTGGTAACATATTTTGAAGATGGTTACATACTAACAAGCTACATGACTGTTGTACATATCAATCCGGTAAAACAAATTGTAATTTGTACAGACGCTTTTTATAAAACTTACGTATTTAACGCTATGGATATTATTGAAATAACGTAAAAGAAGCTGAGTATTAAATGGCAGCTTCTTTTATTTCTGATTTATGAGACAAATAATACAAGAAAAAGCAGCTAGCTTCGTGCTAGCTGCTGAGCCCCAGGGAAAGGGAGAAAAAGATAGGGTACTCCAAAATCGACAAGAGCTGTCAAACAGCCTGATTATAGTATAGACAAATTAAAATTTTCTATACAGAAAGTTGAACATAAGATTAGGCTGTACCCACTTGGTTTTGATCTGCAAGGTCAGAATCAAATGTATTGGTCGCGCTAACACCGCTAAAAGTATTAACAACAAAACCAACGTTTGATGCGCCGGAACCATTATAAGCTTTCGTATTTTCTTTCGGAGATACGTTGTAGAAATCACCTAAGTTAAATGATCCATTGCTATTTTGTACAACTAAATTTCCTACAACTGATGGCATAATTTTCACCTGCTTTATAATAAGTTGTTAACATTACTATATGGAGTTATAGTTCAGATGGTTCATACAATAAAAATTGTGGAATAGTAAAACGTTTGGAGCGTGGATTTCAATAAAAGTGTGTTAAAATTAATATAATAAAGTTGAGTAATTTTTTAAAAAAATTTGTATAATTGATATATATGAAAATAAAGGAGGCAAAATGTAATGAAAGATATTATGAAAAAAGTTGATTTAACAGATGCCAAATCAAGTAATCTTGTTGCATTAATTTATAGTAATGAAGTTATATTAGTTGAAGACGCATTTTGTCCAAATGAAATAAAATTAAAGTTTAATGAAATTGCAATTTTATCTGCAATTAAAACAGCCCATATTGCGAAAGTGTCTATTAGGAAAGAACTTGAAGCGCTTTTTCATGATACGGGTGTTATATTAGTGAAACAAAATGTTGATTATGGTAGTAGCCAATCTATTACCATGCATTTTGAGCAATTTAAAAAATTGCAAGATGAGATTGAACATTTAAATAAAAGTATATAATAAAGCAGCTAAATAAAGGTTCTATCATAAAGGTGGAATGTGTTGTGTTGAAAAAGTGGTTTAAAAATTATTTGGGTGAATCGCATTGTAAACATAAATATATTTTTATTAAGATGCAGGATAATGAGGATTTTAAAAAAAGGTACATTAGGTGTAGTTTATATTTACCGGTGTGAGAAATGTGGAAAAGAGAAGTTTAAATGTAAAAACAATAATGAAATAAACAATGAATTTTTAGATATATAGCAAAAAGTAACCATGATGGTTACTTTTTTACTTATGTATGCAATATCAAAACCATTACTAAAGTATGAGTTGAGTTGATACTATAGTAAATCGCTGAATAAAAATGAAGAGAGTAAGATATAGGGAAGGAGGATGAGAGAAATGAAGCGAAAAGAAATTAGTAAATCTGTAATTATTACAGGTGTGACACAAGGGTTAGGACGTGCGATGGTTGATCGATTTCATGAATTAGGGTGGAACATATATGGTTGTGGACGTTCAAAAGATAAAATTGAAGAACTAAAAAAACAGTACAGTAAAATACATGATTTCCAAGTAATTGATGTTTCAGATTCTCAGCAAGTTAATAACTGGGCAAATTATATATTTAATAGACATACGGCTCCCGATCTGATAATAAATAATGCATCGATTGTAAATCAAAATGCACAACTTTGGAAAATTACGGCTCAAGAATTCGAAAATGTAATGAATGTAAACGTGAATGGTGTAGTAAATGTAATAAGAGCGTTTGTTCCCGCAATGGTAGCTAGGAAAGAAGGAATTATCATTAATATAAGTTCTAGTTGGGGGAGAGAAGGTGAAGCTGAGCTTGCGCCATATTGTGCCTCGAAATTTGCAATTGAGGGTATCACTAAATCTATGGCCCTGGAATTACCCCATGGCATGGCTGTAGTTGCTTTAGATCCTGGGGGGAGTATTAGTACTCCAATGCTGAAGTCATGTGCGCCACAATATATAAATGAATCGCCTACACCTGAAACTTGGTCACATAACGCAATTGAATATATATTGAATATAACAATAGATAAAAATGGAGATTCATTGACATGCCCAGCATGCGTATAAAAAGCACCTTTAAGGTGCTTTTTATATTAGTAGCACATTAGATCATTCACAAAATTACATCTGAAAAATAAAATAAAAGATTAAGGGTGAGATTTGTTTGTTTTGAAAGCTTTAGAAAATATTTGAATAGGTGATAAAAATGAATCCAAGCAGTTTAAAAGTGACAGGGGCATGGTTTCAAGTAGGGGGGAATCTTACAGCTGCTATTGGAACGACAAGAGGATTTATTGGAGAAGAGAAAGTTGAATCGGAACTTGTTATTGTAGGAAGCTCATTACAAGCCCTCGGGTATATATTACAAATCATTGCGAGCAATTATGATGATGGGGAAGAAAAAAGAGAGAATCAAAGTAAATTACTTGATCAAATAGGAATTGAGTTATTAGCATTAGGAAATATATCAAATGTAATAGGAATATATTTTAATATAAATGAACAATTGAAAGAAAATGATTATCTTATCATTACAGGGAACAGTTTACAATCGATTGGTGCTTTTTTAGGAGTAGAAGCAGCTTTGGTGGATATAAATGTATTACAGAAAATTATTATACTGGGTAACTCCATGCAAAGTTTAGGAGCTGGATTACAAGCGTATCAAGGTGTTTTAAATGTATTGAAAGATGAGAAAGAAAATAAAGATAGTATTTTTGATAAGAAGGATGAGAGAATCATTGCACTCATTGGTATTTGGATACAAGCGATAGGAACGTTAATTTCCGCAATTGGAATAACTGCAATAGAGGAAGAAAATAGGCTAGAAAACAATGAAAAGTCTGAAATACTTATATAAATAGAAGGAGATACATTGATTTTAGAGGCAGGTTAAGATTAAAATGGTAGTAGGTTTTTTTGCGTATATTTTGAAAAGTGATATATAAAATACAAAATAAGGAGTTTTCAAGGGATGATGTATTTATTAGCAATTTTTCTTCCACCTGTTGCTGTATTATTTTGTGGAAAACCAATTCAGGCAATCATAAATTTCATATTAACATTAATATTTTGGGTTCCAGGAGTTATACACGCAATTCTTGTAGTGCATGATAAAAAAGCTGATCAGCGTTTGAAAAAACAAATTCAAGCATATGATGAAATTAATAAGAGAAATCGAAGATAATTCATCTGCCAAATGTTTTTAAAAGAAAGGAGGATTAACCTCCTTTCTTTTTTAGTGGGTGTTAAGTTTAAATTTTTGTGTGGCGGAAAGAATTTTTAATGTAAGTATTATGATAATAACTTTTAGATTGTGCATGTAATAGGCCAGTATAAATGCTTTCTGGTACATTAAAGAAATCATACATACCATGCTTTAATTGGATTCGCAAAATCATAGAAAAAGGATTATAACCAACAGCAACTATATTTTTTGAGGTAACCGGAGATAGCTTCATTATTATGCAACTCCTTATTTTTCATTTTTAATAATTCTTTGTAGGTAACGGTATTGTGGTGTTGAAATCTTTATAATTAAAGAGGTATTATACCTATATTCAATATATTTAATATTGGTTATACGTAATTATAAGTAAGTTCACACGAAGTTCATATCGATATGCTATTTTTATTTCACCTTTGATTTATTAATAAGAAAATATTGACCATTTGAAAAAAAGGTATATTATTTATACGAGGTAATAAAAATTCACTTCTTTCATTATTATGCTAAAAGGGGCAGCATTATTAGAAAATTAGAAGTGAAAATAGTATGTATAAGAGCCATTCTAAAATTTGTAATCTGTGAATTAGGAAAATATTGAATGCTCCAGGTCAGTACACTTTCTTGCCTAAACGTATTTACGAAAGTGACCTCAATATTTTTAATTAAATCAACGGGAGAATTGAAAGGCAGGAGAAAGTAACATGTCAGAAAATTATCGTTCTCGCGAGGAGCGACGACAAGTTAAAAAGAAAAAACAACCAGCTTCTAAAACACAAAAACCAAAAGGTAAAACATCATTTTTCCGCAAGTTTTTAATTACTTGTTTATTACTTGGTATTGTAGGTTTAGTGGCGGGGGTTGCTACCTTTTTCGTAATGATTAAGGACGCACCAAAACTGGAAAAAGCAAAACTTGTTAATCCGTTATCCTCAAAAATTTATGATAAAAACGGGGATTTGGTATATGAATATGGAAAAGAAAAAAGGACGAATGTTACGTATGATCAAATACCTAAATTAGTAGAAAATGCATTTTTAGCGACAGAAGATTCACGTTTTTATGAGCATAGCGGAGTAGACTTTAAAGGTACTGCCCGTGCTGTTTTAGTGAGTCTTAAAGGAGATTATGGCTCTCAAGGTGGAAGTACGATAACGCAGCAAGTTATTAAAAACTACTTCTTATCTATGGATAAAACACCAAAGCGTAAGGCGCAAGAAATATATTTAGCTTATAAGCTAGAACAACAGTATTCAAAACATGAAATATTAGAGATGTACTTAAATAAAATTAACTTAGGTAATCGTTCATATGGTATCGCAACAGCAGCACAAAACTACTATGGTAAAGAATTGAAGGACTTAACATTACCAGAAGTTGCGATGCTTGCAGGTTTACCGAAAGCACCGAATAACTATGATCCAACGAAAAAAGAAAATGTTCAAAAAGCAACAGAAAGAAGAAATGTTGTTCTAAACTTAATGAATCGACATGGATATATAACAAAACAGGAAATGGAAGAAGCAATAAAAGTTGACGTAGAAAAGGGACTCAAGCCTGCAGCTCAACTACAAACAATGCCATACCCTGCATTTATGGATGCAGTTGTGAAAGAAGTAGAAAAAGAATTGCCAGATGCTAATATTGGTTCTGACGGTTTAGAAATTTATACAACGTTAGATCCGAAAGCACAGAAACTTGCTGATAATATTTTAAATAATAATATCATTGATTATCCAAACGATAAATTCCAAGGTGCATTCACATTTATGGATACGAAAACAGGAGAAGTTCGTGCTATAGGTAGTGGCCGTGGAGAAAATAAAGCTGTATTTAAAGGGCATAATATGGCAATTGAATTAGATCGTGCAGCTGGTTCAACGATGAAGCCAATTTTCGACTATGCTCCTGCAATTGAATATTTAAAATGGGCTACGTATCATCAAATCGATGACTCTCCATTTAAGTATTCAACGGGTCAAGAAGTTCGAAATGCAGATAGAAGTCATATGGGTCCAATTACGATGCGTGAAGCATTAAAAATGTCGCGTAATATTCCTGCAATTAAAACTGCAAAAGAAGTAGGGATTAGTAAATCAAAAGAATTCTCTGAGAAACTAGGTATTACATTTAATACAGCACCGACGGAATCAACAGCGATTGGTACAAATGAAGTATCGCCAACTGAAATAGCGGGTGCTTATGCGGCATTTGGTAATGAAGGTAAATATACGAAACCGCATTTTGTTAAGAAAGTCGTTTATCCAGACGGTAAGTCACAAAGTTTTGGACAAAAACCAAAACAAGTTATGACAGATTCTACCGCATACATGATTACTGATATGCTTCGTTCTGTAGTTACATCGGGTACTGGTACATCGGCAAATGTAGGCTCTTTAGATGTAGCTGGTAAAACGGGTACGACAAACTATTCATCAAAGCAATTAGCTCAATATAAAATTCCAGAAAGTGCAACTCGTGATAGTTGGTTTGCTGGATATACACCGCAATATACGATGGCAGTATGGACTGGGTATATGAAAGATGGTAAAGACGAGTATATTAGTAGTAAAAATACGAAAATTGCACAGTTGATCTTTAAAGAAATGATGAGCGAAATGGCTACAGATAAATCACGCTTTAAAATGCCAAGTAGTGTTATTCAAGAAGGTAGTGAGCTACGTATAAAAGGTGAAAAACGTGATTCATCGCCAAATACTAGCGTACCGGATACAACGGAGCAACCAAAACAAGATCAACAGCAAAAAACTGAAGAAGAGAAAAAGCAAGAAGAATTAAAGAAACAAGAAGAACTGAAAAAACAAGAAGAACAAAAGAAACAAGAGGAACTTAAGAAGCAAGAAGAACAAAAGAAACTAGAAGAGCAAAAGAAACAAGAAGAAGAAAAGAAACAAAATGAACAAAATAACGGAAATGGTCAAGGAACGACACCTCCAGCAAATAACGGAGGAGGCCAAGGAACGACACCTCCAGCGAATAACGGAGGAGGCCAAGGAACGACACCTCCAGCGAATAACGGAGGAGGCCAAGGAACGACACCTCCAGCAAATAACGGAGGAGGTCAAGGAACGACACCTCCAGCGAATAATAATGGAGGTCAAGGAACTCCAACCCCACCTGCAACAGTACAACCAAATAATGGTGGAAATGCAGGAGAGGTTCCTGCCAATAATGGACAATAAGAAAAATTTATAAAAAATATTAAAAAGCACTTAAGATTTGTGAAAATTACAATCTTAAGTGCTTTTTTCATTTTGCTACAGAAAATGTAATGTTAAGGGCTAGATAGAAGAAAAAGAGTGAATTAACGTAAAGAGAGAAAAGTCTACTTGCAAATGATGGTATGTGTTGGTTATCCCGCAAAGGGACTAACTATGATGAATCATATAAAGTATTAAATAAGTAAAAATTATATTCAAATCTTTAATAAATGTCTTTCTTTAACGGTTACTTTAGTTTGGAAAACAATTAAAAAGTCGAATTTCTTATTTAAGGAATTCGACTTTGTTATGTTGAAACTGGATTAAAGGTTCGCCTTATTAAAATGTAGGGGTAATACAGTGATAGCTATTAAATGTTAAACGTACCATGAAAATTTTGGAAAAAAATTGAAGGGAAATGATAAAAGACTTGAGTCGGAGGTAGTGGAGGATAACTATGGCTATGAATGGGAGTACTACTGGGGTGTGTACCATGATGCCAAAATGATGGGGTAACTTGACCGGGAATTTGATATTGCTGCCAAGTTGCGGGAAGTTCAATTCCTACATCGGAGCTAGCTGTATGAACTGCAGGAACATGTATCCCAGGAGTCGAAGGAACTACGGCAGTTACTCTTAATAATACCCACATGAAATATTCACTCCTAAGTTGAGTTAATAAATTAGTATATTCTTTTCACACGTATAAAGGTACATATATAGGACTTTCGTTTAAAACATGCGTACAAAGTCTTAAGACTAATGTAAGCTGATGGTGGACTATTTAATATGAAAAGATACGTCTATTTGCGGAGGGAAAAGAGATAAAAAAAATATACAATGAGGGTGTTAATCGTAATATTTTACGAGTGTATGGAGGTATTTTTATGGAACGATTATGGACGAAATCATTTATTCAAATGACTTTCGCAATGTTATTTTTATTTACAGGATTTTATTTACTTGTTCCAACGCTCCCGCTCTTTATTAAAGAGATAGGTGGCAATGAATCGCAAGTTGGACTTATGATGGGGATGTTTACAATAGCTGCTGTTGTAATACGACCGATTATTGGAGGAATGTTAGATCAATATGGTAGAAGATCCTTTATTATTTTCGGACTCATCTTTTTTGGCTTAACGATGTACTCCTATAATATAGCATCGACTATTGTCCTTTTAGCTGTTTTACGTGTTATTCACGGAGTAACATGGGCTGTTTCTACAACAGCTGTTGGAACAGCAATAACGGATATTATTCCAGATTCACGCCGCGGTGAAGGTATGGGTTGGTATGGGATGGCGATGACAATTGCAATGGCGATTGGACCTATGATTGGATTATGGGTTGTGCAAAATTATTCATTTGATGGTCTATTTTTATTAGCGACGTTGTTATCTTTTATGGCAGTTGTATTATCATTAATAACGAAGATCCCATTTACGCCACAAAAAGAAAAAGGGAAAATTCAGCTATTTGAGAAATCCGTATTAACAATCACGATTGTAGTATTCTTTTTATCGTTTGCATATGGAGGAATAACAACCTTTTTACCGTTATTTGCATCATCAATTCATGTAAACCCGGGAACTTTCTTTCTTGGATATGCAATTGCATTAACAATTGTAAGACCAATTTCAGGGAAACTATTAGATAAGTATGGAGAAGTATTCATCATACTTCCAGCATTATGTATTACTATTTTAGCTATAGTTGTTTTAACTATCTCAAATGGTTTGATAGGTGTAATTATCGCAGCAACATTATACGGTATTGGATTTGGTTCAGCGCAGCCAGCTTTGCAAGCGGCAATGCTTACAATTGTCGATCCGAGTAAAAGAGGAGTTGCAAATGCTTCATTTTTTACAGCGTTTGATTTAGGAATCGGGTTAGGTGCTATTTTACTTGGAGTTGTTTCACAAATGTTTGGTTATCGTATTTTATTTTCAGGGAGTGCAATTTCAGCATTGATAGCCTTAATTATTTTCGTCTTCTTTGTAAAACAACGATTAGGAAAAAAAGAGTTTGCGTAAACTGGAGGAATAAAGATGAGAATTTCAATTGATCGTAAAGCTCTGCAATGGTTCCAGGAAGAATTACGTATAAAGCACGGTGAATCTGTACGTTTTACTGTAAGGTACGGAGGGGATAGTTCAATTCAGCCCGGATATTCTTTAGGGGTTGTTGCTGAGAAACCCGATGGCGAAATAGTGTCAGTTGAGAAGGAAGGTATTATATTTTTTGTAGATTCTGATGATCTTTGGTATTTTCAAAACTATGATTTATTTGTAAGTTATCATGAGGAAATGGAAGAAATTCAATTTAATTATGTAAAATAATAACTTTATTAAAAATGAATAAGTTTTATATAAAAATTATATTTAAGAGATAGTGAAATAAATATCATATAGTAACGAGCTGTATTTATGTACAGCTCGTTTTTTCTATTTCTCAAATAAAATTAGAATAATTGTATATTTGGCGGTGTTATATGAAAAATCTTTATATTTTGTTTTTTGAAAATACGCAAAGAAGTCTATCCTTTCTTTATAAAATATAAGAATTATTTTCAAAAAATTGTATTGTTACAGTAAGAAAAGTGTAGGAAACTTATCATTATAAAATAAATTGAAATCTTCTAAAAACTCTGATACATTGAAATAGAAATGTAGTTTCACAATATTGTAAAGGCTTACAGTTATGTGCACGAAGATCTATTAGGATTGGAGGAAATAATGATGAAAGCTGAAGAGAAATTTTCCCCGGGATTAGATGGTATAGTGGCAGCGGAGACGAAAATCTCGTTTCTTGACACAGTAAAAGGTGAAATTGTAATTCAAGGGTATGACTTAATCGAACTCTCAAAAACAAAAGAGTATTTAGACATTGTGCACCTTTTATTGGAGGAACATCTACCGAATGAAGATGAAAAAGCAACACTTGAAAAGAAATTAAAAGAAGAATATGCAGTACCAGAAGGTGTGTTCAACGTACTAAAGGCATTGCCTAAAGAGACGCATCCCATGGATGGATTACGTACAGGTGTGTCAGCGTTAGCTGGTTACGATAATGATATCGAAAACCGCTCGTTAGAAGTGAATAAAAGCCGAGGGTACAAGCTGTTAAGTAAAGTGCCAAACATTGTAGCGAATAGCTATCATATTTTAAATAATGAGGAGCCAATTGAACCTCTTAAAGAATTATCTTATAGTGCGAATTTCTTCTATATGTTAACTGGTAAAAAACCAACTGAACTTGAGGAAAAGATCTTTGATCGTTCCCTTGTTTTATATAGTGAGCATGAAATGCCAAACTCTACATTTACAGCTCGCGTTATTGCATCAACACAATCAGATTTATACGGTGCTTTAACAGGTGCAGTTGCATCTTTAAAAGGAAGTTTACATGGCGGTGCAAATGAAGCGGTTATGTACATGCTTTTAGAAGCTGGTAATGTTGAGAAATTTGAAGAGTTATTACAGAAGAAACTATATAACAAAGAAAAAATTATGGGCTTTGGACACCGTGTTTATATGAAGAAGATGGATCCAAGAGCACTTATGATGAAGGAAGCTTTAAAACAGTTATGTGATGTAAAAGGTGATTATACACTATATGAAATGTGTGAAGCTGGAGAAAAGATTATGGAGAAGGAAAAAGGAATTTATCCAAATCTTGATTATTATGCAGCTCCAGTATATTGGATGCTAGGTATTCCAATTCAACTTTACACACCAATCTTCTTTAGCTCTAGAACAGTGGGGTTATGTGCGCACGTTATTGAGCAACATGCAAATAATCGTTTGTTCCGTCCACGTGTAAATTATATTGGCGAGCGACATGTACTTAGTAAATAAGAACAACTGGGGAGTTGTTAGCGCCGCCCGCCAGATGGGTGTTTGACCGACACCCATCATTAATAATAACGAATTTTCGACAGAAAGGGAAGGATAGCATGATTAAAACAAATGAAATTAAGCAAAAAGATGCATTATTAGAAGAGATTACCGATTATGTATTAAATAAAGAGGTTACTAGTGCAGAAGCATTCAGTACAGCCCGTTACGTATTACTTGATACACTTGGATGTGGAATTTTAGCACTGCAATATCCAGAATGTACGAAATTACTAGGACCAGTTGTGCCAGGAACAATCGTGCCAAATGGTACACGTGTACCAGGTACGTCTTATGTACTAGATCCAGTAAAAGGTGCATTTAATATCGGATGTATGATCCGTTGGTTAGACTATAACGATACTTGGCTTGCAGCAGAGTGGGGACATCCATCTGATAACCTAGGCGGAATTTTAGCAGTTGCAGATTATATTAGCCGTGTTCGTATTTCAGAAGGAAAAGAAGCTTTAAAAGTACGTGAAGTATTAGAAATGATGATTAAAGCACATGAAATTCAAGGCGTGCTTGCTTTAGAAAACAGCTTAAACAGAGTTGGTCTTGACCATGTATTATATGTAAAAGTAGCAACAACTGCAGTAGTTGCGAAAATGCTTGGCGGAACACGTGAAGAAATCTTTAATGCATTATCACATGCGTGGATTGATAATTCTAGTCTTCGTACATATCGTCATGCTCCAAATACGGGCTCACGTAAATCATGGGCTGCAGGTGACGCAACGAGCCGCGGTGTTCATCTTGCAATGACTGCTCTAAAAGGTGAAATGGGTTATCCAACAGCATTATCTGCGCCAGGATGGGGATTCCAAGATGTATTATTCAATAAACAAGAATTAAAATTAGCAAGACCACTAGAGTCATATGTAATGGAAAATGTATTATTTAAAGTGTCATATCCAGCAGAATTCCATGCACAAACGGCTGCAGAATGTGCAGTGAAGTTGCATCCGGAAATTAAAGAGAGATTAGATGAAATTGACCGTATTACAATTACAACTCATGAATCAGCAATTCGTATTATTGATAAAGAAGGTCCATTAAATAACCCAGCTGATCGTGATCATTGCTTACAATACATTACGGCAATTGGTTTATTAAAAGGAGATATCGTTGCAGACGATTATGAAGATGCAGTAGCAAACGATCCACGTGTAGATGAATTACGTAATAAGATGGTTGTTGTTGAAAACAAACAGTACAGTTTAGATTACCTTGACCCGAACAAGCGCTCAATCGCCAACGCTGTTCAAGTTCACTTTAAAGATGGCACAGTAACAGAAAATGTGGAATGTGAATATCCACTTGGTCACCGCTTCCGTAGAGACGAAGCAATTCCAAAAGTTGTTCAAAAATTCACTGCAAATATGGCAGGTCATTATTCTAGTAAGCAACAAGAACAAATTCATGAAGTTTGTTTAAATGAAGAAAAACTAGAAAATATGAATGTAAACGAATTTGTAGATCTATTCTTAATTTAATAATAGGGGGAATTTAGAATGGCTTGGGTTGTGAAAAAGCAGTCAACACAAGAGGAGCTTGCGAATCGATTCCGAGCTTTAGTAGAAGCAAATGAAATTTTGCAAATTCCAGGTGCTCATGATGCAATGGCAGCTCTTGTTGCAAAAAATACAGGTTTTTCAGCTCTTTATTTATCAGGAGCTGCTTATACTGCAAGTAAAGGCTTACCAGATTTAGGTATCGTGACGTCTACTGAAGTGGCTGAGAGAGCAAGAGATTTAGTAAGAGCTACAGACTTACCTGTTCTTGTTGACATTGATACAGGATTTGGTGGTGTACTAAATGTGGCGAGAACAGCTGTAGAAATGGTGGAAGCGAAAGTAGCAGCTGTCCAAATTGAAGATCAGCAATTACCAAAAAAATGTGGACATTTAAATGGTAAGAAACTTGTTACTACAGAAGAATTGGTTCAAAAAATTAAAGCGATTAAAGAAGTTGCACCGAGCTTATACATTGTAGCACGTACTGATGCTCGCGGCGTTGAAGGATTAGATGAAGCAATTGAAAGAGCAAATGCATATGTAAAAGCAGGTGCAGACGCAATTTTCCCTGAAGCGCTTCAATCAGAGGAAGAATTCCGTCTATTTAATAGTAAGGTAAATGCACCTTTGCTTGCGAATATGACTGAATTCGGAAAAACTCCATATTATAGTGCAGAGGAATTTGCGAATATGGGCTTCCAAATGGTTATTTATCCTGTAACTTCACTTCGCGTTGCAGCGAAAGCATATGAAAATGTGTTTGCTTTAATTAAAGAAACAGGTTCTCAAAAAGATGCACTTTCTAATATGCAAACGAGAAGTGAATTATACGAAACAATTTCATATCATGACTTTGAAGAGTTAGATACTGGTATTGCAAAAACAGTATTATCAGAAGATCAATAGATAAAGCAGCGAAGGCGATGAAAATACATCTTTGGCAAAATAAAATGCTTGATGTGAAAAATCATCGCCTTCTATTTTCAAAAAAGATATTCCACTCATCGTAGACGAGCATAAGCAAAAAGCTATGAAAGCCGAATGATAGGGGGATACATATGGAGAAAACGAAGTTACCATGGGATGAATTTTTTTCACTTAATAAAGATATAAATCATACTTACTTTACACCAGAAGATTTTTCAGGTGATGAAGATTTAATCGCAAAAACGACAGAACAATTCGTTAAACAAGAAATTGTTCCACAAATGGAGAATATTGAACAACATAACTATAAAGTTTCTCGTCAATTATTTGAGAAAGCTGGGGAACTTGGATTATTAGGCATTGAGGTACCAGAAGATTATGGCGGGTTCGAGTTAGGAAAGGCTGTCTCAGGTCTTGTAGCAGAGAAAATGGGTTACGCTGGTGCGTTTAGCGTTTCTTTTAATATACACGCTGGTGTCGGTACATTGCCTTACATATATTATGGAACGAAAGAGCAAAAAGAAAAATATTTACCGAAAATCGCATCGGGAGAATGGATTGGGGCTTATGCTTTAACGGAGCCAAATGCTGGTTCGGATGCATTAAGTGCAAAAACAAGCGCCGTATTGAATGAAGAGGGAACAGCTTGGAAGTTAAATGGTGAGAAGCAATGGATTACAAATGCTCATATGGCAGATGTATACGTTGTTTTTGCGAAGACAAATAAAGGAATGACAGCGTTTATTGTCGAAAGAACATGTGAAGGTGTATCTATTGGATTAGAAGAAAAGAAAATGGGGATTAAAGGTTCTTCAACAGCGACTCTTATTTTAGAAGATGTTGTCATCCCTGCTGAAAATGTTTTAGGGGAAGTTGGGAAAGGGCATCACGTAGCCCTTAATATTCTTAACTTTGCTAGACTTAAACTTGCTTTTGGAAATATTGGAACAGCAAAACAAGCAATTGGTTTGTCGGTTCAATATGGAAAAGAGCGAAAACAGTTCCAAACGGAATTAGTAGACTTTACGATGATTCAAGAGAAAATTGCAAATATGATTATTGCTACATATGGAGCCGAAAGTGCAGCTTATCGTACAGCAGGTGTAATCGATGAAGCAATTCATGAGAGCGATGAAGATCTTATGAAGAAAATGTCCCAATTTGCAATTGAATGTGCACTGAATAAAGTAAATGCTTCTGAAACACTTGCTTATATCGTAGATGAAGCTGTACAAATTCATGGTGGTTACGGTTATATGCAAGAGTATGAGGTAGAACGATTATATCGTGATGCAAGAATTAGTCGTATTTTTGAAGGAACGAACGAAATTAATAGATTAACAGTTGCTAAAATGTTAATGAAACAAATCGAACAATTAGAAGACACTGAAGTAGAAAGTAATGTAGCAAATGTAGAAAGAAACCATCGTTACATTTTATTAGCGAAAAAATTGTTGAAACAATCTTTGAAAACGCTCTCTAAAACTCCAGGTCTAAAAATTGACCAAGAACAAGAATATTCACGTGTAATATCAAATATGTTGACGGACGTGTACGTCATGGAATCAGCGTTTTTACGTACGAGAAAAGCGGTACGTAAAAATGGAGAGGAAAAAGAACGTACGAAGCAACTCATAACGGATGTTATTTGTGAAGAAGGATACCGTAAAGTAGAAGAAGCGGCGATTTCTGTACTTTCAGCAGCTGTCACAGAAGAACAAGATAGAAATGTGATTTTAGCTGAAATCCGTCAATTATTAGTACCTTTATACACGAACGTATTTACGAAGAAGAGAGAAATTGCGAAAGCTATTATAAATCGTGGGAAATATATTGTGTAAATAGGAGGAAAGCGATATGAAAAAGATTGGTTTTATCGGTTTAGGTAACATGGGTCTTCCAATGTCAAAAAATCTAGTTAAATCAGGTTACACAGTATATGGCGTGGACTTAAATAAAGAGGCGGAAGCGTCCTTTGAAAAAGAAGGCGGAATTATCGGTCTATCAATCTCAAAACTAGCAGAAACATGTGATGTAGTTTTTACAAGTTTACCTTCACCTCGCGCTGTTGAAGCGGTATATTTTGGAGCAGAAGGATTATTTGAAAATGGTCACTCGAATATAGTTTTCATTGATACAAGTACGGTATCGCCGCAGTTAAACAAACAGTTAGAGGAAGCTGCAAAGGAAAAGAAAGTAGACTTTTTAGCAGCACCTGTGAGCGGTGGTGTAATCGGAGCCGAAAACCGAACATTAACGTTTATGGTTGGTGGATCAAAAGAGGTATATGAGAAAACGGAATCTATCATGGGCGTACTAGGCGCGAACATTTTCCACGTTAGTGAGCAGATTGATAGTGGTACAACTGTTAAGTTAATTAATAACTTATTAATTGGTTTTTATACAGCTGGTGTGAGTGAAGCTTTAACATTAGCGAAAAAGAACAATATGGATTTAGATAAAATGTTTGATATTTTAAATGTAAGTTACGGTCAAAGTAGAATTTATGAACGTAATTATAAAAGTTTTATAGCACCTGAAAACTACGAGCCAGGATTTACTGTGAACTTATTGAAGAAAGATTTAGGATTTGCAGTTGACTTAGCTAAGGAAAGCGAACTCCATTTACCGGTAAGCGAAATGTTATTAAACGTATATGACGAAGCGAGTCAAGCTGGATATGGTGAAAACGATATGGCTGTTTTATATAAGAAAGTTAGCGAGCAATTAATTTCTAATCAAAAATAAATTATACAAAGGAGAGAATACAATGATTACAACTGAAATTAAACGAGTAAAAAATCACATTAACGGTGAGTGGGTTGAATCGACAGGTACGGAAGTAGAAGCAGTTCCAAATCCAGCGACTGGAAAAATTATCGCTTACGTTCCACTATCTCCAAAAGAAGATGTTGAAAAAGCTGTTGAAGCGGCAAAAGCAGCATTCGAAACATGGTCTAAAGTACCAGTTCCAAATCGTTCAAGAAATTTATATAAATATTTACAGCTATTACAAGAAAATAAAGATGAGCTTGCAAAAATCATTACGCTAGAAAATGGTAAGACGCTAACGGATGCAACAGGTGAAGTACAGCGTGGTATTGAAGCGGTAGAACTTGCAACATCTACGCCAAATTTAATGATGGGTCAAGCACTTCCGAATATCGCTAGCGGAATTGATGGATCGATTTGGCGCTACCCAATCGGAGTTGTTGCTGGTATTACGCCGTTTAACTTCCCGATGATGATTCCGTTATGGATGTTCCCACTTGCAATTGCTTGCGGTAATACATTCGTATTAAAAACATCTGAAAGAACGCCACTTTTAGCGGAGCGACTTGTAGAATTATTCTATGAAGCAGGTTTCCCAAAAGGCGTATTAAATTTAGTACAAGGCGGAAAAGATGTTGTAAATAGCATTTTAGAAAATAAAGATATTCAGGCTGTTTCGTTCGTTGGCTCTGAGCCGGTAGCTCGTTACGTATATGAAACAGGTACGAAACACGGAAAACGTGTACAAGCGTTAGCAGGTGCGAAAAACCATGCGATTGTAATGCCAGATTGCAATCTTGAGAAAACAGTACAAGGTGTAATTGGATCTGCATTTGCAAGTAGTGGAGAGCGCTGCATGGCATGCTCAGTAGTAGCAGTAGTGGATGAAATTGCTGATGAATTCATTGATGTATTAGTAGCAGAAACGAAAAAATTAAAAGTAGGCGATGGCTTTAACGAAGAGAACTATGTTGGACCATTAATCCGTGAATCTCATAAAGAGCGCGTTTTAGGCTACATTAATAGCGGTGTAGCAGATGGGGCAACTTTATTAGTAGATGGCCGTAAAATTAATGAAGAAGTTGGAGAAGGTTACTTTGTAGGTGCGACAATCTTTGATGGCGTGAATCAAGAAATGAAAATTTGGCAAGATGAGATTTTTGCTCCAGTATTAAGCATTGTACGAGTTAAAGATTTAGAAGAAGGTATTAAACTAACAAATCAATCTAAATTTGCAAATGGTGCAGTTATTTATACGTCAAACGGTAAACATGCACAAACGTTCCGTGATAATATCGATGCTGGTATGATCGGTGTAAACGTAAATGTTCCAGCACCAATGGCATTCTTCGCATTTGCAGGAAATAAAGCGTCATTCTTTGGTGATTTAGGTACAAATGGTACAGATGGCGTTCAATTCTATACACGTAAAAAAGTTGTAACTGAGCGCTGGTTTTAATATAAAATAAACAGCCAAATTAGTTATTAAATGAAAACCACCACTATTAATAGTGGTGGTTTTCATCTTGTTAATTACTTTTTTCAAAAGCAAGTTTAATACCAAAACCAATTAAGACGACTCCCGTTAACCCTTGAATATAACGCTGCGTCTTCGGTTTTTTCATAAAAGCACTAATTTTATCAATTAAAAATATATAAAAAGCGAACCAAATGGCTGTTAAAACGAGGTAAGTAAGGCCCATTACGAGTAGTTGGATAAACGTATTATGATTTGGATTTAAAAATTGCGGTAAAAACGTTAAAAAGAATACTGCAACTTTAGGGTTTAATAAATTCGTAAGAAACCCTTGTCGAAAGCAAGAGGTGTGTTCATCTTCATTATTCAAAGATATATCGTTCGTATCAATGCCTTCTTTATTTCTTACTGCTAAAAGGGCTTTAATACCAATATAAATTAAATATAGAGCCCCAACGTACTTGAAAATAGAAAATAAAAGAGCTGACTTTACAATAAGTGCAGAAAGACCAATTACAGCAGCTAAAGTATGAATTAATAGTGCAATACATGTACCAAACACTGTTTTCACTCCACCGACTTTACCAGCAACCAATGTATTTTTCGTAGCCATTGCTGTATCTGGACCAGGTAAAATGATAAGGCAAATAGACATAATGATGAAAAGAAGATAATTTTCTATCATAGCCGCCCCTCCTTTTTATTTTTAGAATATTTGATTAAAATCAGTGTAGCACAAAAATGGATTTAATAAAATTAAATTTTGTTAAAAATAATTAAATAAAAAAGGCTATATAGTAGCTGTAATTACACTACTATATAGCTTCGATTTTATACCGCTATTTGCGGGTAGTAAGATTTTCACCGCACAAGATTTAGCTGAAGCAAAGAAGTTAGGTAGGGGATGAACAAAACATCCCCTCATGACAATTTCATTTTATGCATTAAGTAAGTTAAAGAAACGATTCACATCTTCTTCTGAAACGTCACTTAACTGTTTATATTTATAATTCGGATTTTGATCTTTATCAACGACAACGGAGCGTACTCCCTCGAAGAAATCTTCATGTCTCATGAAATTTTTAGCAAGTATAAGGTCCGTAGCGAAACATTCTTCAACGGATTTATCTTTTCCATCAATAAACTGTTTTAATGTTACTTTTAGTGAAATAGGGGATTTTGATAACAGTGTTTCTTTCGTTTTTAGAGCAAAGGAACTTTCATCTTTCTCCAATGAATGGATGATTTCTTCAATTGTATCGAAAGCAAAATGTGAATTGATTACTTCTAATGAAGGAGCAAGCTCGCTTTCTAAGTTTGGAGCAGTTGCAAATGTACGAATAACTTCTTTTAAATTAGTATGTACATCATCTTCTTTATGCCAATTTACACTTTCAAGTTCAGTAAGAAACTCTGGTAATGAATCAGATGTCATAAAGTAATCAGCAGCATTAATAAATAATACGTCAGAAGCTTTTAAAATAGATGCTGTTAAAGCAACGAATCGTCCTGTATATCCAGGCGCTTTATTTAAGAAATATGCAGCTCCGACGTCTGGGAAGAAGCCAATATTCATCTCTGGCATTGCCCATTTCGTACGCTCAGTTACAATGCGATACTTCGCACCATTTGTAAGACCGACACCACCGCCCATTACAATTCCATCTAAACAAGCAATAATCGGTTTTGTATATTGATAAATATATGTATCAATTTCATACTCTTCTTCAAAAAAACGTTCTGCATGTTGCAATGCCACTTCATTGGAACGCGCTTCATAAAGAGTTTTAATGTCGCCGCCTGCACAAAAACCTTTTGTGCCAGCTCCTTTTAACACGATAAGTGCAATACGCTCATCGTGTTCCCACTCTTTAAGTTTTTGTCCGATAGGTTGTAACATGTCATAAGATAAAGAATTAAGTGCTTTTGGACGGTTTAAAGTAATTGTCGCAACGCCGTTTTCACTAACAGAAAATAAAACTTGTTCAGTCATAATGCATCCTCCCTTACATATCTTCTTATTCTTAATTCTTGATATGTACTGAAATGTCCTTTATAAATTTTGTCAAAAGTTGACGGTAAATATTAATTTGGTCACTGCATATTTTGACGAGTTATCTTTGCAGGATTTCAGAGACTGAGGGGGAATATTACAACATTACTGTAAGTGTAATTATTTGAAGTTATAATGATAAAAGCGCTATTATATAGGTGTGAAATGTTCATTATCAATTCTAAAAGTGTGTTTGAAGAAAAAATAAATCGTACAATTGTAATAAAAAATTTTACACTGAATTAGAAATAGAGAAAGGAGAAATCGGAATGCCAGGACCTTTACTATTGTCGGTTATTATTTTGTCTTTTTTAATGATAGGAATAACGCAGTATTTTCATCATACAGATACGACAGAAGAAGTGAAGGATAAAGTACGTCTCGTATTTCCGATTTTTATAATATCTATTTCATTCTGTATTTTATTAAATAAAGATGGCTACATTGTCGCAGTGTTCTCATTTTTCGTCGCAATCGTCTTAATTACCGTTTTATATTATGTAATGAAAGACTTTATACAAAAATAAAGATGTCATAATAGACATTTTTATTTTGGGGAAAATATAAAATTTCACATACCGTATTTTATATAAAATACATAAAACATATAACAATAGAAAAGTGTGTACTTTGCTGTGTATGTACTTGTCAATCTTGCATAGCCACTATACTATTAAAATGTAGAGATTATAAAAAGGGGTTGTATCTATCATGAAATTTGAGATGCACACAAAAATTATTTCAAATGAAAAAGAAGTAAGATTACATATTGAAGAAAATATATTTCAATTAATATTGGATGGTTATCACTTATTTACAGTTCAAGAAATATTGCCTTTATATAAATCAAATGAAGAAAGAATTGGAAGTGCAACGATATTGAAGCTAGAGTGGGAGAACGGAAAAACTACAATAAACTATCAACTCGTTTCACTAAAATCAGTAAATTAAAAGGAGTAGAAAAATATGAAGTTATTTCATACAGCGGATTGGCATTTAGGTAAGCTTGTTCATGGCGTGTATATGACTGAAGACCAAAAGATTGTATTAGATCAGTTTGTACAGGCTGTTGAAGAAGAAAAACCAGATGCTGTAATTATTGCAGGGGATTTATATGACCGAGCAATTCCACCTACAGAAGCAGTAGACTTATTAAATGATGTGCTGCAAAAAATAGTTATTGATTTGCAAACACCAGTTATTGCGGTAGCTGGTAATCATGATAGTCCGGATCGTATCCATTTTGGAAGTAGTTTAATGAAAAAACAAGGATTACATATTGCAGGTCAATTTCAATTCCCGTATGAACCTGTTGTACTAAATGATGAATATGGAGAGGTTCACTTCCATCTAATACCGTATGCAGACCCAAGCATAGTGAGGCACGTGTTGAAAAATGAAGACATACGTTCTCATGATGATGCGATGCGCATTTTTATGAATGAGCTCTCTGAAACGATGGATAAAGAAGCTAGACATGTATTTGTTGGACATGCATTTGTAACTTCTTCAGGAGAAGCGGAGGAGAATACAAGTGATGCAGAACGACCACTTTCAATTGGTGGTGCTGAATATGTAAATAGTCATTATTTTGATAAGTTTCATTACACAGCGCTTGGACATTTACATCAAGCGCATTTCGTACGTAATGAGACGATTCGATATTCAGGTTCACCACTTGCCTATTCAATTTCTGAAGAGAAACATAAAAAAGGCTATTACATTGTACAACTGAATGAAACTGGTGAAGTAGCAATTGAAAAAAGGTTACTTTCACCACGTCGTAAAATGCGAACAGTAGAAGCGAAAATAGATGAATTATTACAGCACCCAGTAAGTGAAGATTACGTATTTGTAAAATTATTAGACGAAAACCCTGTCTTACAGCCAATGGAGAAAATACGATCTGTATATCCAAATGCAATGCACGTTGAAAGAGCGATGCAAAGGCGAGAACTCACAGATACAAATGAAGTAACTGTTTCAAGACATAAAACGGATGATTTATCTCTTTTAAAGGCTTTCTATAAAGAAATGAAGGGGTTAGATTTATCAGAAGAGAAAGAACGCCTATTTATAGATGTATTACAAACAGTGCAAGAACGGGAAGGTGAACGAGGATGAGACCGATTCAGCTTATTATGACAGCATTCGGGCCATATAAACAGAAAGAAATAATCGATTTTGAAGATCTTGGAGAACATCGTATTTTCGCTATTTCTGGGAATACAGGAGCTGGAAAAACAACGATTTTTGATGCGATTTGTTATGTGTTATATGGTGAGGCTAGTGGAGAAGAACGTAGTGATACGAGCATGCTTCGAAGTCAATTTGCTGATGATAATGTTTATACAAGTGTTGAATTAACCTTTCAGTTAAAAGGGAAACGCTATGAAATAAAACGACAACTTGGACATAAAAAACAAGGGAATAAGACTATTACAGGACATGCAGTAGAATTATATGAAGTTATTGATGGAGAAAACGTTCCAGCCGTCGATCGTTTTCATGTAACAGACGTAAACAAAAAAGTGGAAGATTTAATTGGGTTAAGTAAACATCAATTTAGCCAAATTGTTATGTTACCCCAAGGGGAATTCCGAAAACTATTAACATCTGAGACGGAAAACAAAGAAGAGATTTTACGTCGTATTTTTAAAACGGATCGTTATAAATTAATGCGTGAGTTACTTGATCAAAAGAGAAAACAATGGAAAGACGTCTTACAAGAAAAACAAAAAGAGAGAGAGCTCTATTTCCGTAATGTTTTTAAATTACCAATCCGTGATGGAGCATTATTAGAGACATTAGTGGCACAAGAACATGTAAATACGCATCAAGTAGTAGAAGCGTTAGAACAAGAAACAACCGTGTATAAGGCAGAGGTTGAGCAATTACAAGTAGAACAAGATGTTCAAACGAAGCAATTAAAGGATGCAGAAACACGTTTTCATGCAGCAAAATCTGTAAATGAGAAATTTATAGATTTACAACAAAAGAATGAGAAATATAACACTTTACAAGAGAACCGTGCAGCAATTGAAAGGAAAGAAAAATTCTTTAAACGTGCGGAACAAGCAAAGCACTTATTACCATTTGAACAATGGTATGAAGAAGCGATGGAAAATGAGCAGAAAGCTGAAAGTTTGTTAAAACAGATAATCGTCAAACAAGAACAGATAATGAATAGCTTTGAACTTGCTCAGGAGAAGTATGAAGTAGTAAAGAATAAAGAAGCTGAACGAGAAGAGGCTAAAAAACTTGTTCAAAGATTAGAAGAGTTACAAGCGATTATTGAATCATTAGCTGAGAGAAAGCTGAATTTACAAAATGCCGAAATTCAAATAGGGAAATTAAAAGAAAGTATGCAAAAGTTAGATCAACAACTAGAAGAGCATACAAACCAAAAACAGAGAATGTCTGATGAATTGCAGCAATTAGAACAAGCACTTGAGCAATATGTAGCTAAAGTGGAAGAACTAACGAATATGCGAGAAGATGCAAAAGTTTTAAAACAAGCATATGATGTTTGGCAAGAAAAACAAAAATTCGAGCAAGAAAAAGAAGCGGCAAATAATAAAATGCAAGTGGCAGTTCGTGCATATGAAAACATGGAGCGCCGCTGGTTAAGTGAACAAGCTGGTATATTAGCTCTTCATTTACATGACGGTGAATCTTGTCCGGTATGTGGTAGTACGAGTCATCCACAAAAAGCTACAGAGCAAAGTAATGCGATCGATGAAAAAGAGTTAAACGATTTAAGAGATAAGAAGAACATTGCTGAAAAATTCCATGTGCAAGTAGAGGAGAAATGGAATTTCTATCGACTACAATATGAACAAGTGATAGAAGAAGTTGTGAAGCGCGGCTACAATTCGGAAAAATTAGCTGAAACATATAGTGCACTTGTTCAAAAAGGAAAACAATTAGCTGCAGATGTTAATACGTTAAAAGCAAGTGAAGAAACACGTAAGCAGATTGCTGCGAACATGAAAAGCGTAGAAGAAAAAATAGAAGAACTTCAGAAACAAAAACGAGAATTGGAAACAATGCAGCACCGTACAGAAATGGAGTGTATGCAACTTCGTACGTCATATGAACATGATAAACGAAATATTCCAGAAAACTTACAAACAGTACAAGCTTGGAAAGCACAGTTTGACCAAGCTATGCAGGAACTTAGGTTAATGGAGGACGAATGGAAGAAAGTGCAGGAAGCGTATCAGCATTGGCAAAATGAAAATATACGTATTCAAGCAGAACAAAAAGGTGCTTCTAATCAATTTGAAAGTGCAAAATTAAAGAAAGAAGAGACTTTCGCACGCTTTATGAAAGAGCTAGAACAAAGCGGGTTTACAGATGAATTCACGTATAAAAAAGCCAAATTAAGCGATCCCGAGATGGAGATGTTACAAAAAGAAATTCAAGGTTATTATTCATCGCTTGAAGTGCTTGCAAAACAAATTGAAGAGTTAAACTCAGAATTAAAAGATAAAGAGTATATGGATATTACATCTTTAGGTGAACACATAAAAGAACTAGAAATTAATCTCGATATCATTAAAGAAAAACGTCAACGTGCGCAAAATGCGGTAACATATATTTCTGATTTACATGAAAACATTAGACGTATTGACGAACAAATTCACGAGGAAGAAAAAGCCTTCCAAGAACTTGTTGATTTATATGAAGTAATGAAAGGTGATAACGAAAGTCGTATATCATTTGAACGTTACATCTTAATTGAGTATTTAGAACAAATTGTTCAAATCGCAAACGAACGACTACGTAAATTATCAAATGGACAATTTTATTTAAAACGAAGTGAGCGAGTTGAAAAAAGAAACCGTCAAAGTGGATTAGGTTTAGATGTGTACGATGCATACACTGGCCAAACACGCGATGTAAAAACACTATCCGGTGGAGAGAAATTTAACGCATCACTTTGCCTAGCGCTAGGAATGGCAGATGTCATTCAAGCATATGAAGGCGGTATTTCCATCGAAACGATGTTCATCGATGAAGGGTTCGGTTCATTAGATGAAGAATCGTTAACGAAAGCGGTAGATGCCTTAATTGACTTACAAAAATCAGGCCGATTTATCGGTGTCATCTCACACGTTCAAGAGCTGAAAAACGCAATGCCAGCTGTATTAGAAGTAACGAAGCAGAAGGATGGGTGTAGTCAGACTAGGTTTGTGGTGAAGTAAGCTTAGTTCACCGTCGATTCTTCCTCTCGTTTTTTCGAAATTTTAAGGCCGAGTCACACTAGCGGTCACACTTTTCGAAGACTTCGTCGAGCTTTTCAGCTACAGAACGTTGCATATCAGGTAACACGTGACTGTAGGTATTTAATGTCGTACCTATATCAGCGTGACCTAGTCGTTCTGAAATTAATTTTACATTAACGTTTTGTTGTATCAACAGCGTAGCGTGAGTATGTCGTAGATCATGAAATCGTATTCTAGGTAATCCGAGTTTCTCGGTTACATTATAAAATGATCTACGTATGCTACGAGAATCTAACGGCTTTCCGTATTTGGAGGGGAGAACTAAGTCTAAGTCGGTGTATTTATCACCGGCTTTTTCTTTTTCGTACTCAACAAACTTACGGTGAGTTTTTAACTCTTCTATTAAAAGCTTCGGAATATGAATCGTACGTATGCTCGTTTTATTCTTTGCACCGTATTTTAATTCCCCGCGCTCAGATAACGTTTGTCTGACAAATATTCTATTGTTTTCAAAGTCGATATCTTTCCATCGTAGCCCCAAAATTTCACCTTGACGCATTCCAGTAAATATCGCTATTGAAAAGCTAATACGAAATCTCGTAGCGTTCCTCATCGTCTTACTTCCACTTAAAAAGTAATTTACCTGATCCAACGTCCATACTTCCATTTCAGTTTTAGTTACTCTAGGTAAAACAACATCAGTTGCCGGATTATTCTTTATAAGTTTAAGTACTTTCGCTCTTTTTAAAGAGGTTCGTATAAAACTGAAAGTTAAATTCACTGTACCTTTTGAGTAACGATTCTCCTCGATTAACGAGTTAATATAGTGTTGTAGATGCATCGTTGTAATATCTTGAATCTTCAAGTGTCCGAGACGAGGTTTTATTATATTTAAGTAATGCGTGTAATTTGCTCGAAAGGTACATTTTTGAAGCTGATTTTGCCTTTCTTTAAACCACTGTTCCATAAATGCTTCGTATGACATATGGGAAAGCTTAAGAAAATCATCGTTAAGATAATCAGCCTTTAAGAGCGTCATTTCTTCATTTGCTTCTCGTTTAGAAGCGAAACCTCTACGGCGTATCTGTTTACGCTTGCCTGTCATTGGATCTTTAATAGCGAAGATAAAATCCCATTTACCTGTATCCTTATTTTTACTTACTGTACCACTCAATCTTATGTCCTCCTTTAAAAAGTCACAAGAAAGAGGTTATATCTTCCATTACCTGTATTCTAAAACTAAAGTCACAAATTGTATAGGGGTATAAAAGGTAGAAAAAAGTAAAAAACATTGGCTCAATTTCAAAAGCCTAAACGTTTATATAAGCGATGAGAAAAATAAATCCGAAATTTATTTATGAAAAGTGCGCGAGTTTACAAAGTCTCGCGTCATAGTAAATGTAAGGAGTTCACAAGGCATTACACGGAGGTGGAAATGGGTGAGTACAGTGAGCGAAAATAGCAACTTAGTATCAATCGAAGCCCAAACGGAATATTCAATTACGAGTGGAAAGCGAGAGACACGTATCTTTCTAAAGATGTATGTTGACGCAGTACACTCCGGTTTAATAGCGGACTTAGGTCCTGAAAGATGGACGACTTTATGTGTACTAGCATCATTCATGGACGAAGATGGTGAATGTTATCCAACACAAGATATGATTGCTAAACGATTAAATATAAGTCGTGAGAGCGCGAATAGACGCATCAAAAAGCTATGTGAGTATCGTTGGGATGGAAAACCCTTGGTCGTTAAGGAAAGACGCAGACACGAGCGTACGCAGCAGTGGGAGAATACGGTATATACGATTCTACCGATCAGTCAACTAACAATATTCGGAAATGAGCCGGAATCTATTAGTCCATGTGACGTATGACCACATATGGTAACTTCCACACATGGTTGTAGTTCACACTAACAAGAACTAACTCTTAACAAGAACTATCTTTTAACTAGAAAAAGATTAAGAGCTAAAACCCTGAAGTCTATTTCTATCGAAATATCCTTCCATCATTAATATATTCGGCGGTAATTACTTATATAAAAGAACGCCGCTAATAGATAATGAGATACAACGAGCGTGAGCGAAGTTGTCAGGTTTTAAATACTAAGGAGGTGTTATTAATGAGTTATGAAATAGCGAAGTTATCTAATGACATTAACGTAATCACCGCAGAAATAAACGCTTACCAACGAGTAGCGGGTGAAGCTATTTTCGAGATAGGAAAGCGCCTGAAACACGTAAAAGAAAATGATTTGGTACATGGTAGATGGGCTTCATGGTGCAATTCTATTGGTATGAGTAGAAATCAAGCGACAAAGTTTATAACTGTCTACGAAGAGTTAGATGTAAATGATTCGACGTCGAATCAAATTGGGCTTGAAGCCTTATACCTTATCTCCACAATGCCAGAAGAACAACGAGATAAATCGCACACAATCCCGTCAACTGGCGAAACCAAAACAGTAGACGAAATGACGGTCCGTGAATTACGCGAAGTAAAAAAGGCGTTGAAACAAGCCGAACAAGATAAACAAGTACTCGGTCAACTACTAACAGAAGAACGTAATAAACAACCGGAAGTCGAATACGTAAAAGACACCGAATCAGAAGAACAATTACGTTTGTATCGGGAACGTTATGGGGATATATCCGAAAATGTTTACAGGATTACGAACGAAACTGAAATATCCGGTATGGTAATGGAGTTTTCGGAGCACACACGTGATTTCATCAAACAATACGTATTCTTAAAACATTACTAAGGTTAGTTTCATGCGTTAAATAGGCAATCTAAAGCGGAGTATGGAAGTCAGTTAAATGCCATTACGGGATTTTTTAAACGATGTGCAACGCGTAGTAGAGTATTTGAAAGCGTCGCCCTTTCAACAATGTATTTAACTATATGCATTACTAAGGCTTATTACGGACTAGGGCGCTGGTTACCTATTATTTCCGTTCTTATATTCCTTACGTATTTATAGGTTGCACAAAGTAGTGAAATCGTGCGCCTAAAATGAAGAATTAATAAAAATTTGTTAGGAAGGTACAGCAGAGGAATACAGCGTTAATCGGAAAAGCTACAAGCCTCCGGTACATAGGAAACGAATTAGAAAAGAAACGTGGCAAATCGATAGAGAAGCGAAGTTTAGGAACGAGGAGAGAGGGAAAGTATATCGGGAGTTTACGAGAGTGCATGCGGTTAGGAGTTATTATTAAAAATAAATAAAGAATACGTATGAATTATTCCGTAAAAGACCAAATGGGTGAAAATGTTTTTTGTAAATTTATTCTTTAAATTAATTTTTACACTGATTAGCTTTTTTATTATCTATTTAGTAAAATTTTATAAGGTAAGTAGGAACATTTTTGGTAGTTATGGTAAAATACACTAAAGTATTATTGTTAATTCAGTATAAAAATATATTTATACATAATATAGTTAAAAATAATAGAAGGGGTTATTATTATATGCTAAATGAATTTATTACAAATCCATTAGTAACTGCCATGACTACAGAAGCTATAAAGAAGAGTGTGGGGGCAATTATTGATAAATGGGTACAACCAAAGTTGGAGGATATTAAAGTACGAAGAAACATAGATAGTCAATTAGAGAGTTCATTTATTGAGGTTTTTAATGATTATCTTGTTCGAACATACGAACAAAATAAATTTGTTAATGTTATTGCTCTTGGGAATAATCAGGTGGATATAGATCAAATATACCAACCATTAAAAATTAGTAGTGAAACTTATGGGGAAAACTATTACATTACGGATTATGATAGTGGTCTTTTTAATACATACAAAAAAGTTATAATAGAAGATAGTGCAGGTATGGGGAAATCAACTATTATGAAAAAGTTATTTATTTCTTGTATAGAGAAAAATGAAGGTATTCCTATATTTATTGAGTTAAGAAAATTACAAGAAGAAACTGACATAGTAGACTTAATAATAACCCAGCTTAATTCAATTCATAAAGAACACGATAAACAATTAGTGTTAGAGATTATAAATCGAGGAGATTTTATATTTTTCCTAGATGGATTCGATGAGATTCCTTTTGAGTATAAAGATAAAATAGTACATAAATTAAAAGAATTTATTGCGAAATCGAATAATAATATATTCTTACTTACGTCGAGAAATGATAATGTCCTTTCTAGTTTTGGTCAGTTTAAAAAATTTCATATTAATGGAATGCAGTATAATGAAGCTTGCGAAATGATTGAAAAGTATGACAGGATTTTAGGTTTTAACTTGTCAGACTCAATTATTAAACAAATAAATGAGAACTTAGAACAAGATGCATTTAAGGATTTAGTAGAATTTTTAGAAGTTCCCTTTCTTGTTTCTTTAATATACTTAACTTATAAACATAAGCGAGATGTACCAGTAAAAAAAGATCAATTTTATAGAAAAGTATATGATGCATTGTTTGAGGAACATGACCTATCTAAGGATGGTTATAAGCGTCAAAAATATAGCGGATTATCAACAGATCAATTGCATAAACTTTTAAGGAAATTAGGGTTTATTTGTTTGAAGGAAAATCGAATTGAATACAATAAAGATAAATTATTATCTTTGATTGAAAAATCGATAGATAGTCCTTATTTTGAAAATGTAAAGCCTCATGATGTTTTCCAAGATTTAATTTATAATGTACCGTTATTTATAGAAGAAGGGTTTACGTATAGATGGTCACATAAGTCGTTTATGGAATACTTTGCTGCTAATTTTATTTTTATTGACAACGGTGATAGAAAAGAGGAAATACTAGAAGGTATCATGAAAAGTAAGAGAGTCCCAATTTATCTAAATATATTAGATTTGTATTATGACATTGATCAAGAAAATTTTGACAAGGTAATAATTTATCCAATATTAGAAGACTATATAAACTATATTGGAGATATAACTCAATACAAATCTGAAATGGAGCGTTTTTATAAAGAATTCATGTATAAGAAAATAATTATAATTCAAAAAATGTATACTGGATATCCTATATGGGATGGGATACGGATGTTAAAAGAACGTTATTCTGTTGATAATGATTTCTTTTACGAGATAAGCCATGTACAATCTGTTGGTGAAAATCGAGAATTGGGATTGTTCGGTGAAACTACTAGCGTATTAGATTTATTCCTGTTACTTAAAAATAAAAAATCTAATATAATGAAAAAATTCTCGTTTGATCCAGAATGTATGGTGGCAGAGGTAGATAAGGATATACATATTATTTCATATTTGGATGTTAGTTTAAATGAATCTGAAATTAAAGAGAATATAACATATATATCAAACTCAGGTTATATTCGCTATAAAAATTTAAATTATTACCTTGATTATGAAAAATGCTTGGAGTATAAAAAACGTATTGAATTAGAAATTGAGAAAAGAAATAACGACACGATTTTTAGCGACTTCTAAACTGTTAAAAATCACTTTTTAAGTGATACGCAAATGCAACGTAGGCAGGAAGGTACTCGTCAGAGGAAGGGAAACGGCAGTGGAGTTTCGTTAAAGGCAGCTTTCGCTTTAGCAGCAGATTCGTTAGACCACCGTATTCCTAGACGAAGAAAGCGTACAGTTAACGAAATGTTACGAAGTGATACCACAAAGTCTAGGAATAAGGAACGTGTGGCGAAGTACAGGGAGTTTATAGGGATACAGCCTATTATGAATTATGTTGTTAGGGAGGAAATTGTAAAGTAGCCTTAAGGGCGGCAACAGAAAAGATGTACAGGACCGCTTATATTGCGGTCTTTTTTTGATTACATCAGCTTTTATGGACAAACGGCAAAATAAGATTTAAAATAAAAAATACAATATTATCCTAATTAAATAATATGATAGATTCTAGGTGAATACTGAGTTTGAACATCAGATCAAGTGTTTTTCTATAATGAGGGAGAGGGATATAAACTGGGGAAGTATCAAAAAATAAGGCGCAAAATGAGAAACATAAAAAACTTTTTCCGAAAAGTATATTTTAAGGTGGAGGGGAAGATAAGATACCCAATAACCTATTCTTTGTTTACCTTTGTCAGATATATAGAAATAGGAATAGTCGTATTGATAATTACGACATTATTACAAAAATTCAGGGTTTTGAATTGGGAATGGTTAGAGGGAATTTTGAGTCTAATACCTACTATATCTGATGAAACACTAAATCGACAATTTTTGTTTTCACAAATCAGTACAACCTTTCTTATTTTATCTTTGTTTTCATTAATAACCAATCTTAAAAAAGAAAAAGTTTTTGGGATTTCTATTTATAAAATTGCCTTTGCTAAGTCTGTTTTAGGGAATATTATATTTATAAGTGTTTCTGTATTTTGTCTTTTGTTTACTAATATTTGGATATATATTACCGATAGTTCTTCTAGTATAATTTTTAATGTGTTTCTAATAACTTTGTTTTTGTTAAGTTTGTTTGTTATCAAAATTATTCTTTATTCCAACAGCCAAGCACTAAGTATTAATAAGGTTGCTAGTATGTATTACACGGAAAATATAAAGATAGTGCGTAAACCGAGAATGAAGATAGGGGCACAGGAAGAATTTTCAGAGTATCTATTTGATTTAAATGAAGATGCTATAGAAAAAATTCTAAAAGGAGATATAGAATATCATAGAAACTTTTACATATACGAGAGAATAGCGAATTTATCATTGATAAACTATAAAAGTAAAATTCAAGAAAACTATACTGAAATCTCAAGCAAACCTGATATCATATTAATGTGGGTTTCAGCTATTGAAGAGTTAGTAAAAAAGGGACTATATACAGAAGCCCTTAGTCAATACAATAGAATGATTAGTTTGTTCATTAGGCACGAAGTGTATTTATCTTCATTTCGAATCAACGAACTTCTAGAGCAAATTTTGATAAGTATTTCTGCAGCAGAAAGTAAAGTAATCCTTGAACAGAATCAAAAGTTAATATTAGGCTCTATAGAAGTTACAATGAAATATGGTTATTTTGGATTTAACAATGATTTCTCCTACACAAGATTAGGAAAAAAGAAAAATATGTTTTATTTACAGCCTTTATACGGTAATTTTATGAATGATTGTTATAATTTGATCGATAAAAATAAAAATTTTACGGACTTAGAAAAATCGAGAAAAGTTTATGAGTATTTTGAAAAGCTTAGAATGATGCCGTGGAGTGTAACAAACTACATACCAACTGAGATAAAATATTTTGACGTGAGTAGGGAACTTAAAGAATATAATGAAGATGTATATTTAGTAGGGGTTCCACTAAGTAATTTGTTGTTAGTATTGATACAAGAGGATAAGAAAGGGAGATTACTGTATTTTTTAAATGACTATAGAGATAATTCGATATATCTGGCTTGTTTGATAGTTGCTTCTAAGTTGGCAACCTTATATGTAAGAACTAAGGAAGATGAGAAGGATAAAAAACTTATCGGAGAATATTTAGTGTGGATATTATCTAAAATAATTGAATTAGATGAGAAGAAGATTAAATATTATTGTTATACTATAGGACAGACAATGGGGAGAGCAACGAGTAACTTATATAGTGCGGTTTATTTGACAACGAGAAATAAAGAAATTTTAAACATCGTTAAACAAACTATTATGATTAAGAAGAAAAGTATTAATGTGGAGGATATAGTTTTTTCTAACCGGGAGTTGAGTGAAATAGTAAAGCTATTTTTCGCTAAATATGATAAAAATCTTTTGAAAGATAAGCAAGAGGAAGCAGATCAGAAACTTAGTGAAAAATTTGGTTTGTTGGTCAATTTATTATAGTTCATGTATGTTTATCTATCGTTTAACTACTTATTTTATAGCTTTTTGTATCCTATTAAAAGACGTCCCTCAAGGGCGTCTTTTTTACGTATTATAATCGAAGAGGAGACGATAATATGGTAGATAACTACGCGATTGAAATTAAAGACACGGAAGGTAAAACGTATTTACTCTGCAAAGAAGGTAGCGCTGAATTATTAACGTTCGCTACATACGAAGAAGCAGACGATTACAACTACGAATTTGAAGATACATTATTCGACGGACTTACGAGTCGCGCCGTTAAAACAAGCGAATATTTCAACTAAACTTACGGCGGTCATTGCGACCGCTTTTTTTATTTTACTTTAATCTATCGGAGGTTCTATATATGGAAAACAAAGGGTACTTTTACTGTTATTCGCCAGCGTTACACGTATTTTTACGAGAGCGTGGTATACGTTATATCTGCATGGCATTAAACGAGAATACATTACGTAAGTTTTGGCAGTATAAGAGTTCGCCAGAATTAGACGAAGCACTAGCTACTTGGGCAGCGAATAAGCCTAAGTAGCTTTTTATATACGTTAAGTAGCGGTTTGTTTATATCGAATATATTTTATATGGAGGTTTTATATATGGAAAACGAAAAGCAACGCGCACTACCGTTTGATTTATCGAAAGGGTTCACGGCTATACCTACGTCTGTAATGCGTCACTACACGTACTTACCTGGATTTAACGGTAATGTCATTCTAGTGTACGGATATATTATCGCGATGTACAATCCGCAATACGGTTACGCGTTTCCTACGCATGATCAAATAGGGTTAGCGTTAAATATGTCGAGGAAAACAGTCGGTAAACACATCAGCGTTTTAGAGGACGCTGACCTTATCGAAGTAAGTAAACGTGGTGGTAGTACAAACGATACTTATACGTTACTTAAGCCGATAGAGGAAGAACGTGAATTCTATTCGAGGTTTCCACAAGCGTGGGAGAAACGTCAGAAAGCGGAAGTAACAACGGGGAAAGATGTTAAAGAGCGTTATGAAAGAAAGGCTAGATACGAAGATAATCAGGATAGTAGTGACGATATCATATCGTATTTGTAGTACGATTAATCCAGTGAGTAATTATTACACATTGAATGAGTAATTTTTACCCATTGAGTGTGAACTTTTTACTCCGTATATATATTTACTTACTATAAAGATTTACTATTAAGAGATTAAGAGTATAAGTACTATTCGGTAAGTATTCACTAACGTTCATACTTACCGGTAATCCTTTTCTAACGAAAAGAATTACTATCTTATATATTATCGATAAAGTATTTATATAAAAGATACTCCGCTAATGTATTGAGAAATATATAAGGATATTAAACTTCAAAGGATTCTCCGTGGATAAATAGAAGTATGTCCGTATCTGTTTATATTGAAAAGGGAGAGTCGGTTAGTATGATAAGTTTTGGGATTAATTTACGTACTATCATAAGTTATACGCAAGTGAGTAGGAATCGTAACAATATAAAAATACTAAGTAAGTTGGGCATAAGATTATTTGATACGAACGGTGAACCGTTACCTGTTTCGGAGGTTAATCAAGAATTAATGACGGCATTAAAACGTCAAGACATAAATAAGCAACGATATATAATAAGCCATTTAGAAGGATAGAAAATATGGTATTATTCGGCGTCTCTTAAATAGAGGCGTTTTTATTTTGCGTAGAAAGGAGGATGTATTCTTTTCTCTAAGAGGAAAATGATAAAATACTACGAAAGTAATATAGAGGAGGGATGGCGAGTGAAAGGGAGCGTTTTATTCGATAAGAGCAGAGAGAGTTGGTACTTTTCATTTGATAGAAAGAAGGATCCATTCACAGGAAAGCGTCGACAAGTGAAGCGAAGGGGCTTTACATCTAAACAGGAAGCCTACGAAGCGATGGTGAAATTGCAAGCTGAAATGCTAGACGAAGAATTTACGGATCTATCGACGATGAAATATGGTATATATGTTGATGAATGGATGAAGGAGCGTTCATTTTATCTGCAAAAGTCAACGTTCGATATCCATAAGACGTATATAAAAAATGTAATTAAACCACGTATTGGTCACTTTGGATTGCAAAAGATTCAACCAATACATATGCAATCATTCGTTAATAATTTAGCTATGGAAACTAATTATTCGGCTTATACAGTTCACCTTATATTCCGAATAGTAAGTGCTTCGTTAAAAAAGGCGCAGGTTTTAAAGCTTATTAAAGAAAATCCTACCATAGGAATTACATTACCTAAGATAAGAAAAACAGAGGAAATAAATGTATGGACGTTAGAGGAAGTAAACCATTTTATAAATGAGGGTAAGAATGTTTATCGTCCTACTCGATTTTATATTGCCTGTGTCATCGCATTACTGACGGGTATGCGTCAAGGCGAAATCATGGGGCTACGTTGGAGCGACATCGACTTCGAAAATAGGATAATTTACATAAGACAGACGTTAACCCAGACGGGGGAAATTAAAGTAGGCGCTAAAAATAACGCAAGTATACGTAATATACATTTTCCGATAAAACTAATCGAAGAGTTAGAGATACATCGTGAAATGATAAAGAGAGAACGTTTATATCACGGTAGAGATTACGAGAATAATGATCTAGTAATATGTGCACGTAAAGGAAACCCGTTAATCCCTAGAAATGGTCGCATAGAATTCTATAACTTAACGGAGAAACTCGGATTACCTAAGATACGATTCCATGACCTACGCCACACACATGCAACTATGCTGATTCAGCAAAACGTGAATGTAAAGCTGATATCAGAACGGTTGGGGCATACGGATATTCAGACGACTTTGAATACCTATAGTCATGTGCTACCGACAATGCAGCGTGAGGTTGCAGAGAAGCTTGATGAGATGTTTGGGGAGTAGTGAGAAAGAGAGCGCTATGCAAAGCGCTCCAATCATCCCAAGCTACACAACTCTATTTTCTTCTCGCTGATTATCAAACCACCTTATTACTTGTTGAGCAAGAATATCAACACACATAACAAATTCGTAAAGTTGCTCTTTTGGACACTCCATTCCCTTTTTTTCGTAATTAGTTTTCGCATGGGCAAACATATTTCTTGTATTATTGATGGCGGTAGATACTTCTTCAATCGCTTTTTGTTTATTATCTGGAGTGTTAGCTGAAACTAATCGTTTTGTCGCCTTTAAGAAAGGGGGGGCTATTGATAAAATTTCAGAAATATCACAGCAAGTTTGAACTGTTAATTTTATTGCCTGATGCTCTTTTTTGTTATTGCGGTAATCTTCAAATACTTTACCTAATTCAAGTATATATTCTGCATCTGGTTTTAGTGCTTTAGGACTAGCTAGTTTCTTTAAAGCCTCTTCAATTAATTCTTGTTGAATAACTGTTTGAGATACGTATTCTATTACTTTTGTATAATTCAGCATTAAAATTTCTGCATCAGCTGTGGACAATGTAGAATTATATATTTGTAACAACTCTCTAATCCCTTTCCCCTCTAATAAAGGTCGAGCTCTGGAAGGTATGTCATCATCTTCTTCATCATTTGTGTCAGTTAATTCAGGGATTACTCTTTGTGATGTATGTATATTTAATTTAAATGATGATTTTAATTCGAATAGATAAGCTTGTGCTAAATCGTCAATAACGGTTTCATCTATTCCATCGTCACATCTTATCTCTATAAAAATATCCTCGTAATTGAAAGCAGGTATATATTCTGTATACAAATCCTCAATAATAAGAGACATTCCGTAACTAGTTATATCCTCCACAATTTCAATAGTATATTTTTTATTTTTTATATATTGTGTTACGATATCCGGAGCTTGATACCTTGCTTTTAAAATAGAATCATCATGACTATCAATTGGAATTAATGCGACCTTATCTCCTATAAACTTGTAATCATCTATGGTTTTTCTTTTTTTTGCTTCTGATACTACATCTAGCAGCCTTTCGAGGCTAACATTATGATTTTCATATTCATTATTTCCACTATCGAAGTAGAAACTAAATTGTATCTGTCGGTCAACGAAAACATCTTGATCAGTATCTTCCCCGGTATAAAAATAAGATTCTAAATCAAATTCATCATTAGCAGTAATATTGTATTCCTCAAAAAAGGTAAATAACTCCTCTGCTTCATCCTTTAACTTCTCTGGAATAAACTTTATAGACATATATCTCCCACCTTATCTTGAAACGTATCTTAATTATAATGGAATTAAAATGCATATTAAACAAAAAAGGCATCTATTGCAAGTGACTACCGCTAACTAAGCGAAGTGTAAACGTTAAGGAAGATCGGTAAGAGGAAGGGAAGACGTTAAGTTTATACGGAAATAACGAGATAACTTACTGATAAAACGGAGGAGGAATTACGGTGATTAGGGATAAGATCGGCCTTACATATTTCCTTATAATATATAGATAATAAAGAGTGAAATTAGTATAATTGTAGTGAAAATATAAAGGGCATAAAGAAAGGGAATATTTAGATGAATGAATATTACGGGGAACGTCACGGTTTAGTCAATAAGAATAAATATGACCTACGAGACTTAAGGGATTTATTTGTATTATTTCATGATAATTTACGTAAAGATGGGTACCTAATTAAATTCTATGGCGGAAAAGATAGCTGGGGAGGTTTCCATTCAGGTATTTGTGGGGATAATATGGATGTTTTTTGTTTTTCTAAAACTGGATATAAAGGACTCTTGCCAGTAGATTACGGTATCAGATATAAAGAATCTCAAATATTTACTTTAATAGAGATGTTTTATACATATGTTAACGATAATGATCCTTTTTCTGATGGCGACGGAAAAATAGAGTATAGAAAGCGTATAAACAAAATACTTAACAGTTATGGGAAATGTTGGGAATTGACTGATGAAGGCTATGTGCGTGAATTAGTGGATAATGGATTATCAAATCTTTTAGCACAAGAATACGATGATTCAGATATCTATACTGATATTAGTGAAGCTAAACAAAAATTCCTTAAATATGGAGCAACACTAGACGATAAAAAAGACGCGTTAATCCGTCTAGGTAATATAATGGAGCCCCTTCGTGATGAAATGAAGGCATCACTATCTAAAGCAGATACGAGCGATATTTTTAATCTATTAAACAACTTCCAATTACGCCATAACAATGCTAAACAAAAAACGGATTATGATAAAGAAATTTATTATCCATGGATGTTCTATCAAATGTTAGCTGCGCTAGATGCATTTTTGAAAATCAAAGAGCGAGGGCAATAAAGGCGAGTGATATTTGCCAGGAGTACGGTTATTAAAAAGAGGCTACCTTAATTGGCGGCCTTTTTTGTTTTCCTATAATTGATAGCTGGCAAGGGGAGTAATTAGTGATATTTTACAAAAAAGTTATCTTGTTTATTACACCTATCTATTTTTTATTATATGTATCTTTAATAAAACTAAATGATTTATCCTTTAGATAAAAGCTCAAATGTGGATACTCTAAATTAAATAATAAATAATTAAATAACCCCCAAAATAAACTTTTTACTTTAGTTTCTGAGGTTCCTTTAATCCTCTGGAATATATGTTTTTTAACATTTTTGGGGAGTAAGTTAATAATATCCTCTATTACTCCTTCATCTAAATCCATTTTTAAATCATGTGCTAGTCTATTTCTTAAGCGGTTTACTTTTGAAATTGCTTGGTACGTTTCTAATTCAATAAAACCAATACTTCTTATTAGTTCTAGTTTTTGAGAAAAATTAAATATATTCATTTTAGGGGTATTCGGAAAATAATCTACAAGCATTTTGTTCATTATTGATTCTAAATATAAATGACCTTTAATAAAAATATATAACGGTTCTTGATTTTCCATATCACTAAAAAATTCACACATAAAATCAAAGTGTTTATTTATTTTGTTTGTCATTTCCAAGTGATTTTCCCTCCCGCAGACATAAATACCAATTAATATTATTTAATTCTATCATACAAAAAGCACGCAAAAAAGACCGCTTATAGAAAGGACAATGTCGAAATCGATTCTTTAAATGCTTGAATAAATCTGTTTGTTGATCCGTCCGGCATTTCGCGCGCTTTCTCGAGTTCCTCGTCGGAGTATGACGTTAATTCATATAGAAAGGACATTGTGGTTGGTAATTCATGCACCGGTGCATGTTTCCCGAATCGTTCATACACTCGAATAAATCCACGTAAACCTAACATAACTGAACAAATAAGCGAACTCTCATCGTTATGCATTACGTTACATATTCATATTACCAGCCGAACGCTCGTGACGCGCGTCCACCCTCTGAATCTCACCTTTTCGATAATTTCTCCCACGCACGGAAATCGTGCATCGTAACTAATGTAATATCTAACGATGGGAAGTAGCTGTTTTCCTTCGTATATATAGAAATAACTAAAATATCGATTTCCCAACGCTTCCCATTTCGCCAGCTTTCGGCTTGTTATATACAGCCATTCCGAAACTTTTAACGTAAGTGTAAAGCGGCTTAATTCAACACTATATATAGAAGAGATTGATTACGGTAGTTTACAACGGTTTACATTTTATCAGTCTCCGCCGTCTTACACACACCCGCCTGGAATTTTCGGAAGTGGGTCATTTTTCGCCTATATATAGAAGAAACTCGTTTAGCGCCTTTCTTAATACTTCCGATTTCATCAGCTTCACCCCTTCGGAAGAGACGTGCCTTGAAAACTTCAACCCAGCCGTCCGTTACCTCCGTTCATAAAAGTATACCTTTACGAACCATCGATAATAGGTCGATTATTAGGTGAAATGGCGTTCGTTTAATATTAGAAATCAATTTACGGACGTTCGTTTATTTTGTTGACTTTTACGAATGTTCATTTTACAATCGAGTCAAACATGAAGGAAAGGGAGTAAGGGGAATGGCGGAGAGTAGAAAGATTGGGTACGTTAGGGTAAGCGCTAAGGATCAGAACGAAGGCAGACAGTTAGAAGCGTTAAAGAAGTTAGGGATTTCCGAGCGTGACATATATGTAGATAAGCAAAGCGGTAAAGACTTCGACCGACCAGAATATCAGATACTAAAGCGTGTGTTACGTAAAGGGGATATATTATACGTTCATTCGCTTGATAGGCTAGGACGCAATAAAGACGCAATACTAAAAGAATGGAACGAGATAACGCAAGAGATACAAGCAGACATCATCGTAATAGATATGCCGTTACTAGATACGACGAAGTATAAGGATAGTGTCGGTACGTTCGTGGCTGACCTGGTACTACAAATACTATCGTGGATAGCCGAAGAAGAGCGTAAGAAGATACGTATACGGCAAGCTGAGGGGATATCCAACGCACGTAAGCAAGGGAAAGAGTTAGGCAGACCGAAAGCAACGATTACAGATAATTTTATGGATGCATATAAACGATGGAAAGCTGGAGAAATAACGGCCGTAGCAGCGATGAATGAGGCGGAAGTAGGGAAGACGACGTTTTATAAACTAGTAAAAGAATATGAAGCAAAATTATAGTCGGTAAGTATACTCGCTTTTTTATTTAGGGGCGGGGGAGGTTTTCGGGATTATGCTTCACCAGGTGCTTGCAAAATCCGTGCAAAATTTAAAACTTCAGCTCTAACCCCTAGATACTACTCTACGTTTTAAAGTATATAAGCTGTTTGGAAGGTATTTATACAACTTCGCATGTACATACTCAATTTCGCTGATAATACTCTAGGAAAAACGGCCTTAAAACGTGTAATATAGACGCCAAAGTTGACGTAAACGGTTCGCCTCAATACCGCGTGCACAATTCGAAAGGGAATACGTATTACATTATGGCTAGTAATTCGTATATGGAAGTACGTTAATCGGACGTAAAAAGACCGCCTATTACGGGCGGTCGATTTTTTTTATTAAGTGTTTTTTAATGCTTGTTTTAGCGTTTTAACTGTTTGTTCAAGCCATTCTAATGGTGTTATTTCTAATCCTTCAAAATATATCCCATCTGCTGAAAACTGTATGTACTCATTTTTTTCTTTATCACTATAATCACTTTGAATAAATTCAGTTAGAAAAATAATAGCGTCTTGTAAATATTCCGTACTTTCTTCTTCAAGTAACTCTTGGAGTGCTTCTTCGTAAAATGTATCTTGATGAAATGTTGCTGCTAAGAACTGATAAACCGGATTTTCTGGATTTTTTTTTAATAGCATATATTTCTTTCCTCCTATTAGTCAACTGGATAACCTGTTAAAATGAAATTTCCATTGCCGTCTTTTTTTAAGACAATTTTGGCATTTTTCATATCATGAGCTGTTGTAGCCCCTCTCCGTACTCCACGCCCAATAATATCATTATTATAATAATCCAACGCTATCGTAGAACGGCTTCGGGGATTATTTAACCAATCTCTAATAATTCGTTGGTTATTAGGGTCACTGAGGGTAGCATTAGCTACTTTCTCAGCGGTAGCCCTATCAGTAAAAGTTGATGCCCCTGTTATTCTAGAATCATTCTGTAATCTTTGCAACAACTCTTCATCTGTTTTTCCTACGTGTCTTTCGATTAAATGTCCACCTCTAGCTTTATGCGCTTCTAGTCCGCCTCCTGGAGTAAGCGGACTGCTATCACCAGGTTTTACATTAAGAATATTTTCATCTCTAGTAAATTGATAGGTCGATAACTTTTCCTCAACTGCTCTAAAATCTGGCGTATCAAATCTAGACCGCAAACTGTCTCCGCCAGCAAAAGCAAATCGGTCTTTCAATGGTAATTGACTTGAAATAGAAGGGATATTCTCTGAAAATCTTGCTGAATTTACAGTGCTTCCAAGGGAAGTTACTTTTCCAATTTTGTTTGCTCCTTTATCCCCAATCCATCCTAACCCAAGTTCCATAAAAATCTGTGTTCCCCATTGTGTACGCCTTTCAGCATCTCCATGCCAAAAATCATTCATAAATGAATCAGAAAAAGTATTCCACGCAATAGAGGCTGTCTCTAGGGGATGACCTATAGCATACTTAATATTTTCTTTTGTTACTGTATCGTCTAGTGAATTGAATCCTTCTACAATCTCTCCGATAACTTGCCCAGAACCAACGTATATACCGTCCCAAACTTTTCTAAGCATAGATTTTTCAGGGGGGGTATCATACATTGTACCTTCTTCGATATTACCATCTGATGATAAATCGCTAGTTACAATATTGTCCGCTTGACGTTCCCTAGCTTCTGTAATCGCTTGAATAGAAGTAGTCCACTCCATATTCAACCCTTGCGTACTAAATGTACCACTTGCGGGACTAAAACCTTTTCCACTTTGAACTTCGGCAAGACCTGCCGCAATACTAGCTGCTAGTTGAATCGCTGTAGCATAATTATTACTAGACGTTTGATTGAATTCATACAGGTGTTCTAACTTTTCTTGAAGTTTGTGCCTCATGGCAATAAAAAGATTCGCCATAGCGTCCATACCTGGGATCGGCATAGTTTGGTTGAGCGCTTCTGTACTTGCTATCATTCGGTCAATTTCTCGAATTTGTTCTAATATTTCTTGTTCAATTACATCTGCCTGAGCTACTTGTGATTGAAATTGACTTGGAAAGGCATCGTTCTGACGGATTAATTCTTCACATAAATAAATGATTCCTTGTGCTAAAGGGCGAAAAGTTTCTGCGAAAAATGCTTTTGCACTATCGTAACTTTGCCCTTGTAGAACGGTATCACTGGTAAAAACATCAATCGACTGAATAGCTTGTTCCATACCTTGAATGGTAGCGGTACATACAGCATTCATACTTTGAGTTTGGCTTTGTACTTCTTCTAAATACATATTTAAACTCATGGATTCACTCCCCTGAATTTTTTGCAAGTATAATTATACCAAAAATTATCTATATTTTCCTTTAGGTATTTGTATTACTTTATATATATACCGCTAAATTCCTAGACAATTCTCTCGATATTTGACCATAGAATTTACGTTAGCACTTCGAAAAGGTATCCTTTAGACCGCATATCTCTTCATGTGACCAAATAAATACCTATTTAGAAAACGTGTTGCCAAAATGATACCTATTTCGGACTCCGGTGACGTATCCTTTCCATAGTTCCCGACGTCGGGAAGTTTCCATAAAAAAGAACGCTCTATTCAGCGTCCGATTGGTTCGATTCTTTCAAAATAATAAGTTCTCTAATATCTACAATTTGTAATTCAGTAGCAATTTTTTCGATAGCCTTTATAGGAAGTTGCTTGCTTTTATTGTGATACAGATCGTGAATAGTCGCTGCTCTTACCCCGGTTGCTTCAGACAAATCCTTCTGGGATAATCCTCGTTTTTCCAATTGTTCTTTTAATAACACCTTAATCTCCATAGGTTAAAACTCCTTTTTTATTTTAAGTATAAATTAAATTACGAAAATCGTAAAATAACACTTGAAAATTACGAAAATCGGAATTATACTAAGTTTGTAATTACGAAAATCGGAATTTTGAAAGGAGATAAAACGAAATGAATCTAAAAAATCTCGAAGAGGTAAATGTAAAAGTAACTATTCAGAATCACGACGGCAGCACCGCTATATTCACCGAAAAGGGGCTGAAAATCAGTGATACATTAATTCTTAGTGTTTATGAAGCTGGCTTATCTATCAACAAGTTTCACTACGATCAAACAGGCGACATAGTTCTAGATGAAGAGATACTCGATTTGCAAGGTTCAGTCAATGACTACGGACTTAACTTAGAAGAGATTAGTAACATGAACGCTATCGAATTCTTATTGAAAATCACAACGCTCACAAAGGGTTTACATTAATGGAGGCGCTGAAAATGTTCGCAAAGCTAAATCGTTACTTCGGTCTTGAGACGTTATCTGATCGTGTCTGGTATTACGGAGTCTTCGGAGTAGGCGGAACGTTGTTTTTGCTTGATTTATTCATAGCGTACGTCTTATAAAATTTCGAAAAGGTGAGTCGTAGCCGTTCGCCTGCGGTAGGCAGGCAGGTGAATAATCGACCGAAGTGGTGCGTTAAGGTGGCATGGAGCCTTAAGGTTGGCGCCTTATGATTGCATGTGACTTTTCGTCATCGGCCTATAAATAAAAGGGGGAAACGAAAATGGAGAAAATAACGGTTAATTTTCATTATCAAGATGTAGATGGATTAAAAGAATCGAAGTATGAAGCGTTTTTGTTATCGGATTCTGTATATTACGAGTTTAACGGAGAGAACATAACCTTCCGAGAAATACCTTTGTACGAACGCGGCAAAAAAGAGTTAACGATTTACGATTCAGATAGTTATAAATCGGCCGAAATTCAATGTAAAGCAGAAATCGAAAATATACACGAAATGAGCGCCTTAGAATTTATTGAAGCGGTACTAGAAGGAGAGAATTAAACCAGCGGCAACTGGTCGAAAAATACACCCAGGCAAGGTAAGACGAAAACAACGACGGCAATTATATATATATATAACGATTTAAACACACGCAGCCTATACGCGTGTTTTTTTGCGTTTATGTGATTAGGAACTGTGCGGAATGAAAAATTTACACGATTTTTTTAATATAACCGAAAATTTATCCAGGATTTTTGTGCGAAAAGGATAAGTCATGCGTCTTATTTAGTGTAGGAGTTAAACGTCATAAAAAAATTTGCGTAAAAGTATCTAACGGGAGTCTAACTTAGTATATCTGTAACACGCCAATCCAATGGGTAATAATTACTCGTTGAGTGTGTACTTTTTAATCCGTATATAGATTTACTATTAAAAGATTAAAACCTTGCGACTTCGGTTCCGGCTATCGCCTACACTTGTCGCCCTATCCTTTATATATTTTCGATTATGTACTTAATATATTATCGGCGAAGGAATTAGATAGTAGCAGACGGCTTTGGAGCGTAGCGGAAAAGGCGGATGCAGGGTTTAACTACTTTAGCACTTTTATATACTTCTCTTTAAGGGTGAGGGCTTATAAACCGCGTCATATCAACGTTTATGAGGTCGGTTTAGCACTTTTTTTCTTCGGAAAGTAGTAACGGAATGATGTAGCAATTAAACGGAGGGATGATTGCATGGAGAAAATAACGGTTATTGATTCGATTATGGGTAGCGGGAAAACGAGCTGGGCGATACAACATATCAACGAAAGTCCATCGTATAAAAAATTCATATATATTACACCATATTTAGATGAGGTTGAGCGGATTAAAAAGGCGGTTACCAATCGTAGTTTTGCAGAACCAAACAATGCTAATGAGGAAGGGCGTAAGTTACGTAGTTTAAAAGAATTAATTGTTAGTGGCAAAGATATCGTAGCGACTCACTCGCTTTTTCAGATGGCTGATGATGAACTTATCGAACTTCTCAAAGGAGCGGGTTATACGTTGATACTGGACGAGGTGATGAACGTAATTGAAAAAGCGAGTATTAACAATCACGACATAAAAGCGCTACTTGACCTTGAATACGTAAAAGTTATCGATAATAAAGTACGGTGGATCTATAACGAGTACGTTAGCGGTCGATTCTACGATATTAAACTCTTGGCGAACGCTGGAAATCTATTCTACCATCGTGGTAGGTGGTTAATATGGTCGTTTCCTCCGCAAATGTTTAAAACATTCGATGAAGTATTTGTAATGACGTACTTGTTTAAAGGGCAGATACAACGATACTACTACGATTTACATAAGATGGAATGCGAATATAAGGCGGTTAAGTATAACGGTACCGATTACGAATTAATAAAGTACAAACGTGAAAATGAAGGAAGACAAGGAATCTTTGAATTAATCGATTTATACGAGGGTAAACTAAATGATTTTGCTACTGCGGACAACGCATTAAGTTCTACGTGGCTAAGACGGGCAAACGATGAATTACTCGAAAATATTCAGAAGAATATTTATAACTACTTTCGAAATGTTACTAAAGCTAAAGCTGGAGAAATTCTATGGACAACTCTTAAGGAAAAGAAAGTAGATTTAAGCGGCAAGGGGTATACGAAAGGGTTTATTCCATGTAACATGCGTGCTACAAACGAGTATGCAAATAAAAGTGCGTTAGCCTATGTATTTAATCGTTTTCTTAATCCGATGGAGGGTTCATTTTTCGGGGATCATGGCGTTAAAGTGGACGAAGAAATGCTTGCAGTCTCCGATTTATTACAGTGGGTATGGCGTTCGAGAATACGAAATGGTGAACCGATAAAATTGTACTTACCGTCTAGTCGAATGCGTCGATTATTGAAAGAATGGGCTAAATACGAGGTGTAAAACGAAAAGAGTTTTAAATTATAACGTCTAAAATGCCGTTTTACACACCTTTAGTATGAAGAGAAGGGATTATTTTTATTTTTTAACTTGTAATTTTGGCTTATATACCCCTTTAAGGTACGCACAGTAATTTTTTTCTAAAAATACTAGCACAAAATGGTGTTTTAGACACCTATAAAGGGGATAGACTTTTGGTAAAATAATTATAACTTATAACTTCCAAAATGTCGTTTTACGCACCTATAAGGTGAGAGAGGAAGAAGTTTATAAAAAGTAGTACTAATTTATATCGTTAATTATCTATGCATCATGAGGGGATATAAAAAGATAATCAAAAATGGATTAGGGTAATAACAAATACGTAATACTGTATCAGGAATAGTGAGAAATACATCTAATTTTTGATGGCTCAGTTATCCTAGTAAGTGATACTAATTTTTTTCGGGAAGACTACTATTTTTTACCCTCTCAGTTACCTATACCTTATGATGGGAAATTTTAATCACTGTATCTATTGCTTTCTACTTCTTTAGTTATCTATAAGTAATGTAGATACTATGAAATTATTTATCGTTTGACTATTGTATTTCATACCGTTTTGCGGTTATACGTATTGAGGAGACTACTAATTTTTAGTACGTTTTGTATCCCATTATATGAGAAATTCCAATCAAATTTTGAGGTAGTACCGACTGTAAGTAATTATGGTCGTTATTATATAAACTAATTGTTCTAGTTTTTAACGCATTCGTTTTGCAAGCATTTAGAGGGCGCTTCCTTAGTGGAGCGTTTTTTTCTTTTACCTTCAATGTGAAGTTTTGGAATGAAAAAATAAAAGTTTATAAGAAAGGGGTTGAATTGGATTGAAAATCGATGGCAAGTTGGTTCGTTTAATTCGTTTTGATGAGGGATTAACACAAGAAGCTTTTGCAAAAACATTGGGCGTAGGATTAACTACGATTGCTAATGTTGAGACAGAGTATCGTCCGGTTTCTAGTTCGTTAAAAGTAAAACTAATCCGCACGTTTAACTTAACGGACGCTAGATTGGAAGAATTGAAAGCGATAGAAAAGGTGGTTTTTGCATGAAATCAGATAAAATGATAATCGATTTTGCAGCTTTACGTATTCAAAACGGAGTATACATCGCAGGCGCAGCGATAGACTTTTTAAACTTCGATGATGAAGCAAAACGTATTTACATTCCGTACAAGGTAGCGAGTCTTTACATCAATGATACGGAAGTGAATTCAATGAGGAAGTGTATCAAGTGGTTATTAAAACGATTGTCAAAAGAAGTTCCGGAAGGCGTTACACAAATTATATTTTGTTCTGACTTACCTCATCTTATTCGCAATAGATATTACCGAAAAGAAATCGAGAGTTTAACTGGCGCTGAGGTTTTTATTAAACATGTCCCTATGTTGGGTAACAAACGAAACGAGATTCGGTTATTAGCAAACGATGCATTAATCCGTAAAAACAGTGTGATAGGAGAGATTAAATGAAAGAGGTAATGGCAATTATTTTCCTAAGAAGTCACCCTGTAGCTGGACTAGCAGTAAATTGGCATGTCTTTGATAAAGCTACTGGTGAAATCATTCGTAATAATGCTTTCTCTCGATTCAAATTTGAGATTGTGGATACGATACATGAAGTAATGCAAGAAATTACCGGAGTATGTAATGAGTTTGATTTACGTTTGACTGATATTAGGTTGGAACGAGGTTAAACAATATGGAGAAGATAGAAGTTTATAGAGAGGCGTGTAACGTATACGTAGGAAATCAATCATCTGGAGATAGGGAGACCATCGTTTACTATAGCGATCGGTCTTTTTCTATTATAAATTCAAATGAACAAACAAAAAATGAGGAGAGATTATATGATTACAACAGAACAAAGTTTAAAAGAAATCCAGAAATTAGTGGATAAATTAACTAAAACAGCGGAAGCACCTGAAACTAAATATTATATAGGCATGTTACTACAACTGTTTGGCCGCGAAGCAGAAAAATTCGGAAAACTAAACCTAGCACTAAGCGAAGAACTTGCTGAATTAGAAGCATTACGAAGGTTTGTAAAATCCCAGGGGCTGCAATCTAATTTCCAATCATATAAAAAACTTGGGAGTAGATAGGTATGGGGGTTAATCGCGTTGAGGTACAACTTTTAGCAGATATATCTAATCTACAACGGGGTATGCAACAAGCAACACAAGCAATACGTAACTTCCATCAGGCGGTGAATCAACCAATAAATATACCAACGCCTAATATGAGTGGTTGGAATTCCGCAGTTCAAAGCGCGGGTCAACACGTACAACAATTGAACAGTCAAATGCGAAATATGACTCCGCCTCCACCACCGAATATGAGTCCATGGCAAAATACTTTTCAGAAGGTAAGTAGTCGAGTTCAAGAAGTGGGACACCGAGTACAACAAGCAGGACAGGTAGCACAAAATGCTTTTGCACCAGCCGCCGCCGCTTCCGGATTTTTTCTAGGCAGAATGATAAATGATGCGAGAGAGTTCGAAAGCCAAACGAGGAGAGCAGCAGTACTAACGGGGGGTTCTTACACCAAAGTAAAATCCGATATTTTAGACATGGCAAAAACGTCTGTTTATTCGACAAGAGAAGTAGCCGCTGCGTATGCGGAACTAGGGGCGAAAGGATTCGAAGCAGTGCAAGCAACTGATGCATTACCTGGTGTTTTATCAGCGGCAGCAGCGTCGGGCGAGGACCTTGGTATGGTAGCCGATACGATAACTTCCGCATTAAACGCATTTAGTATGGAAGCGAAGGATAGTGGGCACGTAGCGGACGTCCTCGCTCAAGCAGCAAATGCAACCGCCGCAGGCGTGTACGATATGCAATATGCCTTTAAGTACGCGGCAGGTCCGGCAGCACAGTTGGGTATTGGAATGGAAGAACTTGCAGCATCCGTCGGTATCATGTCTAATGCTGGTATCAAAGGTGAGACGGCCGGTACAGCGTTAAGATCGGCAATGCTCCGTTTAGTCAAACCGCCGAAAGTAGCGGCAAATATGTTGAAAGAATTAGGTGTTACTACGACTGATAGTAGCGGTAATATGAAGTCACTCTCTCAAATTATCGGTGAATTACAAAAAGGTATGGACGGAATGACAAGCGCTCAAAAAGGTGCAGCGTTAGCTACGATATTCGGTACAGAAGCTGTTTCTGGTATGATGGCACTTGTTTCAGCAGGCCCGGAGAAAATCGATAAATTAACGCAATCTCTTATTAAATCGGATGGTGCTTCGAAAAAGGCAGCCGACTCGATGCTCGAAGGTTGGGCCGGCGCGCTTAAGATGATGGAGTCTGCTATAGACGCTAACTCTAAACTATTTGTAGATGCGCTTGGCCCCGCTATAGAAGCTGTTGCTAATTCAATTACTAGTTTGGTTAACTGGTTCGCTAATTTATCAGGGACTATGCAAAGTGTAGTAGCTATCTCAGCGGTATCTGTAGCTACATTTTTAGTAGTTGCTACGGCATTTGGGATAATGATAAATGCTATAGGAGCCACCTTACTTGTATTCGGAAAGTTATTTCTAGTGATAGGTAAGTTAGGTTCACTTATCAGCGTACTAGTTGAAGGAATAACTATCCTAGGTACTATAATCAGTGCGCTTTTAGGGCCAGTTGGTATTGTAATCGCAGCTCTTTCTCTACTAGGAGCAGCACTAGTTCAACTTTACAAACATAATGAAACGTTCCGTAACGCAGTAAATAGCGCTTGGGAATCGATTAAAACTACAACTATATCAGCCGTGGAATCTATGAAAGCGGTGTTTGACTCATTTGGTGCGTATCTTGCAACTATCCCCGCTAAATTTACAGCGATGGGCGTTGCGATAGGTGCTTTTTTTAGTTCCGTAACCGCTAAGCTAAGCGGTATCGGTCAGAGTATAAGTGGAGCTTTCGGTTCAGCTATTGAAGGATTAATCGCTAAGTTTTCAGGTATGGGAGCAGCGATTTCACCAGTTGTAGATTTTATAAAAGCATCGTTCTCATCAATCGGTAACACAATCGCTACATTAACACCGCTAATCGTACGTTTGGGATTATCGTTTTTAGGTGTATCTGGCCCTATCGGTTGGGTTATCGCTATTGTTGCTTCATTAGGCGCTACGATTTTTAAACTTGTGAATACGAATGATCAGGCAAAAGCAGCGTTAATGTCAGCGTGGGAATCGATTCAAAGTGTGTTTAGCACGGTCGCTTCCGTCATCATGCCGATAATTACTTCACTAGCGCAAGGTTTTATCGATGCATTCGCGCCTTTAGCACCGGAGTTTCAAAAAACCGGTCAAGTCATCATGGAAAGTTTCGCATCGCTACAGCCAGCATTTGCAGAGTTAGGCGCAGCGTTTGGCGAGTTAGGTTCGACTATTATGAGTCTTTTTGGAGACGTTGTAAAACAAGTAATGCCGGTAGCAATGGATTTATTTAAGCTATTCGGAGAAAACATTCAATTAATCATGCCTATGGTTACGGATTTAATGAAGCTATTCGCTGATACAACGATTGAAATTATGCCTGCAATTACGCAAGTAGTCCAGGAGTTATCTCAGATGTTTGCAGAATTGGCGGCTGAAGTAATGCCGATGCTTTCACAAGTAGCACAAGAAGTGTTCCCGACAATATTAAACGTTATCCAAGCATCGGTTGGTATATGGGTAATGCTTATAAAGACTTTCGGTGAGATTCTTGTAATTGTAGCGCAAGAGATGATACCGGTCATACTTACGGTTGTTCAAGAGGTATTTCCTATCATTCAATCGATTATTGAGACGGCTATTCCTATAATCATAGAAGTTATTAAGTTGTTCGGGGAAATTATAACGATAGTTGCTACGACTGTAGTTCCGCTTATTTTACAAGCGGTGCAAGAGGTCTTTCCGGTAATTCAAGCAATTATTCAGGCTGTAATTCCTATAATTTCAGCATTGTTACAAGGTGCAGCCGAGATTATTAAAGGTGTATTAATTCCAGCGATTCAATTCATTTTACAAATTGTGCAGGCGGTATTCCCAGCGGTAATGGGTGTTATTAAATCTGTTATCGGCATCATCACGAACATTATCAAACTATTTACGTCTATATTGAAAGGTGATTGGAGTGGCGCATGGGATGCGGTTAAGGGAATTACGTCAAATGTAATGTCGTTGATTAAAAGCATTATCGATGGAGCGATTTCCTTAATAGGTGTAATCGTACGTAACGGGTTGAATTTAGTCCAATCGATTTTCTATAGTGTATTAAATGCGGTATGGAATGTAGTCAAATCTATATTCGAGGGAATACGTAATGTGATTTCATCAGTAATTTCAGCAGTAGGGAATATCATTTCTGCGGGTTGGAATGCAGCTAGTTCCGCAACGTCTAGTATCTTAGATGCGATGTCTAATACGATATCAAATATATGGAATAAGATCATCTCGTTCTTAAAAGGGATTAACCTATTGGATATCGGTAAGAACATCATGGAAGGTATGTTAAATGGTATAACTTCGATGGCATCTCGTATTTGGGACAAGGTAACCGAGATAGGTAACGGTATTAAGGACAAGCTTACCGGACTGTTCTCGATTCACTCTCCTTCACGTTGGATGCGCGACATGATCGGCGTAAACATGATGCAGGGTTGGATTAACGGTGTTGACGGAATGAAAAGTTCGGTGCAACGTACGACGCAACAGATGGCGGACTGGATGAAACCGGAAATGTTAGCGGTGGATACAGGTGCTTCCATACCGAGAGGAGTAAGCGGGTTAGGTGCATATCAATCAGCTAAACCTACACCAAACATGTATAAACCGAGTCAATACGAAAACCAACAGTCTAGAAATAAGGAACCGGCGAATATTAATATACAAATAGGTAAGCAGGAGTTTTCAAGATTTGTTGATGATATTACTGGCGAGCAAGAAGCGGTTAAAAGACGTAGAGAAGTATTTTAAAGGAGGGCGGTAGCTTGCTAGTTTTTAATGGAATAAATTTAGAAGAATACTTTAAGTAATTATTAAGGCGTGTCTTTCCATTACGGAAGGGCACGTCGTTTTTTATTTGGGTACAAATGAAAGGAAGCGATATTATGAGAGCAGAAACTAAAGTCAAACGATTAGTAAGGGAAACGTGCGCTTGTTACACTCCGAAAGAAGGTAATTGTGTTTACCAGGCGAAATGCCCGTTCCTACAATCGATGTATTATCGCGATAAAGAAGTAAAATTCGAAAGCAAACGCTGTGGATACTTTGAAACGTACGTATTACCGGCTGATAAAGAATTATACGCATTGTACTTTAACGAAGGTCGGAGCGGTAAGGTATGCGAGGTGTGTAACGATTATTTTATCGCTAAAGGCAATCGAGCTAAATACTGTGACGGATGTCGTGACGGGGTGCGTAAGAGACAAGCACGAGAGCGTATGCGTAAGTATAATCGGAAAATAGGATAGATATTGACACAATAGGATGGTAGAAATACGTTATAAGTCTAAATTTTACTGATAATACTCTCGTTAAAACGAACGGTACATATTAGGTCGATTAATTATGTTATGATACGGTTAATCGTAATCTATTACGTAAAATTCTCAAATCTTATATTGGAAGTGTAAGAGATAGAGAGAGTAGGCTAACTTCGTTGATCAAAATAAAAAGCGCAGGAATCCCTACGCTAGTTAAAGGAAGATATAAACTCTTGTCCTGTAACAATTTATTATATAAATTTTACTGTGCTAGCGGTCACACTAGCGGTCACACTTTGTGTAAAAATCCTTATCAAACGCCCTCCACAAAGCCTTTTGTATAGCGGTTTCTGTGTACGATGCATACACTGGCCAAACACGCGATGTAAAAACACTATCCGGTGGAGAGAAATTTAACGCATCACTTTGCCTAGCGCTAGGAATGGCAGATGTCATTCAAGCATATGAAGGCGGTATTTCCATCGAAACGATGTTCATCGATGAAGGGTTCGGTTCATTAGATGAAGAATCGTTAACGAAAGCGGTAGATGCCTTAATTGACTTACAAAAATCAGGCCGATTTATCGGTGTCATCTCACACGTTCAAGAGCTGAAAAACGCAATGCCAGCTGTATTAGAAGTAACGAAGCAGAAGGATGGGTGTAGTCAGACTAGGTTTGTGGTGAAGTAAGCTTAG